>NZ_JACMYP010000613.1 GCF_020889705.1 Bradyrhizobium altum | reverse complement strand
CAGCAGCCAAGCGGCTGGTCGAGCGAGGCAGCGTCGCAATAAGCTCGAACTGCGGCTTCTCTATCCGGCACCAGGCGGCGGTGGCCGCGTCGGTGAGTGTGCCCGTGGCAATGTCAAGCCTGATGCTTCTGCCGGCGTTGCTCCGCCAGTTGCGGAAGCGCGCCAAGATCGCCGTCGTGACCTTCGACTCGACACACTTGAGCGAAGATCTGCTCGGGGTCGATGATCCCGACGAGCGCGCGAGCATCGTGATCGGAGGCATCGAAGGCGGCAAGTATTGGCACGAGGAGTTGAAGCGTCCGCCGCAATGGCCCGGCATTCCCGCTCTTGAGAGCGATGTCGCCACCTGCGTCGCGCGCCTCCGTGCCGCACATCCGGAGATCGCCGCCATTCTGCTCGAATGCACGGCATTCCCCCTGGTCGCGCCGGAGATCCGCCGTATCACTAGCTTACCCGTCTACGACATCACGAGCCTCTGCCGGCTAATGATCACATCTCTCG
>NZ_JACMYP010000612.1 GCF_020889705.1 Bradyrhizobium altum | reverse complement strand
CGGCCGCAACCGCATCGTGCACGCCACCGGCGACGGCACCGGCCGCGAGATCATGCGCGCGCTGATCGCCGCGGTCCGCCGGACGCCATCGATCACCTTGCTGGAAGGTGTCGAGGCGCGCAGGTTGCTGGTCGAGGACAATGCAGTCAGGGACGTGCTTGCGGCCAACGACCGCGGCGCGCTGACGATCGCGACCAACCGCGTCGTGATCGCGACCGGCGGCATCGGTGGGCTGTTTTCAGACAGCACCAATCCGGGCGGATGTTTCGGCCAGGGGCTCGCGCTCGCGGCACATGCCGGCGCAAAACTGTCGGACCTCGAATTCGTCCAGTTTCATCCGACCGCCTTCGACGGGCCGTCACGCCCGATGCCGCTGTTGACCGAGGCGATCCGCGGCGACGGCGCGACCCTGATCGACGAGACCGGCCGGCGCTTCATGGCCGATCAGCCCGGCGCCGAGCTCGCGCCACGCGACATCGTCGCGCGCGCCGTCTGGCACCA
>NZ_JACMYP010000611.1 GCF_020889705.1 Bradyrhizobium altum | reverse complement strand
TTGCCGATCGACTTCCCGGACGACAAGACGATGCGCATCAGCCACGAAGCCATCTATCAGGCTCTCTTCGTTCAGGGCCGCGGTGTACTACGCAGCGAACTGACGGCCTGCTTGCGAACCGGACGCGTGTTGCGTGTGCCCAGGGGGCGCGTACGCAGGCGGGGCAAGCTCGCCGGAGATCATGATCAGCGAGCGCCCCGCTGAAGCGGCCGATCGAGCCGTGCCGGGACATTGGGAGGGAGACCTCATTCTCGGTCTTGGCAGCTCGGCGATCGGCACGTTGGTCGAACGCACGACGCGCTTCACAATGCTATTGCACCTTCCCCGGTTAGCGGGGCATGGCGAAGCTCCGCGTAAGAAGAACGGACCTGCGCTATCGGGACACGGGACGGAAGCTGTGCGGGACGCGATCTCGCGCACCATCATCACTTTGCCCGAAGAACTACGTCGCACGCTGACTTGGGATCAAGGAGCCGAAATGGCTCAGCACGACTGCCTCAAGATCGATGC
>NZ_JACMYP010000610.1 GCF_020889705.1 Bradyrhizobium altum | reverse complement strand
AGCCTGGGCCGAACGGCCGGCTTCGGACCCCGACCCGCGCACGCTTGGCCTCACATCCCGCCATCTCGCCTATGTGATCTACACATCAGGCTCAACCGGAACGCCCAAAGGGGCACAGAATGAGCATCGGGCTATCATCAATCGCCTGATCTGGATGCAAAAAGCCTATGCACTCAATGCGACTGACGTTGTCTTGCAGAAGACCCCATTTGGCTTCGATGTCTCGGCCTGGGAATTCTTCTGGACGTTGCTTGAAGGGGCGACCTTGGTGCTGGCGCTTCCTGGTGCGCACAAAGACCCTGATGCGCTTGTAAACTTGATAATCAGCCAACGCATCACCACCGCACACTTTGTACCATCCATGCTGGACGGCTTCATGGACACGAAGGGTGTTGATCGCTGCACATCCCTGCAGCGTCTCGTGTGTAGTGGTGAGGCGCTTTCTGCCTGCCTTGCGCAGAAGGTTCGTCGCGTATTGCCTTGGACTGGTCTGCACAACCTATATGGTCCCACGGAAGCTGCTATCGACGTGACAGCC
>NZ_JACMYP010000609.1 GCF_020889705.1 Bradyrhizobium altum | reverse complement strand
CCGCCGCGAGCGTCGACGCCGCGCGGCTGAAGCAGGTCGGCCAGCTCTATCGCGCCACCGGGCTGCCAGCCGAGGCGGCCGACGCGCAGGCCTTCCTGTTCTACTGCTTCATCTTCGGCCAGAGCCTGCTGTTTCTCGAACGCGGCCCACGCAAGCGCGCGCAACTGCTGGCGCAATCGGCAGACAAGCTGCTCACGGAAAGCCAATAGCGCTCGCGCCAAAGAAAAGCGGCCGGCTTACGCCGGCCGCCCCGTCAAACTCGCTTCAGCCGACTCAGGCGCCCTTCAGGCGCTTGTTGCACTCGCTGTAATAGCCGCCGCCCTTCTGGATCCACTTCAGGCCGCCATTGCCGCCCGTGGTCTTGTTGGCATTGTACTGGTCAACGCAGGTGTGCATGCGCTGCTTGCCTTCGGACTCCTTGGCGTATTTGGGATCGACCGCGTTCGGAAACACGGCGGGCCCTGCCGGTGCGGCCGGTGCCGCGGGGGGAGCGGCTTCCCGCTTGGCTTCCTTCGGCGCGGCCGGAGCAGGCGCGGCGGCAGCGGGCGGCG
>NZ_JACMYP010000608.1 GCF_020889705.1 Bradyrhizobium altum | reverse complement strand
TATGTGGACGGCCGCCGTGGCACAAGAGCTTCTGAACCTGATCGGATCGCTGTCATCCATATGTCCGGCCTGTTTGATGCGATCATGTTGATCGCTGGCCAAGATGGCTTCCGCGACGCGAGTGCCAAACAACCTGGCGACCTTGTGGAGGCCAATGGGTCCCGCGGCTTGTCTCGCGTTCTGGATCGATCGATCATTCCATCTGCTCTTGCAGCTCCGGTTCGGCTCGCGCGTGCAGCGTTTGGCCAGCCAAACTCCTAAGTGACGGTTGCCGTTGCGACGTTGATCCGGGCGGCATCGTAGCTCTCGCCGGTGACCATCAACTTCCAGGCGATGCGGGCCACCTTGTTGGCGAGCGCCACGGCCGCCAGCTTCGGCGGTTTGCGCCGGAGCAGCGCCAGCAGCCAGCGCGACGGCTGACCGCGGCCGAGCCTGGCTTGCCGGATCACGGCGGTCGCCCCTGCCACGAGCAGGCGACGCAGGGTCTCGTCGCCAGCACGGGTAATCTTGCCGAGCCTGGTCTTGCCGGCGGTGGAATGGTCTTTGGGCGTCAGGCCGAGCCAGGCC
>NZ_JACMYP010000607.1 GCF_020889705.1 Bradyrhizobium altum | reverse complement strand
GGGTCGTGGTCGAGTAGCTCAGCCATTTGGCTTTCGCCCTCACAGATCCGGGCGGGCGGATTTCCCGCACCCGGCTCTTCCCGAGGGTAACCCGCGTCATATCCGCGCCTGCGCCCAAGTGCGAGTGATGTGTGGAACGGGCAGACGGAAGCGTGCCGTCAGGGTCTCGAACTCCGACCAGCCCATGCGCCGACTTTTCTGGCTACGCCGTCTCAGACAACGCAGCCAGGTCCGACGCGCTTCGCGGTAGAAGCCGTTGAGCGCTGGGTAATTGTGCGGCCTGCCATAATAGCCATAGTGCCCGCGCAGCACGGCGGCGAGCCACTCGTGCTGCGTGGCCAGTGGCGCGTGCATGAGCCGCCAAGCCTCCTGGCGCAACGCCGTCAGCTTGCGCGTCAGGCGTTTCCCTTCCGTCTTGTGCTTCACGATGAACCGGCCATCTCGGGTCCGCCCACAGTAGTGAGTGAAGCCGAGGAAGGCGAAGGTCTCTGGCCGCCGCTCGCCGCGCCGCTGACGTGAGACGGCCGCGAACCGGCCAAACTCGATCAGCCGCGTCTTGTCCTCATGA
>NZ_JACMYP010000606.1 GCF_020889705.1 Bradyrhizobium altum | reverse complement strand
GCGGTTGGAGCGCGGCCGCTTTTTGTGGCCATCGCTGGCGGACGGCGTTGTGACGATCAGCGTTGCGCAACTATCCTATCTCCTGTCCGGAATTGACTGGCGAATGCCGCAGGCAACCTGGCGTCCGCAGGCTTCCGGTTAAGCTGTGGCTTATTGACTCACGGGGGAGATCGGTCGCGAATTTTAGCGGCGAATATGATTGAGTTGCCCTCGTGACAACGCCTTCCGATCCGCTTCCCGTCGACCTTGCCGCTGCGCACGCAATGATCCTTGCGCAGCGCGAACAACTGGCGCTGGCGAAGAGCGAAGTGACCGTCGGTCGACTGGAAATCGAGCGGCTGAAGCTGATGCTCGCCAAGGCACGGCGCGAACAGTTCGGGCAATCCTCCGAACGCGGCAAGCTGCTGGTCGAACAGCTCGAGCTTGCCATCGAGGATCTCGAAGAGACGCAGGCCGAACAGGAAACCAAGGCCGAACTCGCCGCGCCAGGGGTCGCCAAGGAGAAGCGCGCGCAAAATCCACGGCCGCCGCGACGTCCGTTGCCGGACAATCTGCCGGTTGAGCGCGTCGTC
>NZ_JACMYP010000605.1 GCF_020889705.1 Bradyrhizobium altum | reverse complement strand
CGACGGCTTTGTCGCCGCCGCCGAGCTCGCCGCGCGCGGCCGCGAGGTGTCGGTGATCCTGCCCTGCGAGCGCGACAGCCTGCAGGGCGACGCGGCGCTGGCGGCGAAGGGCTGGAAATATCCGGTGCTGCCGTTCAACCCGCAGGCGCTCGGCAAGCCGGCGCTGATCATCGACGCGCTGTTCGGCGCCGGGCTCAATCGTCCGGTCAAGGGCGACCCGCTGGAGATGATCGCGGCCATCAACGCCAACGGTACGCCGGTGCTGGCGGTCGACCTGCCGAGCGGAATCAACGGCACCACGGGCGCTGTCATGGGCGCGGCCGTGCAGGCGACCGAAACCGTCACCTTCTTCCGCAAGAAGCCGGCGCACCTGTTGCTGCCGGGCCGGATGTATTGCGGCCGGGTGCGCGTCGCGGACATCGGCATCGCGGCGCAGGTGCTCGACGAGATCAAGCCGCTGACCGTGGAGAATTTGCCGCAGGCCTGGCGATGGTCGTTTCCGGTGCCGCGGATCGACGGCCACAAATACGCAAGGGGCCACGCCGTCGTGGTGTCGGGTGATATCGCCTCGACCGGG
>NZ_JACMYP010000604.1 GCF_020889705.1 Bradyrhizobium altum | reverse complement strand
GGCCTGGGCCGAACGGCCGGCTTCGGACCCCGACCCGCGCACGCTTGGCCTCACATCCCGCCATCTCGCCTATGTGATCTACACATCAGGCTCAACCGGAACCCCAAAGGGCGTCATGATCCAGCATCGAGGGTTGGTCAATCTGCTGTTGGCTGAGGTCGGTCTTTTTCGCGCTTCTTCGAAGAGCCGAGTCGTGCAGTTCGCCTCCGTTGGTTTTGATGCAAGCGCTTGGGAGCTTCTTATGGCGTTTGGCTCTGGAGCCGCATTGCACTTGCCTGCGGACGAGATCCGTCAAGCGAGTAACAAGCTATCGGATTATCTCCGAAGCGAAGCTATCACCCATGCGACGTTACCCCCGGCGTCGCTTCAGGCAAGCAACAATCTGGAATGTTTGGCTTTGCAAGTTCTCATTCTTGCTGGAGAGCTGCCGAAGGCTGAACTCATCCGAAGTCTTGCCCCGGCATCAATTGTCAACGCTTATGGCCCGACCGAGGCAACAGTCTGCGCGACAGTCTGGCATTGCCCGGCTGATTTTAATGGGTCGGTGGTCCCGATCGGGCGGCCAATTGCCAACACGCGGGTGTACCTGCTGGATGGC
>NZ_JACMYP010000603.1 GCF_020889705.1 Bradyrhizobium altum | reverse complement strand
GGCAACCAGCGACGTCGTGCTGTGGCCCTGCAGGATCTCGACCAGCACCACTCGCCGCCGGCGGCCTCGACGATCTCGTGGCCGACCACCTGCTCGCGGGTATAGTCGCCGCCCTTGACCAGCACGCCCGGCCGCACCTTCGTGATCAGGTTGATCGGCGTGTCCTCCTCGAAGATTGCGACGAGGTCGACGGCTTCCAGCGCCGCCAGCACCTCGGCCCGGGCGCGCTCGTTCTGCACCGGACGCCCCTCGCCCTTCAGCCGCTTCACCGAGGCGTCGCTGTTCAAGCCGACGATCAGGCGGTCACAGGCGCCGCGCGCGGCGGTCAGCACCTTGACGTGGCCGGGATGCAGGATGTCGAAACAGCCATTGGTGAAGCCGATCCGCAGATCCTGCCTGCGCCATTCCTCGAGATAGGCGTCGATATCGCCGCCGGCCGGGACGATCTTCTCCTCCGCCGCGAGCGACGCGTGCGGCAGGATCTTTCGGCGCAACTCGGCGGATCTGACGATCGCGGTACCGGTCTTGCCGACCGCAACCGCGGCTGCGGCACTCGCGATCCGCAGCGCGCCGTCCCAGTCGGCACCAGCAGCCAGCG
>NZ_JACMYP010000602.1 GCF_020889705.1 Bradyrhizobium altum | reverse complement strand
GCCGCGCGCCGCGCCAGCGCTCGCCGACCGCGTCGCCGAATTCGACCACGCTGCGCGCCATCGGCACCACGGCCTCGAGCTGCGAAAAGTTCGACGGCGCATCGCGCGCGGTGAGCTCGACCCCGCTGGTGACGCGAACGCCCTGCTCCATCGGCGTCATCAGAAATGCCCCCTCCGCATCATGGATCGGCCGCAGCAATTTGCGTGCCGGGTTCGGCACGAAATGCTGGTGATAGCCGCGCTCGAACGCCAGCGGCACGCGATAGCCGAGCGGCCGCAGCAACTCGGCCGACCACGGGCCGAGCGCGACCACGACATGGCGCGCGGCGATCTCGCCGTCGACAAGCTGCACCCGCCAGCCATCGTCTTGTTGCTCGATCCGCCGGATCTCGGATTGCCGCACCGTGCCGCCGCTGGCTGCGAGCATCTGCGCATAGGCCTTGACCACCGCGCCCGGTGAATCGACCGATGCCGTCTGGGTATGCAGCAGGCCTGTGCTGTAGGCGGGGACGATGTTGGGCTCGAGCGCGGAGATCGCCTGGCGATCGAGCACCTCGCTTTTGATGCCGAATTCGGCAAGCGCCGCCTGCTCGGCCCTGGCGGCCGCGAGCCCGTCGCCGCGCCAGGCCTTGAGCCAGCCGGTCTCTCTGATGCGATGGCCGGCGCCCGCCTG
>NZ_JACMYP010000601.1 GCF_020889705.1 Bradyrhizobium altum | reverse complement strand
CCGACGGGCGCCGTCTTGCGTGACGCGAGGTAATTCGCGAAGCGTGTGACCTTAAGTCTAGCTTTAAGGTCATCAGGCGATGCGGGTCGAGGTTTTGGGCGGGCTGGAGCGGCGGCGGCGCTGGTCGCAGGACGACAAGGCGCGGATTGTCGAGGAGACGTTGGTGCCGGGCGCGAAGGTGACTGAGGTTGCGCGCCGCAACGGAGTCGCGGCCAGCCTAGTGTTTACCTGGCGCCGACAAGCACGGACATCAGAGCAGGTTGTACCATCTTTTGCGCCGGTGCAGATCGTCGCTACGGAGGTGGAGGAAACTCCGAAGCTTTTGCCTGCGGGTGACGGCCGGGTGCGCTCCGTAGCGTCCGCGCGTACTGGATTGATCGAGATTGATCTTGGCAACCGGCGACGCATCCGGGTGGATGCGCACGTCGACCCGGAGGCGCTGGCGCGGGTCCTCGAGGTGCTTGAGCGCCGATGATCGCCATACCGGGTAATGTGCGGGTGTGGCTTGCGACCGGCCATACCGATATGCGCCGAGGCTTCCCGAGCCTTGCGCGTCTGGTTCAGGAGAGCTTGAAGCGTGATCCGCACGCTGGTGATCTTTACGTTTTTAGGGGCCGCCGCGGCGACCTGATCAAGATCATTTGGCATGATGGCCAGGGCGCATGTCTGTTCACGAA
>NZ_JACMYP010000600.1 GCF_020889705.1 Bradyrhizobium altum | reverse complement strand
CCGCCCACGCTGAGCACACCGCCGCCCGAAACAGTAATGTGGTCGGCGGTGCCGCCGGCTTCGACGATGACGCTCCCGGCATCGCCGACACTCGTCGCCGAGCCGCCGGCGAGAATGTCGAGCAGGCCGCCGGCCGAAACCTGTGCACCCGACGCGAGACCTCCGGGCGAAACGGTTTCCACACCGCCGCTGAGCACGAATTGATTGGTGACGATGCCGCTGTCGTTCAGCGCACCGCTGGCATAGACGAACATCGCGGTCGCCGTGCCGCCCGTCTGCACGTTCACCGTGCCGCCGGAGATCGCGGTGCCGAAGCCTCCGGACACACCCTGGACCACGCCGCCCGACAGCACGTTCTCGACGCCGCCGCTGTACACCCCGACGGTGCTCAGCACCGTTCCGGCGACATTGAAGACACCGCCGCTGGACACCGCGACATAGGCAGCCGAGCCGCCTGCCGACAGATTCAGGGTGCCGCCGGAAACGCCGGTGCCGGCGCTGTTATTACCCGAGATAAAACCGCCCGAGGAGACGTTCTCCACGCCACCGCTGAAGACACTAACGTTGCTGAGTACCTTGCCCATCACGTTAAAGGTACCGCCACTCGACACGCCGACAAAGGCGGCCGAGCCGCCAGCCGACAGGTTCAACGTACCGCCCGAAACGCCCGTTCCGGAGCCGCTCGCTCCC
>NZ_JACMYP010000599.1 GCF_020889705.1 Bradyrhizobium altum | reverse complement strand
GCATTTTGGCGACGGTCGCCTTGATGCCCTCATGGGCGTCGGAGACGACCAGCTTGACGCCGCGCAGGCCGCCGCGGGCGAGCTTGCGCAGGAACGCCGTCCAGAATGTCTCAGCCTCCGAGGGACCAATGTCCATGCCGAGAACTTCGCGCCGACCATCACTGTTAACGCCGACCGCGACGATCACCGCGACCGACACGATGCGCCCCTGCTGGCGCACCTTCACATAGGTGGCGTCGATCCACAGATACGGCCAGTCGCCCTCGATCGGGCGAGCGAGGAACGCCTTCACCTTGCCATCGATCTCCGCGCACAGCCGCGAGACCTGGCTCTTGGAGATGCCGCTCATGCCCATCGCCTGCACCAGATCGTCCACCGAGCGGGTCGAGACGCCTTGCACATAGGCTTCCTGCACCACGGCGGTGAGCGCCTTCTCGGCCATCCGGCGCGGCTCCAGAAAGCCCGGGAAGTAGGAGCCCTTGCGCAGCTTGGGGATACGCAGATCGACCGTGCCGGCGCGGGTCTTCCCAGGTCCGGTCGCGGTAGCCGTTGCGCTGTGCCAGACGCTCGGGGTTCTTCTCGCCGTAGCCGGCCCCGGTCTGGCCTTCCACTTCCAGCTCCATCAATCGCTGGGCAGCAAAGCCGATCATCTCGCGCAGCAGATCCGCATCAGGGGTCTTCTCCACGAGCGTGCGGAGGTTCATC
>NZ_JACMYP010000598.1 GCF_020889705.1 Bradyrhizobium altum | reverse complement strand
GCCGGCGGATCGACAACCAGGGTACCGCCATGGCCATCACTCGAGGTCGTGAATGTCGAGGCCATGTAGTTGCCCAGCAGCGCAATGCTCGCCGTGACGGTGCCGTCCGTCACCGTGAGCGTTCCGTGCGATGAGTCTCCGCTGAAGGTCGGCGTGTGAACGTTCGCGAAATTGATGTTCGCGAAATCGATCGCGTCCGAACCGGTCATCCCGGCGACGGTTCCCGCAAAGCTCGCGGAATTGTCGAGCTTCAGCGTCCCCGTCGAGCCCTGGAACGCGACGGTGGCGCTCGACGCCCCCGGCAATTCCAGGGTCGCGCCCGCTGCGATGGTGGCATTGGTGGAGCTCTCGCCCGTCACGTTGAAGGGCTGCCAGGCTCCCCACGCAATGCCGTCATTGGCCCGGATCCAGAGTTGGTCCGTACCCGAGCCGGCCTGATAGGTGGTCTGGGAAAGTTGCGCCGCCGTGATGTCGATCTCCGTATTCGCGGCCTGCGTAGCTCCGTTAACGCTCCAATGTCCCGTTCGTGTTGGAATCCCACAGCGCATATTTCGTGATGGTATCGCCATCCGCGTCCGTCGCACTGAACAGGTTCGATGCGGCAAAGGTCTGCCCGGAGACCGTCACCACGTTCGAGTCCGACACCGTCGGCGCCTGGTTGGTTGCGGTCGCCGTGAACGCCGTCCAGCTCCCCCACAACTTGCCGTCATTGG
>NZ_JACMYP010000597.1 GCF_020889705.1 Bradyrhizobium altum | reverse complement strand
ACGCGCAGGCCGCGCTGGTCCGCGGCCAGGTCGAGGCGGTCGGCGGGCACGCCACCCTGATCCGCGCCACCGAGGATGTGCGCCGTGCGGTCGACGTGTTCCAGCCGCAGCCGGCCGGACTTGCCGCACTCGGCGAACGGGTCCGGGCGAGTTTCGATCCGAGATCGGTCCTCAACCGCGGCCGGATGATGCGAGGCGGGGGAGCATGAAGACCGAGTTTACCCTGGCGCAGCTCGCCGATCCCGACATCAAGGAAGCCGACAAGATCCTGCGCGCCTGCGTGCATTGCGGCTTCTGCACCGCGACCTGTCCGACCTATGTGCTGCTCGGCGACGAACTCGATAGCCCGCGCGGCCGCATCTACCTGATCAAGGAGATGCTGGAGAAGGACAAGCCGCCGACGGCGGACGTCGTCAAGCATATCGACCGCTGCCTGTCGTGCCTCGCCTGCATGACCACCTGTCCATCGGGCGTGAACTACATGCACCTCGTCGACCAGGCCCGGGTCCGGATCGAGCGGGATTACGAGCGGCCGCTGACCGAGCGGCTGCTGCGGTCGGTACTCGCCTTCGTGCTGCCGCGGCCGGGCCTGTTCCGGATCAGCATGATCCTGGCCGGGCTCGCCCGTCCATTCACAGCGCTGCTGCCAACGTCGTCGGTCGGTGCGGCGAGCCCGGGCCTGCTGCGGCGGATCAAGGCCATGCTGGCGCTGGC
>NZ_JACMYP010000596.1 GCF_020889705.1 Bradyrhizobium altum | reverse complement strand
GTGCGATCAAGTTCGACCACTACACAGATCATCGTTTGTGACGCAGTAAGACTAGCAGGCTGTTGAAGAACTCAGCCGCGTTCGCAAACGAAGGCTGAATCGTCGCCATTGTGGATGTAGAAGTGGCCGACGAGCCTGTCTGCAGTTCCGATCATAGCCCAACCACGTCCGCAGGACGGATCGTTCTCGTCGTGCCCTTCCCATGAGAACTCCGCGCACGCCGATCCGTCGCGGGTGCCGTAGCGCACATCCAGGAACCCCTTGAGAGCCCCAAAGGCGATTTTGCCATCGGACTTGCCCTGGAAGGTGAGATGCGCTTCCTCGACAAGATCGAGGAAGTCGCTATCCCAGACGTCCATCTCGACGATGCGCCAGCGGCCTGCAAAGGCCTTGGCGAAGCCGGGCACCTTGGCCATCAGCCGGTCTCCGCGATCAGCTTGGGCAGCCGCACCAGGTTGTAGGCGGTGGCAGCGAAGGTAAAGGCCCATGCGACGCGATCACGGCCACGGAAGCGGGTCTTCTCTTGCCCCGCGATCGTCTTGATCCAGCCGAATGCCTCCTCGATCCGCTTGCGGATGCGCTGGCTGACAGCATAGCCGCCGTGCCGGGTCGTTCGCCCGTCAATCGTAGAGCTGCGGCCGCTGGTGTTCTGTGCCACATGCGGCGTCACGTTCATCGAGCGCAGCTCGTTGACGAAGTCTTCCACATCGTAGGCTTTGTCG
>NZ_JACMYP010000595.1 GCF_020889705.1 Bradyrhizobium altum | reverse complement strand
GCGGCGGCCTGAACCGGCGCAAGTGAAGGTGCAGGTGCGGGCGCGGCCGGTGGCGCGGGTGACGGCGAGCTCGTCGAGGCGACATCGTCATCGTCGTCGGACTTCGAGCCGAGATTCTTGCTGATGCCGCCGATCGTGCCGTTGTAGCCCGGCGCCGAGATGCGGATGCAGGACAGCGCGCTGCAGTTGCGCGGCGCCTCGACACGGATGCGCTGGCCGTCGATCTGGAAGGTGATGCCGGTGCCGCCGGCATGCGCCGATGTGGTGGCCATCAGCAGCGCGGCGATCGCAACGAGCTTCTTCATCTTAAGTCTCCGTGGCGTTGAGCGGGGCTGGATCGATTGGTCCGGACGCTACGTGCCGCCGGCTTCCGTTTCTGTGATGCGCATCACGTTGCCGGGTTGAGCCGAATGGCTCGCCACGGTGACGGAGATCACTGCGCCGCGAGCACGGCGCCCCTAGCGTTATCGGATGTTCTGGAGGCTTCGATGAAGCGCTTCTGCCTGCTCGTCGCGCTGACGCTGTTCACGCCCTTCGCCCATGCCGGTGAGGGCATCAGGTTCTCGATTGGCGGCCATCGCGTCCATCTCGATTCGACGCGCTGCCGCTCGCTGTCCTGCGTCTCGGTCTCTGGCGGCCCCAGGCGCGACGACGGCGGTGACAACGGCCGCACGCTCAAGCCGGTGTCCGCGCCGGCGACGACGGCAGCGATCCCTGCTGCGCCG
>NZ_JACMYP010000594.1 GCF_020889705.1 Bradyrhizobium altum | reverse complement strand
GGTCAGGATCGGTTCGAGGGTGGCGCGGCTGCCACGTCAACTGTAGCAGAGTCGCGGATGGACGCCGGCCCGCCTTGGCGCATTTGCGGCAGCGCAGCCTGCTGGCGAGATCGTGCACGAAGGTGGTCGGCGGGTGCTTCATCGCCGCGAGGTCCACGTCGCTCGGCGTCTTGCAGCGCGCGCACCTGATCTCCAGCCAGGGGAAGCCTCCGTTCACGGCCTGATCGATGGTCGGCGACGGATCTATCGGTTCGCCGTCACTCCACATCCGCTCGTTCCAGCTTTCGCAAAGCAACCTGTCAGCTTGCTGGATCATCGCCTCGCCTTTGGCCCGCATCTCCGCCGATTGGGTCGCCAGGATGTTAGCCATCGCGCGTGCCTTGCCGAGCTCTTTCGCCAGAGCCTTGCGATCGCCGCCCGACAAGGGCGTGGGGTGATACTTCGGGGCCATCCGGACACCCAGGCGCAATGAGATCGGATCGGCAAATCCAGAGCGGCTACGGCGTCTCGAACGCTGGCCAGCACCCGTCTTCTTCATGCCTGCCGGTGCGCTGCTGGCAGGTGTTGTCGAGCAACCGCTGCGCCACGTCCTTCCAGACTGCGTTGGCGCCATACAAGCGGACGGCATCGGCGGTCTGGATTTCCACGGTCCGCTCGCAGCGGCGGCAGGAGACGCGCAGCACGTGGGCCTTGATTTCTGAAAGGCGTCGCTGTCGGGCCTGGGCCACGGTCGCGCCGGCG
>NZ_JACMYP010000593.1 GCF_020889705.1 Bradyrhizobium altum | reverse complement strand
TGTTTGAGCTGGCAGAAGCAGCGCTCGATGCGGTTGCGCTGTTTGTAGGCGTCGGCATCGTGCGGAATGATGATCCTGCGGGTGCGATTTGACGGGATCACCGCCATTGCGCCGATGTCCGCGATGATCGCACGCAGAGCGTTGCTGTCATAGGCCTTGTCGGCGAGCACGGCATCGCCGTTCTGGCCGTCGAGCAGTGCGGGCGCTTGGGTGATGTCATTGACCTGCCCAGCCGTGACGATGAAGCGGAGCGGACGGCCGAGCGCGTCGGCCAGCATGTGGATCTTGGTGGTCAGTCCGCCTCGGGAACGCCCCAGCGCCTGATCTTTGGCCCCCCTTTTCCGCTCGTCGCCTGCTGGTGGGCTCGAACGATGGTGCTGTCGATCATCAGATACTGGTTGTCGCGATCGGCGGTCAGAGCAGCGAACACGCGCTCCCAGACGCCGGCATGGCACCAGCGGCTGAAGCGCTGATGCACCGTTTTCCACTTGCCGTACCGTTCCGGCAGGTCGGACCAGTGTGCGCCCGACCGCAAAATCCACAAGCAGCCGTTGACGAACAGACGGTTATCCGCAGCCGTACGTCCCGGGTCGCTCGCCTTGCCTGGAAGCAACGGCGATATCTTTGCCCATTGCGCCTCGGTCAACTCATATCGCTTCGTCGCCATCATCCGCCCCGTGTCGAATCACGGAACTCTATGAATCAGCGATTAAGCCGCTTGGGAATCCTGAATGTCGATCGGCCCTAG
>NZ_JACMYP010000592.1 GCF_020889705.1 Bradyrhizobium altum | reverse complement strand
CTAGGTAGTGTGGACACTAGCGCATCCATAGAACAATGGCAGCGAGAGTGACGACGGCCCGGTAATTCCGGGCCGTTTTTTCGAAGCGGGTTGCGACACGTCGGAACTGCTTGAGCTTTGAGAAGCAGCATTCGACGAGATGACGCTGGGTGTAGAGATGCTTGTCGAGTGGGAATTTCATCGCGCGAGACGGGTTGTTGGGAATGACGGCGAGCGCGCCTTTGGCGGCGATGGCTTGGCGCAAGTGATCGGCGTCATAGGCGGTGTCGGCCGTGACGACCTCGGCGGATAAGCCTTCGATCAATGCGGCGGCTTGCGGTGCGTCGCCCTTCTGACCCGCGGTCAGCGTGAACCGCACCGGACATCCCAAGCCTCGAACGGCGATATGTATCTTGGTGCTCAGGCCCCCGCGCGAGCGACCGATCGCTTGATCTTCAGACCCCCTCTTTTGGCGCCGGCGGCGTGCTGATGCGCCCGAACAATGGTGGAATCGACGATCAGATATTCGAAGTCCGGATCATCGGACATCGCCTCGAAGATCCGCCACCAAACACCCTTGATGCTCCATTGACTGAAGCGCCGGAACACGCTGTTCCAGTCGCAAAGACCTCCGGGAGATCGCGCCAGGGAGATCCCGTACGCACGATCCACAGCACACCTTCCACGAACATCCGGTTGTCGCGTCCGGTGGAGCCCTTCTGATCGGGGCGCCCTATGATCAGCGGCGCCATCCGCTCCCACGCCGCGTCGCTCAA
>NZ_JACMYP010000591.1 GCF_020889705.1 Bradyrhizobium altum | reverse complement strand
AACAAGGACATCTCGACAGCGTTCGGACGAGCCCATGTTCGAGCCGCCGTCGCATCGTCGCGATCGAATTTGGAATGTGACGTTGGGTCCGCAGCGGCAGATCCGCGGGGTCTGTAATCTGCGGGAACGCGATCGAGCGGGATCGGCCGGTCGCGCCGAGCGCCTGAGGGGGGAATCGTCTCCCGCTCGGAGATCAGGAATCCGTAGGCTGCAATGCACATCGTTGCGTGATGATGAAAGCCGCGCCAGCCGCGTCCCTCGAAGTGGCCGAGCCCGACCTCCTGCTTGAGTTCCTGATAGTCGCGTTCGATGCGCCAGCGCAATTTAGCCGTCTCAACGAGCGTCCGGAATGCCACATCATCCGGCAATGTCGAGAGCCAGTATTTGGTAGGCTGGTCCTCGCCTTTCGGCCATTCGATCAGCAACCATTCCTCCAATCGCCGGGTGGCTTGCCAATAATCACGATGCGCGGCACGGACCCGCACGCGTGCAAAGCGCGAGGTCAGCTTTTCGTTCGTTCCTTGCCGCCAGGTGATGGTGCGCCAAGCTTTGGCCGGCAGGCCGATCGCGAGCGCCTTAACGGCGGCCGGCTGATGCTGACGGTTGCGGCGCATCAGTTTCGGTGGACGGCCGCGGCCCGACCATGGCTTCGGCGGCAAGGGACCGGTGCCGGGCGCCCATACCGTTGTGCTCGACAGAAGACCCGCCACATAGGTCAATCCCAGCGCCGTGATCTCCGTGCGCAGGTCGCTGTTGTTGCCATAGCCCG
>NZ_JACMYP010000590.1 GCF_020889705.1 Bradyrhizobium altum | reverse complement strand
GCGCTGACTTCGCTCGGCGCCGGCGATGCGACAAGGCCCGCGTCCACGCCACTGCAGCAGCCGGCGCTTGCCGGTGCCGGCACGGCGCCGGGCCTTGTGCCATCAGGCACGCCCGAGCTCGAGGTTCAGGAAATCTTGCTGCCGCAGGCGCGCGTGCCGGTTGCCGAGGATCTCACCCGCGGCGCCACCCACTTTGCCGGGGCGCTCGCGGGCGCGCTCGATGCCGGCCCGTCATCGGGCGGCGCGCTCAATCTCATTCAGGAAGCGCTGCATGAGCTCGGCAACCCGGCACGGCAGGGCGCCGCGCCAAGGGAGATGTTGCCTGGCGAGGTGCCCGCACGCGGCAGCACGCCGCCACCGCCGTTTCACGGCGCGCTGCCGTCGGCGCAGGCCGTTGCGGAGCGGTCGATTGCCCCTGGCACGCCGCTTCCGACCGCCGCGCACCGCCTCTTGGAAAACACCGACGCGGCACTGGCGCGGCAGACGCTGCTGCAGATCGCCTCGCTGCCGGACCGCGGCGACGGCGCGCGTCCGCAGCTCGACGCCATGGTGCCGCGCTGGAATTTCGAGATTCCGTTCCTGACCCAGCAGGGCACGGCGATGGCGCAGTTCGAGATTTCCCGCGACGGCGGCGGTAATGAGGTCGAAGCCGCCAAGCGGGTGTGGCGGGCGCGCTTCACGCTCGACGTCGAGCCGGCCGGGCCGGTGCACGCGCTGGTCTCGCTGAACGGCGAGCGCACCTCGGTGCGGATGTGGGCCGAGCGCCCCTCGACCGCCGCGCAGC
>NZ_JACMYP010000589.1 GCF_020889705.1 Bradyrhizobium altum | reverse complement strand
CCTGCTCGGGCGGACCGCCGCCCTTCTTCCTCGCCCTGAGGGCATCGACAAAGCGCCGCCGGGAGTGGGCCATGCAGCCGATGTGGGTGGCCCGTTCCAGCGTGCGCCATGCGGTATAGCCGTCACTCATCACGATGCCGCGGTAATCGCCGAGGAAGGCCTGCGGGTGGATTTGGCCGCGGCCCGGCTGATAATCCAGAAGAACGATGGGCTCGTGACTGCCGTTGCCGCTGCGATAAGCCCACATATACGATGTGCTGGTGGCCTTTTTGTCCTCCTCCTTGAGGACCTGAACCGTCGTCTCGTCGCCATGGATGAGAGGCTGCGATCTGAGCCGCAGCTTCAGGGCGTCATAGATGCGGGAGAGATGTTTCTCGCTCGAGCCGATCACCCAGCGACCCAAAGCGCCGCGGCTGACCGGAACGCCGGCGCGTTCGAAGGCCTGCGCCAGGCGGTAGAGCGGCGTGCCATCGACATATTTATGAACCAGCGCGAACGCCAGCGTTGAGGCCGTGGCAACGCTGCCCGGCAGCGGCTGCGTCGGCATCGGCGCGGTCACGACAGGGGCGTTGATCCCGGTGCGATCGCAATGGCGGCACGCATATTTGAAGCGTACGTTCTGTAAAACCTTCGCCTTCACCTCGATATGAAGTTGCTCGGTGATAGCCTCGCCCATGCGATGCATCTGGCCACGGCAGCAAGGACACGCCTTCTGATCGTCGGGCAGGTCATACTCGACGCGCTCACGCGGCAGGGTCGCCGGCAGCGGCCTGCGGCCGCGCTTCTTTCCCGTTGTGTTTTT
>NZ_JACMYP010000588.1 GCF_020889705.1 Bradyrhizobium altum | reverse complement strand
GATGGGGTGGACGGCCCCCTACGGCATCAGTGTGCCAGAATGAGGTTGTAGCAAATCTCAGACAAGGGAGCCGTCCGTGACAGAGATTATCCGGATTGGGATGGATACGTCGAAGCATATTTTTGTGCTGCATGGAGTTGATGCGGCGGAGCAGCCGGTGTTGCGCAAGAAGCTGTCGCGCAAGCAGGTGCTGGAGTTCTTTGCCAAGCTTCCAGCGACGGTGATCGGAATGGAGGCTTGCGGTGGCGCCCATTACTGGGCTCGGGAGCTTGGCAAGCTCGGCCATGAGGTGAAGTTGATGGCTCCGCAGCTGGTGAAGCCCTATGTGGCGCGCAACAAGAATGACGGACGGGACGCGGATGCGGTGTGCGAAGCGATGGGCCGGCCACGGATGCGGTTTGTGCCGGTGAAGACCGCCGAGCAGCAGGCGGCGCTGATGCTGGCGGGCATCCGCGACGGGCTGATCGCCCGCCGCACCCAGCTCAGCAATGCGATCCGTGGCTATGCGGCGGAGTTTGGCCTGATCGCGGCCAAGGGACTGGACAAGATCGAGCCGCTGCTGGCGCGGATTGCCCAGGATGAGAGCCTTCCGGAGCTGGCGCGTGAGCTGTTCGCCATGCAGGGTCGCGACTATGCACAGTTGCAGGGCGAGTTGAAGGCGATCGAGGCCAGGCTGCTGGCCTGGCATCGGGCCAATGCCACAAGCCGTCGTCTGGCCCAGATCCCCTCGGTCGGACCGATCATTGCGACATCGCTTGTGATGAAGACGCCCGATCCGCACGCGTTCCGCTCCGGCCGGCTGTTTGC
>NZ_JACMYP010000587.1 GCF_020889705.1 Bradyrhizobium altum | reverse complement strand
GGTCGACCCGCACCATGGCGAGCACCGGCGGGGCCTCGGGCTGCTGCGCGAATTGCGGCTCGGGCGGGGCCCGGCGGGCCGGAGTGCTGGCGAATTCCTCATGCGCCGCGCGAAACAGCGCGGCTGCCCCTAACCCGAACACCAGAAGCGACGTCGCCAGCACGATCGCGGCGAACAAGAAACGAAGGCCGGGGAGCATGGGCGCGGGTTCCCCCTTCTGCGGGAGGCTCTTTGATGTCGAGGGAACGCAGTGACCACACAAGAAAGCCGTCGTCGCGAGCGACGAATCAGGCCGATTCGAAGATATCGCAACCCTCGAAGACTGTTTGTTACAAAATGCGGGTGATTGATGACTTTGGGCAGGTGGACAAACATTCCCGACCCATGAGACATCTTTGCCGCAGCGTTGACGGCACATCACAAAAGCCCGAAATGGCCCGGATTTCGCGGATTTGTCTTGAATGCGCCGCTATCTTCCTGCATTGGGCCGTTAACAGTCCGGTGTGGCTTGGGGACTATAATAGAGCAATGATGATCAACCGCATTCTGACGATTTGCGCTGCCGCGGCTCTCGGCGTGGCGGGAACCTCGCTTGCGCGTGCGCAGCAGGGCTATCCGGCTCCCCAGGGCCCGGTCTACTCGGCCGCGCCGCAGCCCTACTCGCAGGGCAACATGCCGGATTTCGACTCGCTCGATGATGAAGACGCGCCGCGCAATTCGGCCGCGCTGCCGCCGCCCGGCCCGGTGATGTCGCCGGATGACCCGCGCTATGGCCGTCCGATGAATGCGCCGGTCTATTCCGATCGTG
>NZ_JACMYP010000586.1 GCF_020889705.1 Bradyrhizobium altum | reverse complement strand
CCGCCCGATGAATTCCCAGCCGGTCTACTCCGACCGCGGTGCGCCGACCGGTCCGGTGATGTCGCCCGATGATCCGCGCTATGGCCGGCCGATGGGGCCGCCGCCGGTGATCTATGGCGATCGTCCGGGCGCACAACAAGCCAATCGCGACAATGGCGTTCCGGCCGCAGGCGTGTCCTACGGCGACGACCGCGGCGGCATGCGTCCGCCCGAGGGCGTGACCGGAGCGGTGCCGCAGCAGCAGGCGCCGGTCGATGCCAATGGCAGGCCGGTGCAGATCGCGGCGCTTCCGCCGGACGAGCAGCCGGAAGACGGTCCGGCGCAACTGGCCCCGAATCTGCGCCGCCAGGAAGTGGCGTTCGCGACCAAGGAGCCGGCAGGCACCATCGTCGTCGATACGGCGAACACCCACCTGTATTACATCCTGGGCAATGGCCGCGCGATCCGTTACGGCGTCCGCGTCGGCCGCGACGGCTTCACCTGGACCGGCGTGCAGAAGATCACCCGCAAGGCCGAGTGGCCGGATTGGCATCCGCCGACCGAGATGATCGAGCGTCAGCCCTATCTGCCGCGCTTCATGGCAGGCGGCCCCGGCAACCCGCTCGGCGCCCGCGCGATGTATCTCGGCTCGACCGTGTACCGCATTCACGGCACCAACCAGCCGTCGACCATCGGCAAGTTCGTCTCGTCGGGCTGCATCGGTATGCTGAACGAGGACGTCTCGGACCTGTTCGAACGCGCCAAGGTCGGCACCCGCGTGGTCGTGCTGCCAGGTGGCCCGCCGCCGGGAACGACGACGGCTTCCGCCGCGCCGCCGCCCAACCCGATG
>NZ_JACMYP010000585.1 GCF_020889705.1 Bradyrhizobium altum | reverse complement strand
TGCATCGGATCCTGTGCCGGAACGAGCGGATCAAGCCGAGCGACAAAGCTTCGCCCAGCCCTTCGGGCCATCGCTTCGAGAAGGAGGCGCCCAATCAGCTTTGGCAGATGGACTTCAAAGGCCATCTGCCTCTCACCAACGGAACGCGATGCCATCCGCTGACCATGATCGACGATCACTCGCGCTATGCTCTGTGCCTGAAGGCATGCGCCAACGAGCAGCGTCCCAGCGTGCAGAAGCATCTGACCGATACATTCCGCCGCTATGGCCTGCCGGAGGCTTTCTACATCGACAACGGCTCCCCCTGGGGAGATACGTCCGGCGTGCGCTGGACCGCGCTGAAGGTGTGGCTGCTCAAGCTCGGCGTCAGGGTGGTGCATGCCAGGCCGCGGCACCCGCAGGGCCGGGGCAAGAACCAACGCTTCCATCGCACCTTGAACGCGGAAGTATTTGCCATGCGCTCGTTCCGCACTCTGCCGGAAGTCCAAAATGCCTTCGATAGCTGGCGCATGCTCTACAATCTGGAGCGGCCTCACGACGGGCTCGCCATGGGTGTCCCCGCCGACCGCTATCGCCCGAGTTCTCGCGCCATGCCGGAGCGTGTTCCGCAGGTCCAATACGACCCCACAGATATCGTTCGCACCACCTCCTCGACGCGAAGCTACATCTCTTTCAAGGGGCGGATCTGGAAAGTCCCCCAAGCCTTCCGCGGCGAGCGCCTCGCCATCAGGCCGCTCGATCGGGACGGCAGCTACGGAATCTTCTTTGCCAGCTGGCAGGTCGCAGCAATCGACTTGACCAATGGCCAACCTGTCAGTGATGTGTCGGAACAGGTGTAAGCTATGTC
>NZ_JACMYP010000584.1 GCF_020889705.1 Bradyrhizobium altum | reverse complement strand
CCCGGCTGAATGCCTCGCGCGTGTCGTTCGAGCCCGGTGCGCGCACCGCCTGGCACACCCATCCGCTCGGACAGACGCTGTACGTGATATCAGGCATCGGCCGCGTGCAGGCCACGGGCGGGCCGATCCGTGAAATCCGCCCCGGCGATGTCGTCTGGATACCGCCGAACGAGAAGCATTGGCACGGCGCTTCGCCCGACAACAGCATGACCCACATCGCCATGCAGGAGGCGCTCGACGGCGTCTATTCGACCTGGATGGAACACGTCACCGACGAGGAATACAACGGCAAGGTCGGCTGACGCGCTGCTGCTGGCTACAAGAAAAAAGCCCCGCTGATCGAGCGGGGCTTTTTGATTCCGGGCCGCGATTTCGCGTCGATCAATTCACCCGCGTCCAGGTCTGGCCGCCACAGAACATGCCGCCGAACGCGCAACCCTGGACACACAGCGTGTCCGGGCTCTTCAGTGCGATGGTGGAATCGTAGGTGCTGCCGCTGTTCGGATCGAAGATGCGGCCGCTCCACTTGTCCTTGCCCGGCTTCATGTTGATCAGAACCTGCTCGCCGTTGGCGTTCGATTTCTTGTCGACCGAGTAACCGCAGAGATTGGCGCCGCATTGCTCGATGCGGACCTTGCCTTCCTTCTCTTCCGTCAGCCAGACGCCGAGCGGCGAGTTGGCCTGTTGCATGGGGTTCGCTGCCGGCTTGGGCGCAGGCGATACGGCGCCGACCGTTGGCGCTGAGGTCGGCTTTGCCGCCGCCGGCGCGGCGCTTTGCTGCACAACTGGCGGCGCCGGTGGTGGCGGCGGCGTGGTCGCTGCCGTAGCCGGAGGTGGCGCAACGCTCGTGTTCGCGGGCTCTGTCGTT
>NZ_JACMYP010000583.1 GCF_020889705.1 Bradyrhizobium altum | reverse complement strand
CGCTGGTCGCCGCCGGTGTCGCGCGCAGCGTCCAGGTCACCAACGTACCCGGCGCCGGCGGCAGCGTCGGCATCGCGCAGTTCGTCAACGGCGCCAAGGGCGACGGCAACCAGATGATGGTGAACGGCTTCGTCATGGTTGGCGCGCTCGCCATGAACAAGTCGCCGGTGACGCTCGATCAGGTGACGCCGATCGCGCGCCTGACCGAGGAGACCCAGGTTATCGTGGTGCCGGCGAGTTCGCCGATCAAGACGGCGCAAGACCTTGCCGCCGCGCTCAAGGCCGATATCGCCAAGGTGACCTTTGCCGGCGGCTCGGCCGGCGGCGTCGACCACGTGATGGCGGCGCTGTTCGCGGGCACGGTCGGGGCCGACGCGAAGAAGATCAATTACATTCCGTTCTCGGGCGGCGGCGAGTCGCTCGCCGCCATTCTCGGCGGCAAGGTCACGGCCGGCATTTCGGGCCTAAGCGAGTACGAAGGCCAGATCAAGGCCGGCAAGCTGCGCGCGCTCGGCGTGACCTCGGCGCAGCGTCTGCCCGGTGTCGACATCCCGACCTTCAAGGAGCAGGGGATCGAGCTGGTGCTGGCCAATTGGCGCTCGGTGGTCGCACCGCCCGGCATCACGCCGGAGCAGCGCAAGGTGCTGAGCGACGCCGTCGAGAAGATGGCGAAATCCGACGCCTGGAAGGACATCCTGAAGCAGAAGGGCTGGGATGACGCCTATCTCGGCGGCGATGCGTTCGCCGATTTCCTGAAGAAGGAGATCACGCGTGTCACCGATGTGCTGAAGTCCGTCGGCCTCGTGAAGTCATGACGCCGGACACGGCTTCGGAAAATTTCCCGCGCGAGCCGGCGCGGCGCGTCGATCGCGCCGGCGTCGCG
>NZ_JACMYP010000582.1 GCF_020889705.1 Bradyrhizobium altum | reverse complement strand
GCCCCGGCGACGACTGCCCCGGCGACCAAGGCCGCCCCGGTGATCAAGAGCGAGCAGCTGCCCTCGAAGGTGCGCAACGCCAACGCCAAGATGCACCACAAGCACTATCGCCATCACCACAAGCACATGGGCATGCTGAAGGTGAAGTCGCCGAAGCATGCGATCAAGCACGCCTCCAAGCACGTTTCGGCCAAGGTCGCCACCAAGCACGTCGTGCCGGCCAAGCGCGGCTGATCAAGCGCGACTGAACCTGATCCGAGGGGCGTCGTTCGATCCACATTGCCCCGCTGCGCCCTTGGGATGCAGAACCGGCCCGCTCGTCCATTGCTTCCCCAATGGCGGCGGGCCGGAGTGCGTCGGGGCTTCCGTTGCGAGGCTGGGCGCCGGCTCGGCAGGAACAAGCGAGTTGCGAATTCCCCACCTGGCGGTTTATGAGACGCGGCCGGGGACTCATGAAACAGCGTCGTTTGCGGACCTCATCAAAACTGGCGGCGATCCTGCTGCTCTCGATCCCGCTTGCCGGCTGCCTCACCAGCGACGACGGCGGCAGCTCGACCACATTCACCGACGATCGTGGCGTCGCCAACCAGCCGTTTCCGGACAGGTACCGCGACCAGATCCTGGCCTTCATGCGGACCTACCTGAACAATCCGGTCGGGGTCCGCGAAGCCGGGATCGCCGAGCCGGTGCAGCGCACGGTCGGCGGCCGGCTGCGCTACGTGGTCTGCCTGCGCTACAGCGCAAAGGAGACCGACGGCAACTACCGCCCGGTCCGGGAGCGCGGCGTCCTGTTCGTCGACGGCCGGCTCGACCGCATCCTCGACAACGCCGCCGAGCCCTGCGCCGGCGCGTCCTACGCGGCATTTCCCGATCTGGAAAAGATGGCGCG
>NZ_JACMYP010000581.1 GCF_020889705.1 Bradyrhizobium altum | reverse complement strand
CGGCGGCGCCTGCGCCGCGGCAACGACGGGCGCCATGATCAGGGCACAGGATAAAGCGAGTGTTCGATTGATCCTCATGACGAGAAAACCGTGACGACGCGCCGATGTTCCAGTCAAAATCGCCGCAGCCTCACGATTTGCGGAAGCGGATCAGCGAGAAATGCCCCATCGGCGGCATCGGCCGGCGTTCCGCGAGGCTGACGCCGCCATGCTTCGCGGCCCAATTGGTCAGCCGCTCCCACGGAAATTCCGGACGCCAGCCGAGCCGCCGCGCCAGCGGCGCGAAGGCGAGCTCGAAGATGCGGCGCGGGCCGCTCTCGGCGCCGATGTGATTGACCAGGATCAGTTCGCCACCCGGCTTCAGCACGCGAATGAAATCATCCAGCGTGGCTTCGGGATCCGGCACTGCGGTGATGACGTATTGCGCGACCACCGCGTCGAAGAATGAATCCGGAAATGCGAGGTGCTTGGCGTCCATCACCGCCAGCGTCTCGACATTGCTGAGGCCCAGCGCGCGCACGCGCTTGAGCGCCCGCCGCAGCATCGGCTCGGAAATATCGACGCCGCACAGTTTCGTGGTGCGCGCATATTCCGACAGCGACAGCCCGGTGCCGACGCCGACGTCGAGCACGCGTCCACCGATCCGGTCGGCTTCCGCGATCGTCGACTGACGGCCCTGATCGAACACCTTGCCGAACACCAGATCGTAGATCGGTGCCCAGCGGCCATACGCCTTTTCGACCCCCTCGCGGTCGATGTCCCCAGCCATTCCCCTGCCCCGATGTTTCTTCTGTCAGCCGCGAACCGCTTCCACGAGCGGCGCCATCGCATCCTGCGTCGCGGCCCCCGCCACCCGGCTCGCGCTCGCACTTCTGATGAAGCCGCCGCCGAG
>NZ_JACMYP010000580.1 GCF_020889705.1 Bradyrhizobium altum | reverse complement strand
AGATGGCCGTGCGCGCTCTCGATCGAGCCGTTCTCATGTGCGATGCCCGCATTGTTGCGCGTTGGCGCCATGCCATAGTGGCCCATCAGCCCGGCGTAGCGCTGCGTCAGATCCTCCCGTGCGTCGGCGGTCAGATTGCGGAACGCTGCCGACAGGCTGTCGCTGCGATGCTCCCGCGGCACGCCGCCAAGCGCCCACAGCGCGTTCTGCAAGCCCTCCGCCAGGGCGACGAAGCTTTCGCCGCCGAGCACGACATGGGCATGCTCGAAGCCGGAGAACGCCAACCGGAAGTGATAGAGCCGGTGATCGAGCGGCTCACCCGCGATGGTAATACCGAGCGCGCTCACGTCGGTGAAGTCGGACAGACCCAGGCGGCCGGGCTCGTGCTGCTGGCGGAAGATCACGTCCTGTTCGGGGCCGTTGAGCGCCCGCCAGGCGTTGATGCGCCGCTCCAGCGTGCGGCGGATGTTCGGGTTCAGGTCATGATGCCGTCGGCGCAGCTCGTCCAGCACGCCGATCACGCGGATGCCGGGCGCAGCCTTCAGGATCGGAACGATCTCGGCCTCCCAATACTGCGCGAGCGGATCGGACCGGCGCCGGCCCCTCGGCGTCTTCTTCTGCGATGGCGGGCGACAATCGCCCTCGATTCGATACGCGCTTGCCTTCGAGAACCCCGCCTTGGCCGCGGCGGCCTCGGGGGACAGTGTCTGTCGGTAGGTCATGTACAGCCTCATCTGGTGGTCGGTGATGTGGAGGCCAGGCAAGGCATCGATTCCCTCTTGTCGAGACGAATCAATAGCTTGCACCAGCCGCACCCGGCCGCCAGACGGGTCCAAAAACGCGCGACGCCGATGGGGACGGTCCTCCGGTCGGGCTACGCCCTCCCTTCGGTCCG
>NZ_JACMYP010000579.1 GCF_020889705.1 Bradyrhizobium altum | reverse complement strand
TCCAGCCGCGGATTGTTAGCCTTTGGCGGCATCGTTATGCCGACCAAGGCCTTGAAGGGCTGCAAGACAAGCCGCGACCGGGCAAGCAGCCAATCTATACGAAGGCCACCGACAAGCGGATTCTGAAGTTGCTGGACAAGCCGTCGCCGGAAGGGTTCGCACGCTGGACCGGGCCCCTGCTGGCCGAGGCGCTGGACGATGTTGACGTCCAATATGTCTGGCGGTTTCTGCGCAGCCACAAGATCGACCTCGCGGCTCGCAAGTCCTGGTGTGAGAGCAACGACCCGAACTTTACGGCCAAAGCCGCCGATGTTGTCGGCCTCTATGTCGCCCCGCCCGCGAAGGCCATTGTGCTGTGCGTGGACGAGAAGCCCTCGATCCAGGCTTTGGAGCGAGCGCAGGGTTATCTGAAGTTGCCCAATGGCCGTGCCTTGACCGGCCAGAGCCACGATTACAAGCGGCATGGCACGACAACATTGTTTGCGGCGCTCGAAGTCGCCACTGGAAAGATCATCGCGACGCATTCAAAACGCCGGCGCCGTGTCGAATTTCTCGACTTCATGAACAGCGTCACCGCGGCTTTTCCAAACCGGAAGCTTCACGTCATCCTCGACAACCTCAACACCCACAAGAAGAACGAGCATTGGCTCAAGGCCCACCCCAACGTGGAATTTCATTTCACGCCGACAAGTGCGTCCTGGCTCAATCAGGTCGAGGTGTGGTTTTCGATCCTGCAGGGGCAGTCGCTGAGCGGCACCTCTTTCACAAGCCTCAAGCAGCTTCAGGATCACATCGATGCCTACGTCAACGCATACAACGACAGAGCCAAGCCCTTCGTCTGGACCAAGAAAAAGGTCCGTCAACGCCGTTTCAAAGGCCGCCGTATCACTCAGCTCTGATTCCGGGTACTAG
>NZ_JACMYP010000578.1 GCF_020889705.1 Bradyrhizobium altum | reverse complement strand
GCTATCGCAAAATAGGCGCTCGCCTTCCGTAGGATCTCGTTGGCCTGCCGAAGCTTACGGTTCTCCCGTTCCAGGGCCTTCAGCTTCTCGGCCATCTCGGTCGGAACGCCGGTCCGCTGCCCGCTGTCGATCTCGGCCTTCTTGACCCAGTCATGCAGCGTCTGCGGGGTGCAGCCGATCTTGGCCGCAATCGATGTCACTGCCGCCCAGCGCGAAGGGTGCTCGCCGGCATGATCCAGAACCATCCGAACCGCACGGTCCCGGACCTCAGGCGAAAATTTGTTCGTCGTCTTGCTCGTCATGGCTCCATCCTCTCCAGGAGTTGGAGCCTCCGGCAAACCCGGGGTCGGTTCAGTCGCAGCCACGGCACTATTGCAAGTGCGCGCCAGTCAGCTTCGCTCCGTAGAGCCACACCATCAAACGTCACGTGATCTCCGCGCCAGTCCGCTTGACCACGGGCTAACGATAGTCCCAATTGCCTTTAACGATCGGGTGCTTCACATGCCGCGATCATTGAAATCCGCGATGTTGGGCCAGAGTTGCGGCGTAAGCGTGGCGTTGAGGCCCTTGAGAATTTTTGTACTCAATCCTGAGAGCGCCGCTAGAAGAGTCAGGCGCAGGTCGAAAGCGCTGGCCGGACGATTTGAAGGCACAGATTGCCGCGGAAAGCCTTGAGCCGGGGGCGATTGTCACAGATGTCGCGCGTCGCCATGGGTGCCGGCCCCAGCAGGTGCATGACTGGCGGCGCCGGGCGCGTTTGGGCCAGTTGGTGCTGCCAGCTTCGGCGGACACGCTGTCGTTCGTGCCGGTGGTATCGAAATCGGCGTTACCGGCGGCCGCAGAGCCCACCGGGTCGCCGGAAGCAGCCGTTGTGACGGTTGAACTCCAGGGGGCACGCGTGGAGGTGCGAGGGACGCCTGGCCTTGCTGTGTTG
>NZ_JACMYP010000577.1 GCF_020889705.1 Bradyrhizobium altum | reverse complement strand
TACCAAACGGTCCATCACTCCCAAGGCCGCCTCCCCAAAAGCAGCCTTGAATCTGATTTGCTCCTAAAAGGGAATCCTTAGAGTCCACACCACCTAGTCTAGCGCCGCCACGAAAGTAAGTGGCTATCTCTTTGGCCCCGATATAGAGCTTTGCACTCGATGTACCCTGCAGCATCGCATCATCTGTGTACAACGCAACCAGACAATCCGGCGTATGCCTGTTGAAGGTTCGCTGCCAGAGCTCCAGGAACTCGCGGATATCTGTCGTCAACGAGTCGCTGTTCACTACTGACCTCGATCTGAAAAGTTGACGGCCGGAACGCAGTTCTCGATGACTGCAAGACCGGCTGCACGCAATCAAGCGCCTGACCTGACTTCCTCACCGATGCTGAGGAGAAGGCAGCGGTTTAGTGGCGGGAGTGAAGGCTGACAATATTGCATGCGCTGTCAAGAAACAGCGGGTGGCCCTCGACGCCATCAAGCGACAATGCGTGTTCAAGGCCAAAACCGCCTTCGCATCGCAATGTCTGACAAATGCGCAAGGATAGTTTTGACCAGGAATAGTGTACAAAGCGGCAGCGCGGTGCTACTGCGCGCCGCGCGGCATTCTGAACTCGTCGGTCAATCAATCTGCCGAGCAAAGCCAATTGACTAGCTCGGTCGTTGCATACGTTGTCAAGATCGGATAACCGCTGCGGTTTTATTTTGCCCGGCTACGATTGTCTCAAACCAGATTGTCGGGACCGCGGGAAAAGAGAAATGCAACAGGGGAGCGCCGTGTGGAGACTAGGCGCAGAGAGGCTCAGCTCAATCAAATTCGGGGCCTCGCGCCCCTCTGTTAAGCGGCTACCCTCAAGCATGGGTCGACCAAGGCGGCTCTGGCGCGGAGGTATTTGCGGGTTCGAACTTGCACCGCGCGCAGCCCGTGCGACGCGCTA
>NZ_JACMYP010000576.1 GCF_020889705.1 Bradyrhizobium altum | reverse complement strand
GTAAGCGCTATTTTTGACGCACCTGTGCAATTGAGTGTCCGGATGGGATGAGGTGTCCACCATGAACAAGGTGGACACCATCGATGATCACTCCAGAGGAACCTTTTAAGCTTGAGACGCTCGGTGTGTTGCGGAATGGCCGGCGTCGCTATGACCCGGCCAGCAAACAACAGCTGGTCGAAGCCTGTCTGCGGCCTGGCGTGTCGCTGGCGGGGCTGGCGTTGCAACACGGCGTGAACGCGAACCTGCTGCGCAAGTGGGTGGCCAAGCGACAACTTCAGAGCGGCAATAGCCCGGCGGAAGCGCGGGCGCCGATTGCGCCGGCGTTTATTCCGGTTAGCGCGCCGTCGACGTCGCCGACTCGATCTGCTGGCGCGATCGCGGTTTGCGCGACGGAGCGATCCTGTGCCGGGCGGCTGACGGCATCGATGCCCAACGGAGTGACACTTTCGCTGGAAGGCGGCGACGCGCAGTTGCTGTCGGCGGTGATTGAAGCGCTGGGGCGTTGCGATGTTCCGACTGGCGTCTGATCTTCGGGTCTATCTTCACCGCGAGCCGATTGACTTCCGGGCGGGCATCAACAGCCTGGGGATCGTGGTCGAGCAGTCGATGGGGCTGGATCCGTTCCAGCGCGCGGTGTTCGGGTTCTGCAATCGCCGGCGCGACCGGATCAAGCTGCTGATTTATGATCGGTCGGGATTTTGGATGCTGCTGAAGCGACTGGAGGCGGACAGATTCCACTGGCCCGGAAGCCAGGAGGCGGTGCTGACGCTGACGACGGAGGAGCTGCACTGGCTGCTTGACGGCATCAACATCGCGGCGGTGCGTCGCCATCCGGTGCGGCAATATCAGAGCGTGGGCTGACAGTGTTCGATGCGGCGGCGTCATCGGATGACGGCCGCCAACTACATGGAACCCGGTTGACGCGGCGGCACGACTTCGATTCAAGACTACGATGAGT
>NZ_JACMYP010000575.1 GCF_020889705.1 Bradyrhizobium altum | reverse complement strand
CCGCAACACCGTGCACAATTCTGGTCGCCTCGGATGCCTGGCGCGCTATCGCCACACTTCTCTATGGCCAGTTCCCGCTACGCCTTGAGGTTCTGTGCTGACATGCTGTGACTAAGCCACGAATATCCGCATCATCCTCGACGATCAAAAATCGTTGCCATAGTAGACCCCCGTTGCAATTCCGATTTCACTGTTCATTGCCATCATCGGGCTCGATTTGAGATTGTCACTTGCGTTACAATTGGGCGTGAGCGCGCTAGACGATGCACGTCGGATTTTGGAAGGTGCTGAATGGTTGGCTCCCGACGCCCCCAAGCTTGCCCCACTGCTGGTAGCCCATGGGAAGCTGGTCCGTCGTCCAACAGGAGCATGGGTTTACGCGGAGGGCGACGAAGATACCGGATTGCTCATCGTCGTGGACGGCGCTGTAGATCTTTTTTGTCATGGACTTGGCGAGCAACGAGTGCGTGTTGGGCTGGTTGGACCAGGAGCCGCAGTGGGGCAAAGTGTGCGCTTCGGCGGCGGACCGCGTCTCGTAACTGCTTCAGCTGCAACACCGTGCGAAATTCTAGCCGTCTCGGACACAGCGCTAAGCCGCGTCGCGGAACAAAACCCCGAAATCTGGCGCGCCGTCGCCAAATTACTTTACGGCCAGCTCCGCTACGCCTTGAGGTTCGGCGCGGACATGTTGACTCTGCCTCCTGCTCAGAGAGTTGCCGCGCGACTTTCGGACATAGCGGAGGTAACCTCCAGACTTGACGCGCTGCCACTCAGCCAGCAAGCGCTCGGGGAAATGACAGGACTGACACGCAAGACCGTCAACGCGGTTCTCCGCCGGCTACAAGCCGATGGGGTCCTGGTCTGTGACTATCGACGGATTGAGATTCGAGACGTCGATCGACTGCGGCATATCGCTCGTCTTTCGACGTGATGGCTTCCTTCGATGTCAGCGGTTCAAACCA
>NZ_JACMYP010000574.1 GCF_020889705.1 Bradyrhizobium altum | reverse complement strand
GGGGTGAGGTTTGCGCGAGACGCCTCCGCCGCGTCGCGTCAGATCATCGACACCAGCCCGCCGCCGTGACGCTCGAGTCTGCCGGCGAGCTCGAGCTCCAGCAGCACCGCGCGGACGACAGCGGGCGAGACATCGGCCATTCGGATCAGATCGTCGAGGCTGATCGGGCTCGGTCCGAGCAGATTGATGATGCGCGCGCGATCGGACGCACCGGTGGCAAAATCCAGCGGCTCGTCGTCTTCGCGCGCGGACAGCATGACGGGCCGCTCCATGATCGGCGTGACCGCGCTGATGACGTCGGCGGCTTCGGTGACCAGCGTGGCGCCTTGCTTGATCAAATCGTTGGCGCCGGCGGCGCGCGGATCGATCGGCGAGCCCGGCACCGCGAACACCTCGCGGCCCTGTTCGGCGGCCATCCGTGCCGTGATCAGCGAGCCGGAGCGATGCGCGGCCTCCACCACCACGACGCCGAGCGATGCGCCCGAGATCAGCCGGTTGCGGCGGGGGAAGTCGCGTGCCCGCGGCACGTGGCCGAGCGGCATCTCCGAAATCGCCGCGCCGTGCGCGAGCAGGGCGGCCAGCAGATCCTCATGCTCCGGCGGGTAGATGCGGTCATGGCCGCCGGCCAGCACGGCGACCGTGCCGCTTGCAACGGTCGCGCGATGCGCCGCCTGGTCGATGCCGCGGGCGAGGCCGGAGATCACGACAAAGCCGGCGTCGCCAACATCGCGCGCCAGCTGGCCTGCAAATTTCAGCCCGGCGCCGGAAGCATTGCGGGAGCCGACGATCGCGATCATCGGGCGCATCAGCGTGTCGCGCGCACCGCGTACGCCAAGCAGCGGCGGCGCGTCGTCGATGGTGGCAAGCCGCGCCGGATAGTGGGCTTCCTCCGGCGCGACGAGGTCGATGCCGAATTTGCGACAGGCCGCGAGCTCCGCGGCGGCGTCGGCTTCGCTCGTGATGCGCCCGGG
>NZ_JACMYP010000573.1 GCF_020889705.1 Bradyrhizobium altum | reverse complement strand
TGATTCAAACTCCATGGCTGGGGAATGGGGGCCAGCATGGATGACGCGACCCTATTCGGAAGACCTTCGCGAACTCGCTCTGGCGAGGGCTGAGGCTGGCGAGACGGTTCGTTCGATTGCCGAAGCGCTTCAGATCAGCCCTTCCTGTGTGACGAAGTGGAAGAATCTGCGGAGGGAGACCGGAAGCCTTTCTCCCGGCAAGATCGGCGGTCATAAAAAGCCGGTTCTGTCCGGCCCCAACGCCGACTGGCTGCGCAAACGCATTCGCTCCGGACCATTCACTTTGCGGAAGCTGACGCAGGAACTGGCTGCGCGCGGGATCAAAACAGACGTGCGGGCGGTATGGACGTTCGTTCACGCCGAGGGGCTGAGCTTCAAAAAAAACGCTCCGGCCGGCCGAACAAGACCGCCCCGATATCGCGCGTAAACGGACACGCTGGAAGGCCCATCAGGGCAGGATCGAGGCCTCACGCCTGGTCTTTATCGACGAGACCTGGATCAAAACCAACATGGCGCCACTGCGCGGCTGGGGACCGAGCGGGCAGCGTCTTGAAGCATCTGCGCCTTTTGGCCACTGGAAGACCATGACCTTCATCGCAGCGCTGCGCCACGACCGGATCAGCGCGCCCTGGGTCATCGACGGTCCCATCAACGGTGAGCTCTTCACGCTCTATGTCGAGAAAGTGTTGGCGCCCACCTTGGCAAAAGGCGAGGTCGTCATCCTCGACAACCTCGGCAGCCATAAAGGCAAGGCTGCCCGCAACGCCATCCGCACAACAGGAGCGCATCTCCTCTTCCTGCCGCCCTACAGCCCCGACCTCAATCCGATCGAGCAGGTCTTCGCCAAGCTCAAACACCTGATGCGGGCTGCCCAGACACGTGATGTCGAAGCGACGTGGCGCAAGGTCGGCGAACTCCTCGATATCTTCTCCAAAGAGGAGTGCGCCAACTATCTCAAAAATTCAGGCTATGTTTCCGTATAAAAACATCATGCTC
>NZ_JACMYP010000572.1 GCF_020889705.1 Bradyrhizobium altum | reverse complement strand
ATGGGTCCCTGTGTCTTGGAAGTCTGTCAGGATGTGGGTGGGCGGGAAGCCGTTGGGTCCTTGGCGCTTGACGCCGTGAGCCGGCTCGGTCTCCCGCCCGTTCCATCTATCAACCTGAACAGTTGCACGAGGCTGCGCCAACAGACCTCGCATCACAGGGACAGGCACCGTGATCATAGCTCTTCGTTACGTCGGAATCGACATCTCCAAAAAATACCTCGATATCTTTGATGAGGCGGACGGCGTGCCGAGGCGCATTGCCAACGCGACACAGGCCATCACACAGCAGGTGGCGCGTTGGCAATGCGATGCGCTGGTCGTCTTCGAGGCGACGGGTATCTATGACCTCGCGCTTCGCGAGGCGCTGCGTCAGGCCGGGATCCAGTTCGCACGGATCAACCCGGCCCGTGCCCGCGACTTTGCACGGGCTAGCGGCCTACTCGCCAAGACCGATCCGATCGATGCGCGGATGCTGGCAGCCTTTGCGCGGGCCATGCAGCCCGCCCCCGAGCAGGTCGCCGATCCTGCACGCAACGCCTTGGCGAGGCTTGCAAAACGGCGGGATCAGCTGGTCCTCATGCGCGCCCAGGAGAAGAACCGGCGCAGCGAGGCCGACGATCGCGCCATGGCCGAACGCATTGGCCGCCTCATCGAGGTCCTCGACAGCGAGATCGCCGAGATCGAGGCCGACATCAGCGCATTGATTAAAGCCGAAGCGGAGATCGCGGACGATGCGAAGTTAATGCGTTCGCTGCCCGGCGTGGGTCCCGTGGCCTGCATGCAGCTCATCGCGCAGATGCCGGAACTCGGGCGGGTCGGACCGAAACAACTCGCAGCGCTCGCTGGCCTTGCTCCCTTCAACGTCGACAGCGGCGCCTTCCGCGGCAAGCGCAAGATTGCGGGCGGCCGCAAGCGCGTTCGTGACGCCCTTTATATGGCGGCCCTCAACGCAGTTCGCAGAGCTGACCCGTTCAAGGCCTTCTATGCACGACTGCGACAGGCCGGAAAACCAGCCAAACTCGCCCTCATCGCCGTCGCCAGGAAGCTGCTGACGGTCCTCAATGC
>NZ_JACMYP010000571.1 GCF_020889705.1 Bradyrhizobium altum | reverse complement strand
GGATAATCGATGCTTGACCCGGTGATTGCAAGCGGTCCCGTATCGGCAATCCGGCTCCGCATTTTGCAACTTACGTAGCATATCCCAGCGCGGGCGCTTGCATTGGCGGCCTCCCCTATTATGACAGGCTTCCGGGGCGGCCGCTGCAATTTGCCTAAACCTCGTATCCGAGAACTAAGGTCTGTCGGATCCAGGCCTCGTCGGCGTTTGCTGCGGTATGCGGAATTCTAGCGGCTGCAACGCCGTACGTGGGACGGCAGGGGCGATGAGCAAGCGTGATTCGAGAGGCTACTACGCAATTCTGCGCGTAAGCCTCGACGCTACGGCGGCGAAGATTAAAGCAGCATACAGACACCGAGCAAAGGAGCTGCACCCCGACCGCAACCGAGTTCCCGGACGGTCGGCTCAATTTCGGCTGCTCAACGAAGCGTATGAGGCGCTCAATGACCCAGCTTCGAGGGCCACGTACGACACCATGGCGCTCGAGACCGCGGACGCTGCGCCGGCTAGGGCGCGCCTTTCAAAAGCGATGGGCAGGAACTGCCTGGTCAACAACCGAGTTTGATCAAAACTAGAAGATGACTGAAGAAGGCAAGACGGATTTTGTTCCGCGAAAGCGAGCCGGGCCTGGTCGATTGCATTTCGTAAGCTACTAGCCCGCACCACCCGGACGCCTGGCACCAAGCGCACGCTGTGGCTTGTGCGCCGGTGGCATGTTGTTAAAGGCAGCGATTCAGCGCGAATTTCGCCGACCGAAGCCGCGGGCGAACGTGCTGCAATTCGATCACCTCGTGGTCTCGGCTTATTCTGCCTGCCAGTCTGTCGGAGTAGGTCTGAAAATCTTCTGCGCGGAGTGAAGCGGCGAGAACCTCGCATCTTTTCGCCCTGCAGCTAAATCGCATGCCGCCTGGGGCCGGTAAGCCAAAGCTTTGAGAACTCGCCGCGCAATCCCAAGTCCTGCTGCCGTAGCCAAGCGACCTGCGTCGGTTCCGAGTGGCTTCGCCGAGTTCCAATGTCATGTGATAGCCATATCCATTTCCCGAGCAGGAATATCTAAGTTGGGAG
>NZ_JACMYP010000570.1 GCF_020889705.1 Bradyrhizobium altum | reverse complement strand
GATCATGTTGAGCACGAGCATCATCGGCCGGCCGACGCGCTTCAGCTCGAGCACCAACCGCAAGGTCAGCCGCAGATTGGTGGCGTCCGCGACGCAGAGCACGAGATCGGGCACCGCCTCGCCGTCGAAGCGGCCGAGCACGATGTCGCGGGTGATTTCCTCATCCGGGCTGCGGCCGCGCAGCGAATAGGTGCCGGGCAGATCGAGCACGGTCACGCTGCGGCCCTCCGGCGTGACGAAGCCGCCGGATTTGCGCTCGACCGTGACGCCGGGATAATTGGCGACCTTCTGGCTGCTGCCGGTCAACCGGTTGAACAGCGACGTCTTGCCGGTGTTCGGCGCACCGACCAGCGCGAGGCGCAGGGATGCAGTTGTCATTCGACGATCACGGCCATGGCTTCGCTCCGGCGCAGCGCGATCGTGATGTTGTCGACGCGCACCGCGATCGGATCCCGCCGGATCGTGCCTTCATGCAGGATTTCCACGCGCGCGCCCTCGACAAATCCCATCTCCACCAGGCGCTGCTCGAGCTCCTGCGGAGAGAGCGATGAACCCGTCACGAGCGCATCGAGCCTGATGATTTTTCCGACAAAACCGCGATCCGCATGTCCGAGCCGGATGTCCTGTATGTTATCCTGGGAGGAGTTTGGATCGCCTGTCATGCGGCCTGTGTTTCAGCAGGTAGTCACGGGGTCAAGCATTTGCCCGTGAGTGGTTTTAGAACTCCTAAAAACGGCGTCCGCGATCGTCATTCCGGCCGATCTTCCGCTTGACTGCCGCGCCCTCGCTAACGAGGTCGTGATCGCTCCGGCGGCATCCGCCCGGCCGGCACGATCGGGTCGGCCACGCGGGCGACATTGCCCCTCCGCGACGGGCCCGAGCGCGGACCGGCTGCCGGCCGATCGCTCTGGACACCCTTCCGCTGCCTGTGGAAGACGGATCGCCATCCGCACGGCCATCCCGGGCGGGGTTTCGCTTCCTCCGGCGCGACGGTTTGCGTTAAGGTCCGCAAGAAGCCGGAGCGCCCGTGCCGACCGCTGCACAACGCAATTCGCTGAGACTGCCGAGATTGCCGAGG
>NZ_JACMYP010000569.1 GCF_020889705.1 Bradyrhizobium altum | reverse complement strand
GAACCCGCGCCTTGCGCATGTGGTAAGTGCGGCAGCGAGCGGCTGCACAAGCTCGGCGAGGTGGTCTCGAAGACCCTGGAATGCGAGCCGCGGCGCTGGAAGATTATCGAGCATGTCCGCGAAAAGTTCTCCTGCCGGGATTGCGAGGCGATCACAGAAGCGCCGGCACCCTCCCATCCGATCCCACGAGGCTTTGCCGGGCCGAACCTGCTGGCGATGGTGCTGGTCAACAAGTTCCTGCTGCATCAGCCATTGAACCGGCAGAGCAAGACGTATGCCCGCGAAGGGGTCGAGATAGATGTCTCGACCCTGGCGGATCGGATTGGCGCCTGCGTGGTGGCGCTCGATCCCATTATTGAGGCGATCCGGATCCATATCATGAGCGCGGAACGCATCCACGCCGACGATACGACGGTGCCGGTGCTGGCCAAGCTTAAGACGGTTACCGGCCGGATCTGGACCTATGTTCGCGATGACCGGCCGTTTGGCGGCACGGATCCGCCGGCGGCCCTGTTCTACTACTCACGCAACCGGGCTGGAGAACATCCGCAAAGCCATCTTGCCGGCTATGTGGGCCTCATGCAGGCCGATGCCTTCGATGGATATAACCAGCTCTACAAGGCCCAAAGGAAGCCAGCTCCGATCCTTGAAGCGGCCTGTTGGAGCCACGGCCGCAGAAAGTTCTTCGACCTGGCGAAATCTGGAGAGGCGCCGATTGCCAGCGAGGCCGTGCGACGCATCGATATCCTGTTCGAGATCGAGCGCACCATCAACGGCAAAACGCCGGAACAGCGGCTTGCGGCACGTCGTGATAAGTCGAGGCCGATCGTCGCCGATCTCGAAATCTGGATGCGCCAGCAGCGAACCTTGCTCTCATCAGGCAACGATACTGCAAAGGCGATCAACTACCTGCTCAACCGCTGGGCGGCGTTCACCCGCTTCCTGGACGATGGCCGCATCTGCCTCTCGAACAACGCTGCCGAACGAGCGTTACGCGGTGTGGCTGTCGGAAGACGAAATTGGACCTTCGCCGGTTCAGATGCTGGCGGCAATCGTGCCGCCGCTGTCTATACCCTGATCG
>NZ_JACMYP010000568.1 GCF_020889705.1 Bradyrhizobium altum | reverse complement strand
GGCGCGCGCGACATTGACGGCGGCGCTGGAGGCTTATCTCGGCCGGCGCAGCACGGCGCGCGTCCTGGCATCGCCGTTGCGGCGCAACACCGGCGAAACCATCCGGGCGGCGCTGCTGTTTGCCGATCTGCGCGGCTTCACCGCGCTCTCCGAAAGCCATCCGCCTGCCGAGGTGATCGCGGCACTCGACGCCTGGTTCGACCGCATCGCCGGCGCGATCCATGCCTTCGGCGGCGAGGTGTTGAAATTCATCGGCGACGGGCTGCTCGCGATCTTTCCGGTCACGACGAGTGCGCGCAGCGCATGCGAGGCGGCATTGCGCGCGGTGTCGGCGGCCCGCGTCGGCATGGCGCATCTTGATACCGAGCGGCGCAAGCACGGCCTGCCGCCACTGCCATTCGGCGTGGCGCTGCATCTCGGCGAGGTGCATTGGGGCAATATCGGCGCCGCCGACCGCCTCGACTTCACCGCGATCGGCGCTGCGGTCAATCTGGTCAGCCGGCTGGAAGGCCTGTGCAAGCCGCTGGAGCAGACCGTGCTGGTCTCGGGCGCGCTCGCCGCCGAGACCGAGAGGCCGCTGGTCGCGCTCGGCACCCACGAGCTGCGCGGCATCGCACGGCCCTGCGCGGTCTTCACTTTGCCGGAGGGATGAGCCGGTCATCTGAACAGGCGCAACCACGGCGCCAGATGAAATGCACTCATCAGCGCGTACATCGGGACCATCCCCTGCAACGAGAGCGGTCCCTGCATGGCGCCGCAGATCATGTCGGCCGGTGCCAGCGCGGCCACCAGCGCCATCACGGCGAAGGTCGGCGCCGCCGCCAGCGACAGCCAGCGCGCGACCATGGCACCGCGGCCGCCGAACCGGCCTTTCAACCAATCCTCATGTGTCTCGATTCCGGTCATCATTCGATCTCTCTGGAGATGATCCATGTCGTCATGTGCTAGGTTAGAGCCCGGCCTCGGAGGACGAGAGTGACAAGTGTGTCGGGATTCGAATGGACTCGCTGATTACGGCTGCGGCGCGCGCGCTCGCGGCGGGTGATCCCCTCGGCGCACTGAAACGGGTAGCCCTGCGCGACGATGCGCCGGCGCTGGC
>NZ_JACMYP010000567.1 GCF_020889705.1 Bradyrhizobium altum | reverse complement strand
CGGCAGCGCGACGCCGGCGGTGATCGACAGGTCGACCTTTCCCGGCACCGGGCTGATCTGCCATTTGAGTCCGGGAGCGACGTCGGAGAAGCCCGCGGCGCCCGGCGATCTCACATTGCCGGTATAGCTCGGCAGGTCGATCAGGACCTCGAGGCAGGGCGCGATGCCGAGCCGCCAGCGGCTGTTGCTGCCGTCGATGCTGCGGCCACTGTCGCGGCCGGTGAGGTTGATGCCGTTTTCGCTCTGCAGGCTCCCGACCGGCACGACGATACTCGAATTGGTGACGTCGGGCCGGTCGGTCGCAATTTCGTCGCTCGGCTTGGGACAACCGTCCGCGCGCGCGGCGGTGGCTGCTGCGAGGGTGAGCGCAGCAAGCACGCACCCGAGTTCGGCAAGTCGAGCGACGGCGCCGAACCGATTGTGAAACACTGGGGATGCTCCAAAAACCCGGCGCCGCTGCGGAGGTGGCAGCTTGAATAGAGATCGGCCGATGACGCGGATATTCCTCGCGGGCGGAAAAAACTTCAACAAGAAGTGCGATTGTCGGCGATCGATGCGGCCGGCGTCCAGCGCAATTACGGGCGGGGGAATTTCGGGGAATAGAATGCCAGCCCGGCGGCTCCTGTTGTGGTGGCAAACAGGAGACCCCCCGGAATGACCATTCGTTCGATCGCAGGCGTGCCAGCGCCGCGGCAGGCCAAAATTGCCGCGATGGCGGCTATCGCGATCTTGCTCGCCGTCAACAGCGCCCGCGCGGCGGGTGATCCGGCGCGCGGCGCAACGCTGTACCAGGGCTGCGGCGATTGCCATTCGATCGAGAAGAACGACGTCGGTCCGATGCACAAGGGGGTCGTGGGCCGCCTTGCCGGCTCGGTCGCGGGTTACAATTACTCGCCAGCGTTGAAGGACTCGAAGATCGTGTGGACCGAGGCCAATCTCGACAAATGGCTCACCGGTCCGGACGCGATGGTTCCCGGCACCAAGATGTTCTACGAGGTTCAGGATCCGAAGGACCGTGCCGACATCATCGCCTTCCTCAAGGAGAAGGCGAAGTAGGGCGTTCTCTCTCCACCGTCGTCCCTGCGGAAGCAGGGACCCA
>NZ_JACMYP010000566.1 GCF_020889705.1 Bradyrhizobium altum | reverse complement strand
CCGTGGTCATCGCGGCGGCGCTCGTGATCGGCGCGCTGATGCCGCTGGTGATCGCGGCGATCGCGCCGGGCTTCGTCGGCCGCGACACGCTGCAATTCGCCGTCGACGATGCGAGGCTGATGCTGCCCTATCTCGCCTTCGCCGGCCCCGTCACCGTGATGATGGGGCTGCTCAACGCGCAGGGACGCTTCGCGCTGACCGCGTTCTCGCCGCTGCTGTTCAACATCGCGCTGATCGCGGTGATGGTCGTGCTGCTGGTGCGGCAGCAGGAGCCGGTGCAGGCCGCGCTGGTGATGGCCGCGACGATCGGCGTCGCCGGCTTGCTGCAACTCTCGATGCTGGCGCTGCGCGGCGCAAAACTCGCCGCGCCGCTCCGCATCTCCTTCGATCCCGAGATGCGCGGCTTTCTCGGCCGCGCGGTCCCCGGCATGGTCGCGAGCAGCGCGCCGCAATGGCTCATGGTGGCGGGCGCCGTGATCGCGTCGACCTCGCCGTCGGCGGTGTCCTGGCTCTATTTCGCCAACCGTCTGCTCGAGCTGCCGCTCGGCATCGTCGGCGTTGCCATGGGCACCGTGCTGATCCCGGAGATGACGCGCGCGGTGCGCAGCGACGAACCTGGCGCGATCGCGCATGCGGAATCGCGCGGGCTCGAACTCACGGTCGGGCTCGCTTTGCCCGCAACGCTCGGCCTGATGGTGCTGAGCGAACCGATCGTGCGGATGCTGTTCGAGCATGGCGCGTTCACCGGGCAAGATACCGCAGCCACCGCGCAGGCCCTGATCTGGCTGACGCTCGCGCTGCCGGCGCATGTGCTGGTGAAGGCGCTGTCGCCGGCGTTCTTTGCACGCGAGGACACGCTGACGCCGCTGTTTGCGACGCTGAAGGCCATCGTGGTCGCGATCGCGGCGGCCTTCCTGCTCGGCCATTTGTTCGGCGCGAGCGGAATCGCGGCGGGCATTGCGCTCGGCGCCTGGAGCAATGCGCTGGCGCTGATCCGCAAAGGTGCCGCGACCTTCGGCTTTTCGATCGATGCCGAGGCGCGCCGCCGGCTGCCACGCATCCTGGCCGCAGCGCTGGCGATGGGCGGCCTGCTCTGGCTCGCGG
>NZ_JACMYP010000565.1 GCF_020889705.1 Bradyrhizobium altum | reverse complement strand
CTCGGCGCTGATCGCCTCCGGCCTCGCGCTTCCCGCCCGCCGCATCACCGTCAACCTCGCGCCGGCCGACCTGCCCAAGGAGGGCAGCCATTACGACCTGCCGATCGCGATCGGCCTGATGGCGGCGATCGGGGCGATCCCGCCGGATGCGCTCAGCGGCTTCACCGTGCTCGGCGAACTCGGGCTCGACGGCTCGATCGCAGCCGTTGCGGGCGTGCTGCCGGCCGCGATCGGCGCCAATTCGCGCGACGAGGGATTGATCTGCCCGGCCGCCTGCGGCTCGGAAGCCGCCTGGGCGAGCCCGGACATCCAGATCATCGCAGCTCACTCGCTGATCCAGATCGCCAATCATTTCAAGGGCACGCAGGTGCTGTCGCGGCCGCAGCCGAAGGTGCACGAGCGCGAGGAGACGCTTTTGGACCTGCGCGACATCAAGGGCCAGGAGAGCGCAAAACGTGCGCTCGAGATCGCGGCCGCCGGCGGGCATCATCTCCTGATGATCGGCTCGCCCGGCGCCGGCAAATCGATGCTGGCGGCGCGGCTGCCCTCGATCCTGCCGCCGCTGTCGCCATCGGAGCTGCTCGAAGTCTCGATGATCGCCTCGGTCGCCGGCGAGATCCGCGACGGCGCCTTGACCGCGCGGCGCCCGTTCCGCAGCCCGCATCATTCCGCCAGCATGGCCGCGCTGACCGGCGGCGGCATGCGCGCCAAGCCGGGCGAGATCTCGCTCGCGCACCAGGGCGTGCTGTTCCTCGACGAATTGCCGGAGTTCGATCCGCGCGTGCTGGATTCGCTGCGCCAGCCGCTGGAGAACGGCGAGGTCGCGGTGAGCCGGGCCAACCATCGCGTCACCTATCCGGCGCGCTTCATGCTGGTCGCGGCGATGAACCCGTGCCGCTGCGGCCACGCCTATCAGCCCGGCTATTCCTGCAAGCGCGGCCGGCTCGACCGCTGCACCGCCGACTACCAGATGCGGATCTCCGGCCCGCTGATGGATCGGATCGATCTGCGGATCGAGGTGCCGGCCGTGACCGCGGCCGATCTGATCCTGCCGCCGCCGGCGGAGGGTTCGGCCGAGGTCGCCGCACGCGTCGCGGCGGCGCGC
>NZ_JACMYP010000564.1 GCF_020889705.1 Bradyrhizobium altum | reverse complement strand
GTCATCCTTGTAAGTCTCGAATCGCCGGATCGGCTAGAATGGCTGGTGCGGTGACGGACGGGAGACCGCTTCATCCCCGGGCATCGAAGCCCGAACCTCAGCGCGGCGCCCCGTCCGTTGTTCCATTGAACCCGAACAGTCGCGAGGGCCGCTTGGCGAGCCCGGTTGCGCAAGGAGGGGTGCAGATGGACGCGATCTATGTTGGCATTGACGTATCGAAGGACCGGTTGGACGTGCATGTCCGTCCGACCGGAGAAGCCTTTGCCGTGGCGCGTGACGGCAAAGGCTTGGAAGAACTCGTTGCGCGCTTGCAGGCGATCTCGCCGGCGCTGATTGCGGTGGAGGCAACCGGCGGCTTCGAGACGATCGTTGCTGCTGCGCTGGCCGGCGCCCAGCTGCCGCTGGTGGTGGTCAACCCGGCCCAAATCCGGCACTTCGCGCAGGCGGTTGGTCAGCGTGCCAAGACGGATCCGATCGATGCGGCGGTCATCGCGCGGTTTGTCGAGGCCGTGAAGCCGGAGCCACGTGCCATGCCGGATCAGGAAGCTCGGCTGCTGGCTGAACTGGTCAGCCGCCGACGGCAGATCATCGAGATGATCGTTGCCGAGCGGCAGCGCGAGAAGCGGGCCGAGAACGTCCGCGTCCGCAAGAGCCTTGCCCGCCATATCAAGGTCCTCGAGAAGGAGCTGCCGGAGATCGACAACGACATCGACACGCTGGTGCGCGGCTCGCCAGTCTGGCGCGCCAAGGAGGAACTGCTGGTCAGCTTTCCCGGCGTCAGCAACACCCTCGCGCGGACCTTCCTCGCCGAGGTGCCGGAGCTCGGCGTGCTCAATCGGCGCCAGATTGCGAGCCTCGCCGGTCTTGCCCCGTTTACCCGCCAGTCCGGCCGCTGGAAGGGCAAGAGCATGATCGGCGGCGGAAGAGCCAAGCTGCGCGCCGGGCTCTACATGGCCGCTCTGTCGGCCAGCCGATACCATCCGCAGCTCAAGGTCTTCTATCGCCGCCTGGTGACCGCTGGAAAGCCCAAGATGGTCGCCCTCATCGCCGTTGCGCGCAAAGTCCTCACAACCCTCAACGCCATGCTCAGGGACCAAAAACCATGGCACCCGCTTGACC
>NZ_JACMYP010000563.1 GCF_020889705.1 Bradyrhizobium altum | reverse complement strand
TGTTCAACCTCGAATCACCTGGCGTTAGCGCGCCGGGCTGGAGACCACGCCATGAAGAACCATACCACGCAGCCTGATTCCGCGACACTCGCAGCGAAGACGGACCCCCAGCTTTTCGACGATTGGTTTGACCCGATCGAATTTGGAGTGCGCAATCGGGTGCGCGATTTCATCGAGACGATGATGGAGGAAGAACTGGAGGCGGTGCTGTCGCGACCTCGCTATGGGCGTATTGCGCCGGGCGCGGGCAAGGAGGCCGGCACGGCAGAGGGGGTCACCGGTCATCGTCATGGCCACCGTTCGCGCTCGCTTCTGGGAACGTTCGGCCCGATCGAGGTGGCGATGCCACGCGCGCGATTGAACGCTGCGGACGGCGGTACGACCGAGTGGAAGAGCAAAGCGCTTAAGGCCTACCAGCGCCGCACGATCGCAGCGGATGCGGTGATCGCCGGCGCCTATCTGGCTGGCACCAACACGCGGCGGGTTCGCCGGGCGTTGACGACTCTGTTTCATGGCGCGGTGAGCAAGGATACGGTGAGCCGGACCTGGCGCAAGGTGAAGACCGACTGCGACGCCTGGAACGCCCGCTCGCTGGCTGACGAGCCGATCGTCCGGCTGATCCTCGACGGTACGGTAGTTCGCGTTCGGCTCGACCGCAAAGCCACGGCGATTTCGCTGCTTGTCGTGCTGGGGGTGCGCGCCGACGGGCAGAAAGTTCTGCTCGCGATCAAGAGCATGGGCGGCGAAAGCGCCGAGGCTTGGCGCAGCGTGCTGGACGATCTCACCAGGCGCGGTTTGCAACGGCCAGAGTTCCTCATCGTCGATGGCGCGGCGGGGCTCGACAGTGCAATCGCCGCAGTGTGGGACGGCGTGCCGGTCCAACGATGCACGGTGCACATGCACAGGAACCTGCTTGCGCACGCGCCGGAGCGTCTGCACGAGGAGATCACCGCGGACTACAACGATATGATCTACGCGGAAACAAGCCAGCTGATCGAAGCCCGACGCAAGGCTTTCATTCGCAAATGGCGGATCAAACATCGTGCCGTTGCCGACAGCCTCGAGGAAGCAGGCGCACGCCTGTTCAGCTTCACCCGACTGCCGCAGGAACAATGGAAGAGCGCGCGCACCACC
>NZ_JACMYP010000562.1 GCF_020889705.1 Bradyrhizobium altum | reverse complement strand
CCGATCAGAGCGCCTCGGCCTTGTCGCGGGCGATCGTACGGGAATTGAACGCCCAAGGCAGCCCGGCGCGCTACCTTCCGGCCGATGCATCGCCGCCTTCGGCAGGATGGCTCGTCAATGGCGTGTTCTACGCGTTGGACTCGAGGGACCCTCTTCTGAAACTGCCGTTCCTGGACACCGCGCCAAAGGGCCCGAACACCGAGGTCACGGTTGAGATCGCCAACCTGGCAGTGAGCCCAGATGTTCCATTCGCCGTGATTGGCACGGACTACCGGCTTAAAGGGCAAGGCAGCGCGGTAAGCTGGAACCCTTATATTGTGGCCGCGAAGTTCGTCGTGAATAAGATCGAGGCGAGTAAGTCCATCGACGCACTGGCGAACCAGATCGTCGCCGAAATCATCGCGCATCGATCGTCCCTGGCTGCTCACGATCCTGCTGCGCAACACCGCTGATGCGTGGCGGGATCCAAGCGGCCCTTCATCGGCTCAAGCTATTGATTGATTGTCCACCCATGCCGTCGGCGCCGCGGCAGCTATCGGCGCGCCTGAGACGTGCCGACCGCATAATGGCGTTCTTCGCGCTCAAACGCGATGCCGTCTGCGGGGTGGATGGACTGACGTGGCCGACCTACGAAGCGGACCTTGACCGAAACCTCACTGATCTGCACGAGCGGGTTCACCACGGGAGCATACCGGGCACAGCCATCACGCAGGGCGTACATACCGAAGCGGATGGGAAACAGCGTCCGCTGGCAGTTGCGGCACTTGAGGACAAGATCGTCCAGAGAGCGACCACTGCTGTGCTGAACGCCATTTAGGAGGAAGACTTCCTCGGGTTCAGCTGCGGGTTCCGACCCAAGCGGGACAGCACAAGGCGCTGGATGCGCTGGTCGTCGGGATCACGAGCAGGCGAGTGAACTTCATTTTTGACGCAGATGTGGCCTCCTTTTTCGACTCAGTCAGCAAAGACTGGCTGGTGCGATTCGTGGAGCACCGCATCGGCGATGTGCGCATTATCCGCCTGATCCAGAAGTGGTTGAAGGCGGGTGTCCTGGAGAACGGGGATGTCACGGTCAGTGGAAAGGGGACGGGGCAGGGATCGGTAATCTCACCGCTGCTCGCCAACGTCTACCTGCATTACGTG
>NZ_JACMYP010000561.1 GCF_020889705.1 Bradyrhizobium altum | reverse complement strand
AATCGAGCGGTCTGATCGCAAGGCGCTCACCGCAGAAGGCTTGCGGGACTTTCCACATCTGTCCCCGGAAGGCGACGTAGCTCCGCGTCGGGGAGACGGTTCGAACGATCTCTCCGGTATCGTATTCGACCTTCGGAATACGGTTCGGCATGGCGCGAGAACTCGGCCGGTAGCGGTCGGCCGGGACAGCCATGCCGAGCCCCTCGTGAGGCCGCTCCAAATTGTAGAGTGTGCGCCAACTATCCAGGGCACGCTGGACTTCCGGCAGAGTGCAGAACGAGCGCAGGGCAAACACTTCCGCCTTCAGGCTGCGATGGAAGCGCTCGTTCTTGCCGCGGCCCTGCGGGTGACACGGCCTGGCATGCACCACGCGGATGCCGAGCTTGAGCAACCATACCTTCAGCGCGGTCCAGCGAGCGCCGGAGGTATCGCCCCAAGGCGAGCCATTGTCGATGTAGAAGGCGTCCGGCAGGCCATAGCGGCGAAAGGTATCGGTCAGATGCTTCTGCACGTTGAGGCGCTGCTCATTGGCACATGCCTTCAGGCACAGAGCATAGCGCGAGTGATCGTCCACCATGGTCAGCGGATGGCACCGCGTCCCGTTGCCGAGAGGCATGTGGCCCTTGAAGTCCATCTGCCACAGCTGATTGGGTGCCTCCTTCTCAAAGCGATGGCCTGGCGGACTGGGCGGCGCCTTCTCACCCGGCTTGATCCGCTCGTGCCGGCACAGGATCCGATGCACCGTGGAAACCACCGGCACAACCTGCCCATCCCGCTTCAGGCAATGGGCGATCTTGCGCGCTCCCCAGGCCGGATGCTTGTCGCGGACCGCCACCACCTGCGCCTCCAGCGCGATCGCACTGCGCTTGGGCATCGTCTTCGGTCGACAGGACTGATTAGCCAGTTCCCGATCGCCAGCCTGCCACCGCTTCAGCCACTTGTAGCCGACATCAGGACTGATCCCGAATCGCCGGCACAGCTCTCGCCGGTTAGCTCCTTCCTGCAGAGCAAGCCGCACAAACTCTCGTCGCTGATCCATCACTGACACCTCGTTCCACGGCATGGACGGCCTCCCGAATCGACCAATCCAGCCAATTTTGATGTGTCAGCTATGTCTCCGAACACCTGTCAGTGATCTGTCCGGTCTAAACA
>NZ_JACMYP010000560.1 GCF_020889705.1 Bradyrhizobium altum | reverse complement strand
CAATCTTTATTCGATCACGACCAACCAGGCCGCGATCAGCGCGCTATTTCGTGTCGTGAACCGATACGTCGGCAATTTAGCGCCAATGCCCGGCGTGTTTCCCGATTACAAGGCACCGATCGTGCGCAACGGATCCGAGGGCCGCGAGCTCGCCACGGCGCGATGGGGAATGCCATCGTCGTCAAAGGCGTTGATGGACGCCACCAAGAAGAGAGCCGAAAAGCTGGAGGCCAAGGGCAAGCCGGTGGATTTCAAGGAATTGCTCAGAATGGAGCCGGACAGCGGGGCGACCAACATCCGCAATGTGAAGAGCAAGCATTGGACCCGATGGCTGGGGACCGAAAATCGCTGCGTGGTGCCGTTCAACTCGTTCAGCGAATTCAACAAGGCCGAGGGCGGTGACATCTGGTTTGCACTGGATGAGACCCGCCCTCTCGCCTGCTTCGCCGGCATCTGGACCAACTGGACTTCCGTCCGGAAGGTCAAGGAAGGTGAGACGACCAACGACCTCTACGCATTCCTCACGACGGAACCGAACGCAGAGGTCGGCGCCATCCACCCGAAGGCCATGCCCGTGATCCTGACGAAGCCGGAAGAGGTCGAGACCTGGATGACCTCCCCGGTGGACGAGGTCCTGAAGTTGCAGCGGCCGCTTCCGGACGGAATGCTCCGGATCGTCGCCCGCGGCATCAAAGAAGACCTTCCCGTATCGGTGGATTGACCGGGGGCTGGCCACCGTCAGGGACAACATCATTCATCCGGTGCGCCTCTTCCGACGAAAGTTTGCCAACGCCAAAGCTGTAGCGCAGCGCGTCATCGCGGCAGCCAATAAAGTCATACGAGGTCAGGAAGCTTTGAGGCACGGTTTAGGAAACCGTCGCTCTATCCGGCTGAGCTACGGGACCGCTTTGATATTGCTCGCGGATTTCTGGGAGCGATTTGATTTTGCTCCGGTTTTGCTCCGCATCGCAAGCCTCTAATAGCCGAAAGATGGGCACCAGTTCAAGCAAACGTGAGGGAATCCTCGCCCTGCATTTGATCGGGCTTGCCGGCTGCCTGTCCCTTTCTCTGCACCAAGCTTTCCCTGGATCGAGAACGACGACATGCCGATCACTACAGGTGACGTGCATGATGGTCATGGGTCAGGAATAGAGGCTTACTGCGC
>NZ_JACMYP010000559.1 GCF_020889705.1 Bradyrhizobium altum | reverse complement strand
CGGTGGCAGAAACCGGCGGCGAGCTCTCGGGGGCCGACGGCTTCTCCGCGGCAACCGGCGGCCTGCTCGCGGCCGCCGTCGGCTTCTTGTCGGCCGCCATGGGCTTCTCGGCCGCAGCAATTGGCTTCTCGGTCGGCGTCGGCGCCTTGCTGTCGATGGATGCCACCACCTTGTCGGTCGCGGCCGGCTTGTCCAATGCGGCAGGCGGCGTCGTTGCGACGGCAGCAACGGCTGGTGCCGCCACTGCCGGCGCCGAATTGGCTGATGCGGGCGGCGTAGCAGGCGCCGCTGCCGGAGCTGGCGGTGGTGCCGGCACGGCCGCTACCGGCTGTTTCGCGATCGTGCCGGTCACGGAGTCGAGACCCTGTTCCAGCGTGGTGACGCGCGAATAGAGCCGGTCGCGGTCGCCGTTGAGCGTATCGATCGCCGATGCCAGCCGGCGCGTCTCGTTGTGGCTCTCCTTCGCCAGCGTCTGCAGCTGCTGGGCCTGGCGCGCGATATCCGATGCGGCGACCTGGTCGCGCCGCAGCGTCAGCGCCGACTGGTTGGCCATCACGGCGATGGCGACGGCGCCGACCGCGGCCACGCCCCACGAGCCGAGCCGCCACAGCATGCGGCGATCGAGAGCATCCTCCTCGGCCAAAAAGCCGGTGGTGCTCTCGGCGTCGAAATCCGCCGCCAGATTGTCGGGATCTTTGGCCAAAGCCCGCTTGGCCCTCCTCAAGGCCCGCCGAATCACAAGGCAAAGATTAACAGGAAATGGTCCGGGAACTTGAATCTGAGGGGCCACGGAGGCGAATCGGTTTCTTCTGCCGGGGAAAACAATTAAAGACGGCCTCAAAGAAAGCGTTGCGCAGCTGACTGCGCGAACCGTCGAGGATGCTGAATGACTGCGCGATCGAGCCTGACAGTGGTGCTTGCGGCCGGTGAGGGCACGCGGATGCGCTCGTCGCTGCCGAAGGTGCTGCACCCGGTGGCCGGGCAGTCGCTGCTGGCGCATGTGCTCGATGCCGCAGCCGCCGGCGAGGGATCGCAGCTCGCGGTCGTGATCGGTCCCGACCATGAGGCGGTTGCCTCCGAGGCGCGCCGGGTGCGGCCCGACGCGCAGACCTTCGTGCAGCGCGAGCGGCTCGGCACGGCGCATGCGATGCTGGCGGCGCGCGAGG
>NZ_JACMYP010000558.1 GCF_020889705.1 Bradyrhizobium altum | reverse complement strand
GCGAGGGCTTTGCGAAAGTCGAGCAGGTCGACGGGGGCGGGCGCTGGTTGTTTGAGCCGGTCAGTTGCTTGGATGGGGCAGCCGTGATGGCTGGATACCTGGTTTGGTTAGGCGATGTGGGGTGGCGTTCTGGCCCATCGCTGGAGATTGATCGCGGTCGCAGCGAGCTGGAAAGCTGCGGCATTGCGCATCAGGCCCCGATAGCGGGCACGCGCAAGGCCGTAGACGCGTTTGAGCAATGCGAACAACGGCTCGATCGGCGCGCGTCGACGCGAGATGACCGCGTTACGACGCACCGCCCAAGGTCCCAAGCGAAGCCAGCGGTTGTGTCTGCGCATAATGCCGTCGCGAATATCCATCTGCTTCAACCGCACACGTCGCGCGATGGTATCGTAGGCTTTGTCAGCGTAGAGCGTTGCCTCGTCGCCGCAGATCAGCCCGTCAGCGGGCACGGTGTCGTTGACATTGGCTGGCGTAAAGGCGAGGCGCCGGATGATGCGACTGCCTTGGTCCATCGCCACGTGCATCTTGTAGCCGAAGGCATATTTGCCGTCCTTCTTGGTCCAGGCAGCGTCAGGATCGTGAGCGCTTTTGACCAGCTTGCTGGCGGGCCGCCCGTCCGCATCCGGGGGCAAATCGGGATCCGGTGGTTGGGGTGGATTAACCGCCGAGCGGATCAGCGAAGCGTCGATCAATGTGCCGCGCTTCAAGACGAAGCCGGACTTCTCGATCTGTGCCGTAATCAGGGCAAAAGCGCGCTCCGCCAGCCCGCTCGTGGCCAGCTGTTCGCGGAAACGCCATAGCGTGGAATGATCCGGCACCGGCTCACTCAGCGACAGGCCCAGAAAGCGCCGGAACGACAGGCGGTCCACCAGCGCCTCCTCAAGGCCCGGATCGGACAGCCCATACCATTGCTGCAGCAACAGCGCCTTAAACAGTGCCAGCGACGGGTAAGCTGGCGCTCCCATCGACCCGCTGCGCAAGCCGCTCAGCAGCGCTTCAATCGCGCTCCAGTCGACCAGTTCCGACACTCGCTGCAATGGCGCATTGGCTCGAGCCGCGTCATTCACCAGCCCGTCTGTAAAGCTCAATTGACCAATCTGGCGTTCCGCCATCCGTTCCTCCGGCGAATCCTTCACCAAAGAGAATCATCCCGGATGACTTCTGCAAAGCCCTCGC
>NZ_JACMYP010000557.1 GCF_020889705.1 Bradyrhizobium altum | reverse complement strand
CGGCCAGCGGCCCAACATCGTCGTCATCATGGGCGATGACATCGGCATCTGGAACATCGGTGCCTACCACCGCGGCATGATGGCCGGCCGGACGCCGAACCTCGACAAGATCGCCGCAGAAGGCATGCTGTTTACCGATTATTACGCCGAGGCGAGTTGCACGGCAGGCCGCGCCAACTTCATCACCGGCGAGCTACCGATCCGCACCGGCATGACGACGGTCGGCCAGGCCGGCGCCCCAACAGGCCTGCCGGCGGAGGCCGTGACCATTGCCACCGCGCTCAAAGGCATGGGCTATGCCACCGGCCAATTCGGCAAGAACCACCTTGGCGACAAGAACGAGTTTCTGCCGACGGTGCACGGCTTCGACGAGTTCTTCGGCTATTTGTATCACCTCGACGCAATGGAAGATCCGGCCCACCCTGCTTATCCGCAGGAGCTGTTGAACAAGGTCGGTCCGCGCAACATGATCCATTCGTGGGCAACCAATGTGGACGACGCCACCGTGGATCCGCGCTGGGGCAAGGTCGGCAAGCAGAGGATAGAGGACGCCGGCACGCTCTATCCCAAGCGGATGGAAACGGTGGACGACGAAATTCGAGATTTCGCCTTGTCGTTCATTGAAAAGGCCAAGGCCGATAGCAAGCCGTTCTTCCTGTGGCTCAATCCGACCCGGATGCACATCGTCACGCATTTGTCGCCGAAGTACCAGGCGATGCGCAACTCCAAGAACGGCTGGTCGATTCATGAAGCCGGCATGGCGCAGCTCGACGACGATGTCGGCTTGGTAATGCAAAAGCTCAAGGACATGGGCGTGGATGACAACACCATTGTCATCTTCACAACCGACAACGGCACCGAGGTCTTTACTTGGCCGGATGGCGGACAGACGCCTTTCGCTCAGTCGAAAGGTACGGTCATGGAAGGCGGCTTCCGCGCGCCGGCGATGATCCGCTGGCCGGGCAAGGTGCCGGCCGGGAAGGTCGAGAACGGCATCATCTCCGGGCTGGACTGGTTCCCGACCTTGCTGGCCGCTGCCGGCAATCCGAACATTGCGGAGGAACTGAAGAAGGGCAAGCAAATTGGGGACCGCACCTACAAGTGCCATCTGGACGGCTATAATCAGATGGACATGATCACCGGCAAGGGGCCGTCGAACCGACACGAAATCTGGTACTTCGG
>NZ_JACMYP010000556.1 GCF_020889705.1 Bradyrhizobium altum | reverse complement strand
GATGCAGGTCAGCCAGCTGGCGCAGCCTCAGCATGCGTGAGGCCTGAAGATGAGGGATGCGGAGCTACCAAGACAAGGTGGCTTCGCCTGCCGGCGATGCCGCCTACACAGCGATCGCAGCGACCGACAAGCGGCAATAGGCCGCGAAGGTGCGGCCAGACATGAAGGCGGTGTTCTCCAGGAATGGGATACGCCGGAAGAGCGGCTCGCCGGCACCACCGAGATCCTGCGCCAGCTCGCCAATCTCGCCGAGAGCAAGAAGGCGGCGTAAAGCAAGGGGCCGGCTGCGTCATTCGCGTTTGCCGGCCCCAATGGTTGGCTTCTCGGCCAACTCTCCGATGCTCGTCTTGCGCCCGGTCAAGACCGCGATCTGATGAGGAGAGGCTGGCATGCCGCCCAACGTCAGGGTGGGGACGGGCGAGGCCTCTCGGACATGAGCCGATCCAACGATAGAAATCTGGAGAGCGGTGATCGGCAGACCCATCGATTCATAGGTCGGAAGCTCCGCAGCGGCCGCCATATCGGCTCCATTCAACGTGGCGGCCGCAACGGCGGCAAGGGGTACCAAGCGTTTCATGCCGTATCTTCTTTGGTGGTCACGGCTGAATGACGCGATGGACAAGCAACCGTCGTTTGCACGCGAATACCTCGCGCTCAAATCTCGCCGAACCCGCCATCGACAACCATTTCCGATCCGAGCATATAGCTGGACGCGTCGCTGGCGAGGAACAGCACCGCGGCGGCGATTTCGTCGGGTTGTCCGAGGCGTCCGATCGGGATCAGCTTGCTGGCGCCCGCGAGATAGTCGCGAAACTGCGCCTCAGTCTGCCCGGGGTGTTCGGACCGACCCACGCCCCGAAGGATGGGCGTCTCGATCAGGCCCGGACTGACCGCATTGACGCGAATGCGCCGGCCGAGGAGTTCCGCCGACAACGTGCGGGCGAACGAGCGCACCGCCGCCTTCGAGGCCGAAAGGATGGCGCGCCCGGGCACTCCGACCTGATTGAGCCAGGCGGTATTCAGAATGATCGAGCCACCTTCACGCATGACCGGCTCGATCGCCTGGACCGAAAAGAACACCGACTTCACGTTGGTATCCATGAGGCCGTCATACTGCGCCTCGTCGGTCGTCGCCAAAGGCGTGACATAGGCCACACCGGCGTTCGCGAAGAGGATGTCGAGCGCACC
>NZ_JACMYP010000555.1 GCF_020889705.1 Bradyrhizobium altum | reverse complement strand
CCGGCACCGGTCGCCGCGCAACCCGCGCCGCAGCCGCAAACCGCTCCGATTGCCGCAGCACCGGCGGCGGCGCCAACCGGACCGATCGGCGTCTGGGCCACCGAGGAAAACAAGGGCAACGTCCGCGTCGAAGCCTGCGGCGCCAATCTCTGCGGCTATTCGATGAAGAGCAACGAGCGCATCCTGATCAACATGAAGCCCGACGGCAGCAAGTGGAGCGGCCGCATCCACGATCCCGATTCCGGCCGCAACTACGACTCGACGATCGCGATGAAGGGCCCGAATGCGATGCGCGTGCAGGGCTGCGCCTTCGGCGGCATGTTCTGCGGCGGCCAGACCTGGAAGCGGGTCAGCTAGGACGCGACCTTGGCACTATCCGATGTCCGCTGGCGCGCAAACGGCGAGCGGACATCAGGTTTTCTGCCAGTCCGGCGGTCGCTTCATGTCGATCGCCGGACGCGCTATAAGTGCCGCCGTGTCGAGGTTGAATCGAACCTGCGGGCGGCTTGCGATGGCGATGACGGCTCTTGAACTCGGTCTCCGCGGCGCGGCGGTCGCGCTGTTCCTGGTGGTTTGCGCGGTGCTGCTGCTGCGCTACGCGGCGGTGCATCGCGCCGCGCATCTCGGTGCCGCGATGGGCGTGGCCGGCGCGGCCTACGCGATTTCGACCGCACCGTTCTTTCCCGCATCGTCATTCGGCTGGAGCTCTCCGTTCATCGCCTTCGCGATGGGCTCGCCGGTGATCTTCTGGCTGTGGGCGCGCGCGATGTTCGACGAGCGGTTTGCCCTCCGGCCCTGGCACGCAGCGGTGTGGACGCTGCTCGCCGGCCTTGGTGTTGTGAGCCACAATTGCTGGACGATCTGGCCCGATCTCGCCGGGCCGTGCGGCCGCGCCCTGGCGCTGGCGACGATCGCTTTCGCCGTGCTCGGGATCGCGCAAATTCCAAAGGGATGGCGCACCGCCGTGACGACGGCACGCGGCCGGATCCTGATCGCGCTGCTGATCGGCATCGGCCTGCAGATGATATTCGCAGCGACGGCCGGGCTCGCCGCGATTCCGACCCGGTCGATCAGCCTCAGCGCCGCACTCGCGCTTGGCGCATTCGCGCTGATCGCGATCTGGATGATGCTGTTCGATCCGCCCGAGAGCCAGCTGGCGGTTGCCGGCGCCGGCGGCGGAAGTCGCCAGGCCG
>NZ_JACMYP010000554.1 GCF_020889705.1 Bradyrhizobium altum | reverse complement strand
GGTGCGGCTCTGGGGCGCCGGGCTCGACGCGGATGCGGAAGGGACCGCGGAGCCGTGGTCCAAGGATGGGGCCGGGGAGAGCAAATCGAGCATCAGCCTCCGTGTCCGCAGCGCCGACATCAGTCCGCTGCTCAATCTGAAATCATCCGATCCGGCGGCAAACATCCGCTTGTCGTCGCGGCTCACGCTTGCGGGTGACAGGCTGACCTTCGACGATCTCGACAGCATCGTCGCCGGTTCGCGGCTGCGCGGCCGACTGGCGCTGACGCTCGCCGATCAGAAGAGCATCGACGGTGAAGTCGGCCTCGATCAGATCACGCTGGCACCGATTTTCGCGGCGGCGATCGGTGCGGTTGGTCGTGATGCGACGGAGCCGCTCGGCCAGGGACTGACAAGCGCCTGGCGCGGCAAGGTCACGTTCGAAGCGCTGCACGGTCTGCTGCCCGGCGGCGCCGAGCTGCAGCCGGTCCGCGGCACCATCAGGTCGGATGGGCAGTCACTGACCTTCGACGGCGTCAAGGGCAAGATCGGTGGCGGCGAGGCGACCGCCTCCATCGATGCGCGGCAGGGCGTCAACGGACTCGCCTTAAATGCAAATGTGCAGCTTGCGGGCGTCGACGGCGCGGCCTTGCGCTACCGCAGTCTCGCGATGCCCAAGGCACGCACTTCGATGCAGATGACGTTGTTGACGCAGGGCCGCAGCGCCTCGGCGCTGATCGGTGCGCTGTCCGGCAGCGGCGCCGTGACGCTGGAGGGGCTGAACCTTCCGGGCCTCGATCCGCGCGCGTTCGACGTTGCGATCCGCGCCAGCGATTCCGGGCAGGCGACCGACGACGCGCGGCTGAGGCAGATCGTCGAACCGGCGCTCGCAGCCGGCGGGCTGTCGGTCGCTTCGGCGCAAATTCCCTTTAACATCCGCGACGGCCGCGTCCGGATCGGCGTCACCACGCTTGCGGCGAGCGGTGCCAACGTCGTCGTGTCCGGCGGCTACGACATTCCGGCCGACCAGGCCGACATCCGCACCGCGCTGACGTCGACCCAGATCGGCACTGCCACCAGCCGCCCGGAAATACAGCTGCTGGCGGTGGGCACACCCGACGGATTGTCGCGCAGCATCGACATTGCAGCGTTGTCGTCGTGGCTGGCGGTGCGCGCGATCGACCGGGAGACCAAGCGGCTCGACGCGATCGAGCGGGGCGAACCGGTGCCGCCTCCGACCCCGGCGGCC
>NZ_JACMYP010000553.1 GCF_020889705.1 Bradyrhizobium altum | reverse complement strand
AGTAGGTGTAGATGAAAGCGAGGTACTCGCCCTGCTTTTCGGTGAAGCCTTGCGCGCCGGGGCGGCGGGCGAGGCCTGATTTCCGATTCATTTGTCGATTCATCCGGCTCTCCGACAAAGGGGGCCGAGATGAATATACGTTATCGAGTCGAACTGAGCCAAGCCGAACGCGACGAACTGACCACGATGCTGAGCAAGGGCAAATGCGCTGCCCGCAAACTCAAGCGAGCCCAGATTCTGCTGGCGGCGGATGCCGGCCGCAGCGACGAGGAAATTGCGCGCACCGTGGCGGTGGGCGGCTCCGCCGTGTACCGGACCAAGCGGCGCTTCGTGGAAGGCAATCTGGAACGGGCGCTGAGCGAGGAGCCGCGTCCCGGGGCAGAGCGAAAGCTCACCGGCAAGGAAGAGGCTCTGCTGGTGGCAACCGCTTGCACCAAGCCGCCTGCGGGCCGTGCCCGCTGGACGCTGGAGCTGTTGGCCGGCGCGATGGTCAAACTCACCGATATGAGAGCCTGTCAGGCGAGACGGTGCGCCGGCGGCTGGCCGAGAACGGCCTCAAGCCGTGGCGTCGGGACATGTGGTGCATTCCCAAGGTCGATGGCGAATACGTCGCCCGCATGGAAGACGTGCTCGACCTTTACGCCGAGGCACCCGATCCCGAGCGGCCGGTGGTGTGCTTCGACGAAAGCCCGGTGCAGCTCATCGGCGAGGCGCGCCAACCAATCCCGGCCGAGCCGGGCCGGCTCGAACGTTACGATTACGAGTATCGTCGCAATGGCACCGTCAACCTCTTCGTCCTGCTCGACGTGCATCGTCCCTGGCGCAAGGTCAAAGTCACCGAGCGCCGTGCGGCAGAAGACTACGCCCAATGCATGCGCGAGCTCGTCGACATCCATTATCCCGACGCCGAGACCATCAGGGTCGTCCAGGACAATCTATCGACCCATTCTGCCGGCGCCCTCTATCAGGCGTTCCCGCCTGCCGAAGCCAGACGGATTTTGCGGCGGCTCGAGTTCCACTATACCCCCAAGCACGCAAGCTGGCTCAACATGGTCGAGATCGAGATCGGCGTCATGCGCGGACAGTGCCTCGATCGCAGGATCGACGACCCCAAGCGGCTGCGCCGCGAAATCGCCGCCTGGGAACGCCAGAGAAATGCCGCACGCTCCCGCATCAAATGGATGTTCACTACCGACAAGGCCCGTTCCAAAATGGGCCGCGCCTATCCCAACGCTTCCAAAGAG
>NZ_JACMYP010000552.1 GCF_020889705.1 Bradyrhizobium altum | reverse complement strand
AGTCGCGCGCACACCCAACTGGCATACGCTAGCGACCCTTTGGGATGGGGGTTCTTCTGTTTCTCGGTCTTGCCTTCGAGGCTTTGGCAAATCGCCTCCAGCGCGGGCTGGTCCTCGGGGTCGAGCGCATCCTGCAATGGCCGCCCAGCCGCACCCTCGCGCTCGCGCACCATTTGCAGCACTTGGATGGCGGCGATCAGCGTCGCGGTGGTCAGGTTCTCGAACGGCCCATCCTCGGCGACACGCACCGCCTCGATATCGAAGCCTTTGGTTTTCATCACTCGGAACACCTGCTCGATGGTCCAACGCTGACGGTAAAAGTGCGTGATCTGGAGCGCATCCGCGAGCGTGGCCACCTTATGCGTTGTCAGCAATCGCCAATGCACCGGCGTTATGCCATCCGGCGGATCAACTTCACGCGCTTCGACCAAAGTAAGCGTGACCGTCTTCGGCAGTTTTGCCGCTTCGGCGGGATGGTTGCGTTTTGGCCGCTTCAGTATGATCTCACATGCGCGCAGCGCCAGCACCGCCTGACGGGCAGGCCGGCCCGGATTGGCCGGCAGATCAATCGTCTCGCGGCCCAGTTCAGCGATACCTTCCATGCAGTCATAGAGCGTGCCTCCGCCTTCCAGCACGCGATCATGATGAGCGCGGATCAGCAGCTCGGTCTCAGCGGGACGGCAGGCGAATTCCTCGTAAATATCACCTTCCCGGTCGGCCACGACGGTGACGCAGGCGGCTCCAGAGGCGACCAAGCTGGCCGCTGTATTTGTCGCGTCGAGCCAACGGCTGCTCTCCTTTTCAGCGAAAGGCCGTTTCTTGCAGAGATACTTCTTGCCGCCAACGTGATTGAGGAACACCGCATCGACAAGTCCGAGCAACCCGCCATCGCGGGCGTCTACCGCAATCATTGGATGCAGGTTCAACTGTGCTGCTTACCATCGTCGCGCAGGGGCGTGGTATCCTGGATCGCGAGGATATGACGCTCCCTAACCAACCCCGCGGTGCGCGCACGGGCGGTAGCGATCATCTCTTCCGGCCTCACACGCCGATTACGCAAGAAGCGCGTAATACGCATCTCGCCAGCCCGATTGCCACCCACGCGACGCACACTGATGCCGGATTGCCCGACACTGACCAAACGGGCCAGCAAGCCGGCCCCCCTTTTTCCAGGCGCCGGTCGCCAAACCGTCCCAAACCGCCTTCCATCTTCTGCCCTCAAACGTTGCGCCGCATCATCGATTCAGAGAATGCCGTG
>NZ_JACMYP010000551.1 GCF_020889705.1 Bradyrhizobium altum | reverse complement strand
CGTCACGACGCGTTGAGCGCCCGACAATCCTCCGTCTTCCAGCCGATGGTAATCGCTGTGCCCGGCTCGAGCTGCACCAGGCCTTCCGAGTTCGGCAGCTTGACCACGAAATCATCATGGCTGTACAGCGAGACCCGAGCGCGCACATGATCACCGAGATAGATCAGCTCTGTAACCCGCGCGCTGAAGACATTGGGCAGCGAGCCTGGCACCGGGTTTAACTGTACGCGTTCCGGCCGCAGCGACAGCACGGTCGGCCGGCCGACCGCCTCGACATTGATCGCCAGCGCCTGCACATTGCCCGCGCCCGCAATCTCCACGTTGCAGGTCGTGCCATTCATCGCCACGACCTTGCCGTGCAGTTGATTGTTCTCGCCGATGAACTGGGCAACGAAGGCGCTCTGCGGCCGCTCGTACAGCTCGGCGGGCGCGGCGAGCTGCTGGATCACTCCGTCGTTGAACACCGCTATGCGGTCCGACATGGTCAGCGCCTCGCCCTGGTCATGCGTCACATAAACCATGGTGACGCCGAGATCCTCATGGATATGCTTGATCTCGAGCTGCATCTGCTCGCGCAACTGCTTGTCCAGCGCGCCGAGCGGCTCGTCCATCAGCACGAGCTTCGGATCGAAGACGAGGGCGCGGGCAAGCGCGACGCGCTGCTGCTGCCCACCGGAAAGCTGGCCGGGCCGGCGCTTGCCATAAGCACCGAGCCGGACCATGTCGAGCGCCCGCTTGATCCTGGCCTCGATCTCGGCCTTGGCAAGCTTGCGCACCTTGAGCGGGAAGGCGAGGTTCTCCTCCACGGTCATATGCGGAAAAAGCGCGTAGCTCTGGAACACCATGCCGATGTCGCGCTTGTGCGGGGGCATGTTGTCGATCGAGCGCCCCTCCAGAAGGATCGAGCCGTGGGTGGGCACCTCGAAGCCCGCGAGCATCATAAGGGTCGTCGTCTTGCCGGAGCCGGAAGGCCCCAGCATGGTCAAGAACTCACCCCGGGCAATGTCCAGGTTCAGATTCTTAACGACCAGCGTTTCGCCGTCGTAAGTCTTCTGTACGTCGGAAAACTTCACAAAGGCATTGTTCTTGCCTGACATCGCTCCTCTCTCCGGCCCTGACGCTCCTCCCGCGATTGCGGCGTCGCCGACCATCAGACCACCATGCTCTTTCTTCACGGATTGCAGCCTCTTGCGTGCGCGGTCAAGATCGCTGGGATCGGCCCGCATGAGGCGCGTGCGATTGATCAAATGGCGCATTGTT
>NZ_JACMYP010000550.1 GCF_020889705.1 Bradyrhizobium altum | reverse complement strand
CTGCCGCCGCCGGGTCCGGCTGCGGGAACCGTGTTTGCGGCGACCGGCCGTCGGCGTGGACGGGTCGCGCTGCTGCAGGGCTGCGCCCAGCAGGTGCTGGCGCCACGCATCAATCAGGCTGCGATCAACGTGCTGACCCGGCACGGCGTCGAGGTGGTGCTGGTCAAGGACGAGCAATGCTGCGGCGCGTTGACCCATCACATGGGACAGGACGCCGACGCGCTGGCGCGCGCACGGGCCAACATCACGGTGTGGCAAAGGGAAGCGGACCAGAACGGGCTCGATGCCATTCTGGTGACGACCTCGGGCTGTGGGACAGTCGTCAAGGACTACGGCTACCTGCTGCGCGAGGACAAAACATTCGCCGAGCCGGCCGAGCGAATCTCGGCGCTGGCAAAGGATATCACCGAGTATCTCGCTGGCCTCGAGCTCGCGCCTTCAACGCAGAAAGGCGACATCACCGTCGCCTATCACTCGGCTTGTTCGTTGCAGCATGGACAGAAAATCACTCAACTTCCGAAAGAATTGCTTTCCAAGAATGGATTCGTGGTGAAAGATGTGCCCGAGAGCCATTTGTGTTGCGGTTCGGCGGGGACCTACAACATTCTCCAGCCCGATATTGCGAGCAGATTGCGCGATCGCAAGGTCGCCAATATTGCGCTTGTCAAACCGGACATGATCGCTGCGGGCAATATTGGTTGCATGGTTCAGATTGCCGGCGGTACGTCAGTTCCTGTGGTGCACACGATTGAGCTTCTCGATTGGGCGACAGGAGGTCCCCGGCCAGGATTGAATTGATCGACTGCCATTCGAGCATGATCCGGACCCCAGCCTTGCCCTGACGCAAACTGAAGGACCGGCGCTTCCCTGCCACAGACGCGAAGCGATCGCGCGGCCTTCATGCCCGACAAGCGAAGTGGAAGGTGCCTCTCCTCGAGGTGCAGCTGCTGACCGGCAAGCGATCACTTCAATACGCGGTGGACTCAAATCAGCGGCAACAGGAGGACCACGATGGCGAAGTCGAAGAAGGCGAAGAAAAGCAAGAAGGCCAAAAAGGCCAAGAAGGCGGTAGCGGCGAAGAAGAAGTCCGCGAAGAAGTCGGCCAAGAAGACTGCGAAGAAGGCCGCGAAGAAGTCTGCGAAGAAATCGGCGAAGAAGTCAGCCAAGAAGACCGCCAAGAAAGCTGCGAAGAAGGCTGCTCCGAAGAAGGCCGCGCCCGCGAAGCCGGCTGCGAAGAAGGCCGCCAAGAAGAGCGCTCCGAA
>NZ_JACMYP010000549.1 GCF_020889705.1 Bradyrhizobium altum | reverse complement strand
TGACCTGCCCCTGAGTATTTCCTCCAGATGGAGTTAGAGTCCGGCCTGCAGAAGGACGGACAGATGAAGCGAGCAAGGTTCACGGAAGAGCAGATTATCGCGGTATTGAAGGAGCATGAGGCTGGGGCGAAGACAGCTGACCTGGCTCGCAAACACGGGGTCTCCGAGGCGACGATCTACAATTGGAAGTCCAAGTTCGGCGGCATGGAGGTGTCGGAAGCCAAGCGGCTGAAGGCGGTCGAGGATGAGAACACAAAACTGAAGAAGCTCTTGGCCGAGCAGATGCTCGATGCGGCCGCGCTCCGCGAGCTTTTGTCAAAAAAATGGTAGGGCCCGCCGCCAAGCGCGCCGCGGTGGCGCACCTGAAGGCCGTGATGGGCCTGTCGGAGCGGCGGGCCTGCACGATCGTCGGCGCGGATCGGACGATGATCCGCTACAGCTCCAGCCGCCCTCCAGACGCGGTTCTGCGTGGTCGATTGCGCGATCTCGCCCACGAGCGGCGACGGTTCGGCTACCGCCGGCTGTTCGTCTTGCTGCGGCGGGAGGGCGAACCGTCGGGGATCAACCGGATCTACCGGCTTTATCGGGAAGAAGGGCTCATCGTTCGCAAGCGACGAGCCCGCCGCAAGGCCGTGGGGACCAGGGCGCCGATCCTGGTGGAAGCGAGGCCGAATGCGCGCTGGTCGCTGGACTTCGTCCACGACCAGTTCGCCAACGGACGGTGCTTCCGCATCCTCAACATCGTCGACGACGTCACCAAGGAATGCCTGGGCGCCATTCCTGACACCTCGATCTCGGGCCGGCGTGTGGCGCGGGAACTGACAACGATCGTCGCGTGGCGCGGCAAACCCAGCCTGATCGTCTCCGACAACGGCACCGAGCTCAGCTGTAACGCCATGCTGGCCTGGTGCAAGGAGACCGACATCGACTGGCACTTCATCGCACCGGGCAAACCGATGCAGAACGGCTTCGTCGAGAGCTTCAACGGCCGGATGCGCGACGAGCTCTTGAACGAGACGCTGTTCTTCGACCTCGATGACGCTAGGACAAAAATCGCGGCATGGGTCGCCGACTACAACGGCGAGCGCCCGCATTCCTCGCTGCAATACCTCACGCCCGCGGCCTACGCCGCCACTCTCACCGCAACGGACGCTCGGCTGCGCAACCCCGACCAGCTCCGCCGATCGCCCGTTGCTTCCCCCGCGCCGCAAGGCGTACAAAACCCCGAGACTCTAACTGCCGCTGGATGAAAGTTCAGGGGCAGGTCA
>NZ_JACMYP010000548.1 GCF_020889705.1 Bradyrhizobium altum | reverse complement strand
CCGATTCAGTTGAAAAAGGCCGGCAGTATTCCGTTGTAATGGTTGGGCGGGGATGAGATCGAGGTGGTCCCTATGCGGGCCTTGCTATAGGCATCGCGATCAGCTTGGCCATCTTCCGAAGGTTCTGTGCGGTGGCTGCGAGGGTGAACTCGTCGCGTGCGCCGTTTGGGCCTCGTAATCGTAAACGGTCGAGCTTGAGAATGCGCTTGAGGTGCGCGAACAGCATCTCGATCTTCTTCCGCAACCGGCGTGAGTACGGCCCTCCCATGATCGTGCTATCTCGCGCGCCATGTCGCGAGCGCCCTCGTAGATCGAGCGAGACACTTTGCGGATCAAGTCCTTGGGGCAGCAGCGAGCCTTCAAGGCGCAGCCGGTGCAATCGTGCTTGCTCGCCCGGTAGAGCATCGTTGCGCCATCGTTCACCAGTGTTCCGGTTGTGGTCAGCATCTTGCCGCCGGGGCAGGTATAGACGTCGCTGGTGTGGTCATAGGTGAAGTCCTCGCGCGAAAAGGTCCCGTCCGCGCGGGCCGACTTGTCGAACACCGTCACGTGCGGCTCGATCCCGTGCTCGTAAACCAGCCAGCCGAGCATCTCGGCCAAGCCATAGCCGCTGTCGCCGAGGAGCCGGGTGGGGTAAAGGTCGAACCGTTCGAGCGAGCGCTCAATCATGCGCTTGGCAGCCAACACCTCCGCCTGCCGGATTGCCGTGGTTGCCTCGACATCGACGATGATCGCGTTCTCGACGTCGACCAGGTAGTTTGTCGAATAGGCGAAGAAGGCTTGGCCGCCGTGCGCGCCCGTCCAGCGTGCCGCCAGATCGGCGGGCGACACGAACTTCGGGGTGACCTCGGTCGCTGCTCCGAAAGCGGCATCGTCGAGGACGGCCAGGTACTCGCTCGCTCGGCCTGTCGCCTCCGGTGGGAGTCCCTTATCGCCTTCAATCCCTTTTTGCCGATTGGCGTCGGCCTTGATCAGGCTCGCATCCACGGCAAATCCTTCACCGCCGACCAACCGCTCCTCGATACAACGGTGCAAGACGTTCTCGAACACGCGACGGAAGAGATCGCTTTCTCGGAAGCGACCATGTCTGTTCTTGGAGAACGTTGAGTGATCCGGCACCGCAACGTCCAGGCCGAGCCGGCAGAACCACCGGTAGGCCAAATTGAGGTGAACCTCATCGCACAGACGCCGCTCCGATCGGATGCCGAAGCAATAGCCGATCAGAAGCATCCGTATCATCAGCTCGGGATCGATCGAAGGCCGGCCGA
>NZ_JACMYP010000547.1 GCF_020889705.1 Bradyrhizobium altum | reverse complement strand
CTGACCTGCCCCTGAGTATTTCCTCCAGATGGAGTTAGAGTCCTGCCTGAGCAAGGGCGGACAGATGAAGCGAGCAAGGTTCACGGAAGAGCAGATTATCGCAGTGTTGAAGGAGCATGAGGCTGGAGCGACGACAGCTAATCTGGCTCGCAAACACGGGGTCTCGGAGGCGACGATCTACAATTGGAAGGCCAAGTTCGGTGGCATGGAAGCTTCCGAAGCCAAGCGGCTGAAGTCGCTGGAGGAGGAGAACGCGAAGCTAAAGAAGCTGCTGGCCGAGCAAATGCTCGATGCGGCGGCACTGCGCGAGCTTCTGTCAAAAAAATGGTAGGGCCCGCCGCCAAGCGCGCCGCTGTGGCGCACCTGAAGGCCGTGATGGGCCTGTCGGAGCGACGGGCCTGCATGATCGTCGACGCGGATCGGAGGATGATCCGCTACCGATCTCGCCGCGCTGCGGATACGGAGCTTCGTGCCCGGCTGCGCGACCTCGCCCACGAGCGCCGACGGTTCGGCTACCGTCGGCTGTTCATTCTGCTGCGACGAGAGGGCGAGCCATCAGGGCTCAACCGCATTCACCGGATCTATCGGGAAGAAGGACTGACAGTCCGCAAGCGGCGGGCTCGCCGCAAGGCCATGGGGTGCCGGGCGCCGATCCTGGTGGAAGCGAAGCCGAATGCGCGCTGGTCGCTGGACTTCGTCCACGACCAGTTCGCCAACGGGCCTCGCTTCCGCATCCTCAACATCGTCGACGATGTCACCAAGGAATGTCTGGGCGCCATTCCTGACACATCGATCTCGGGCCGGCGTGTGGCGCGGGAACTGACGACGGTTGTCGCGCGGCGCGGCAAACCCGGCCTGATCGTTTCCGACAACGGCACCGAACTCACCTGTAACGCCATGCTGGCCTGGTGCAAGGAAACCGGCATCGACTGGCACTTCATCGCACCGGGCAAACCAATGCAGAACGGCTTCGTCGAAAGCTTTAACGGCCGGATGCGCGACGAGCTCCTGAATGAGACGCTGTTCTTCGGTCTCGACGATGCCAGGGCCAAACTCGCGGCATGGGTCGCCGACTACAATGGCGAACGCCCCCATTCCTCGCTGCAATACCTCACGCCCGCGGCCTACGCCGCCTCTCTCACCGCAACGGACGCTCGGCTGCGCAACCCCGACCAGCTCCGCCGATCGCCCGTTGCTTCCACCGCGCCGCAAGGCGTACAACCCCCCGAGACTCTAACTGCCGCTGGATGAAAATTCAGGGGCAGGTCA
>NZ_JACMYP010000546.1 GCF_020889705.1 Bradyrhizobium altum | reverse complement strand
GGCCGATATCGGCAGGCTCGGCGGAGGCATAGGCCTGGCGCACGGTATCGGTCGCGCCCGGGATCGCGGCTTGCGCCCGCAACAGGAGTGGCGACGGACTCGCGGGAGGCTCGGCCGGCCGCGGCGCCTCGAAGGCGGCCGTCGCGAGCGTCGTGACCGCGAGCTTGTCCTGCTTGCTGGCGCGATTGGCGACCGGACCAATGTCGGCCTGCGCCGCGGGCAGGCTGTCGCGGCCCAAAATGGCTGTTATCGCGGCGCCGGCGAGGAGGAGGCAGGTCAGCGCGGCGAGGGTGATGGCTCTGGTCAAAAACTACTCCATTCCCGGCCGGTGTTGCCGCAAACTGCGCGAGAAATGCGGCGTTACCGTGCCGTGACAGCGCCAAATAGGTGAAATCGTCCCGAAACGGCCCGAAAATCAGGCTGCGGCGTCAAGCTCATAGGCCTCCTGGATGTCGGCCACGATCTCGTGCGCCGTCCAGAGGGCGCCGGGCTGGACCGAGTGCAGACTGACCGTCCAGTTGGTGCGGCGGGTGCGCGGCGTGCTGACGATGTCGAATTCGACCTGACGGCACAGCGGATGCCGCTGCAGGGCGTAGAACACGCGGGTCCGGAGATCGTCGAGCGATGCCGGGGTCTTGGCGAAGAGCGCCTCAAAAGCCATGTCGCATTCCCACAACTGCCGGGCGGCCGGCCGCGGCGGCGGACCATCCCCTGACGCACAGTTGGGACTGGCATGGTTAATGCCGCGTTAAGCGGACAGGCGGGACTTGATGGATCAGGCGAGTCGCACCCGCGCGCTCGCCACCTCGTACTCCGCGATCGTCTGGGCCAGCAAATCATCGACCGCGAGCACCCCGGTTACCCCTGAGGTGGAATGACCGCCGCTCCAGATGTCGCGCCAGCGCTTGGGGCGGCTTTCGCGGGCGCCGATGTCGATGTCCTTGGCGATGTCGATCGCGCCGCGCGCCGGCAGGTCGTCGGGCTCGAGGCCGGCGGCCTCGATCGAGGGCCGCAGCATATTGGTCTGCAAGCCCGTGAAGGCCGTCGTGAGCAGGATGTCGTCGGCGGTCGCCTCGACCAGCATCTGCTTGTATCTCGCGTCCGCCATGCTCTCGCGCGTCGCGATGAACTTGGTGCCCATATAGGCGAGATCGCAGCCGAGCGCCTCTGCGGCGCGCAGCGCGTGGCCGTCGCTGATGCCGCCGGCCAGCACGAGCGGGCCGTCGAAGAATGCGCGCACGGCGCGGACGAACACGAACGGATTGAGCCAG
>NZ_JACMYP010000545.1 GCF_020889705.1 Bradyrhizobium altum | reverse complement strand
CGAAAGCGAGCTGGGGGCCGTGCGCATCGACGACTACAAGTATCGCTTCATCGACCAACCCGGCGGTTGGCTCGGTGAAAAAGCCAAGGTTGACGTGCCCTACCTGATCAACCTTCGCCTTGATCCGTTCGAGCGAACGGGCTGGCCCGATAGCGGGACAAAATACGGCGCGCAACAATACTTCGACTGGTTCAAATATGAGTTCTGGCGATTCGTGTTCGTCCAGCAGGAGGTCGAGAAGCTGGCCATGACCGCGATCGAGTTCCCGCCGATGCAGAAGGGCGCGAGCTTCAATCTCGATGCTGTGAAGGCGAAAATCGAGGCCGCCAGGACGGCAATGGCCAAGTGAGATCCATAATCGTGTTGGGCGGCTTCCATGCCGCCCAACACCGTCTCCTCCGGCTCGCCTTTTCAGAGCGAAGCGGACGGGCCTCATGAGCGCACGCCCTACCCTTGTTTCCGCCGCGGCTTCCCTAACGCCGTCTCGATCAGCGTGCGCGCGGCCTCACCGGCGGTTTCCATATAGCTCGCGTCGCGATGCAGAAGCACCACGGCGAATGATCCATCCAGCAGCAACAGGATCTGCCGCGCCAGTTTCAGCGGATCGGCGATCCCCTGCTCCGCGAAGGTCGTGCGCAGCCAGTCCTCGAACTTCTTCTTGTGCGCGGCGCCGATCCTGATCGCGGGATGACCTGGCATGTTGGCGAGCTCGGCGGAGGTGCGCAGGAAGCCGCAGCCTTTCCATTTCGGGTGCCGGGCCGAGCGCGCGAGGTTCTTGAAGATCGCCTCGACCTTCACCGGCAGGCCGCCCTCGGCCTCGGCGAACCATTTTCGGAACAGCGCGAGATTGGGCTGGTCGCGCGCGGAAAGGTAGGCGGCGACCAGGTCGTCCTTGCTCTTGAAGTGATAGTACAGCGTGCGCTTGGTGAGGCCGGCCTTGGCGGCGATCTCGTCGACGCTGACGCGGCGGATGCCTTCACTGTAGAACAGCGAATTCGCCGCCTGGATGATGCGCTCGCGGGTCGGCTCGGAGGGTCTGGGCATTCCGCGTATGTATACTAACCAGTGAATATACACAAATTCCGCCAGCCTCTAGGTTCGCGCGACGAACACCAATGCCGGAGACTGCGCCATGCCCGACCCCATCCTGCTCGCCATCGACGACGGGATCGCCCTGATCACCCTGAATCGCCCCGCGCAGCTCAACGCGCTCAATTACGCGCTGATCGATCAGCTGATGGCGGCGCTCGACCGCATCGAGGGCGACGCCGGCGTGCGG
>NZ_JACMYP010000544.1 GCF_020889705.1 Bradyrhizobium altum | reverse complement strand
CGGCCTCGCCGAACAGATAGACGTCGGTCACGCTCACCCGCCGCGAGGTCCAGTGCGCACTGGAGGCAACCTGCTCCGGCGTCCGCCAGAGGCCGATCGCGTTGCGCAGGGTGGGCAGGCGCTCCGACAGGCCGCACTCGTCGAGCCGCAGCGCGAGCTGCGCCGGCGCGATCAGCGTGTCGCAGCCGTGATCGTTGAACTGGGTTTCGAACGCTTCCTCGTCGAACGGGTGATGCATGACGAGCGTTCCGCCCGACAGCAGCCAGGTCACCAGCGACGAACAGATGCCGGCAAACGACATCGGCGCGAATGCCGACATGATGGTCGCGCCCTGTGCCAGGTCGCTCTCCAGCGACATCGCGAGCCCGCCGGCGATCAGACCGAAATGCGCGCGCGGCACCGGACGAAAACCCTCGCTGGTGACGTCGAAGGAGATCAGCGCCGCCTTGCGGCCGTCCTGGATCATCGGGCGCGAGGTCCGGGAGTCCTGCAGGATCGCGTCATCGAGCGACGCCATGCCTTCGGGCAGATCGGTGCCGAACCCGCAGACATGGCGGATCGAAAAGGCTTCCGCCGCGGCGTTCATGGCGATGTCGGAGTAGGAGACGCCGTCGATCCTGCCGCAGGTGACGATCGCCCGCGCCGCGGTGCGGTTGAGCACGGACGTCAGCTCGGCCTGGCGCCACAATAGCGGCAACGGCGCCACCACCAGGCCGACCCGATAGGCGGCGAGCACGGTCAGGGCGAATTCGATCGTCGAGGGAAGCTGAACCGCGATCACCGTATTGGCCGGCAATCCGCTCTCGACGAAATGGGCGGCGATCGCCGAGATCGCGCGGTCGGCCTGAGCATAGGTCAGGCGCTTGCGGGTCTGTCCGGTGATGCGCTGCTTGTTGATCGGGTCGACCAGCGCCAGCGCCTCGGGTTGCCGCGCCAAACTGCGCTTGAACAGCGTATCGAGCGTGGGCGAGGTGATCGACTGGTTCACAGGTTCAACGTCGGTTGCATCGCTTCGATCAGATCGGACCATGCCGCGTCGGTTCGCAGCTCACTTGGCAGCTCAACTTGGCAGCTCACTTGGATTGCGCGGCGGGTTTCTGCCACCAGGTCTCCGGCAGGTAGCCCGTCAACGCCGTGGCCGAAGGCCGTTCTATCCGATTCCAGCGCGCGATCCATTGCTCTCCCAAGTTAAATAGGGGGATAGCGTAGAAGCCGGACATCAGGGCCCGGTCCAGCGCCCGCACCGCCGAGACGAAGGCCGGCCGCTCCCGCGCCGCGAG
>NZ_JACMYP010000543.1 GCF_020889705.1 Bradyrhizobium altum | reverse complement strand
TGTCATCGCCCGGCTTGATGTTCAGCCCGGGGACATGACCGACGGGTGTTCGGGGACATAGCCGACACATCATAGTGCAGGGATTTGGCAAAGTGGGAGGCCAAGTCCATGCCCTGGCGTGAGGTGTCGGTGATGGATCAACGGCGCGAGTTTGTACGGCTTGCGATGCAGGAGGGCGCGAACCGACGCGAGCTCTGCCGTCGGTTCAACATTCACCCCGACACGGCTTACAAGTGGCTCGCACGATGGCAGGTGGATCAGTCCGTCGCGGACCGATCGCGCCGGCCGCATTCGAGCCCAGGACGAACCGATTGCAAGCTCGAAGAGCGCATTTTGTCAGTACGCGATGCTCATCCGGCGTGGGGAGCTCGCAAGATCGCTCGCTGCCTGGAACGGGAAGGCTATCATGCGCCGGCAGTTTCGACGGTCCATGAGATCTTGCGTCGAGATGGCCGTATCAAGCCTCCGCTCGGCGGCGCAGTGGCAAGCCAGCGTTTCGAGATGCCGGCCCCCAATCTGTTGTGGCAGATGGACTTCAAAGGCTGGATTCGGCTCGGCAATGACGCTCAATGCCATCCTCTGACAGTGGTCGACGACCACTCGCGCTATGATCTGTGCCTACAGGCCTGCGCCGATCAACGCACCGATACGGTGCGTAGTCGCCTGGAGAAGACCTTCCGTCATTACGGTCTGCCGGAGGCCTTCTTCGTCGACAATGGTTCACCGTGGGGGGATCCTTCTGGCGAGCGGTGGACGCGGTTCTCGGTCTGGCTGCTCAAGCTCGGCATCGCGGTCATCCACAGTCGCCCCTATCACCCGCAAAGCCGTGGCAAGAACGAACGGTTCCATCGCACGCTCGCCGCTGAGGTCTTCGCGCTGCGGCAGTTCCGTGATCTCGCGGAGACACAGCGCGCCTTTGACGCCTGGCGGGAGGTCTACAACTTCGAACGGCCGCATGAGGCGCTTGGACAGCAGGTGCCGGCCAGTCGATATCGGCCGAGCCAGCGGGCCATGCCCGATCGCTTGCCGGAGGTCGAATACGACAGCCACGAGATCGTGCGCCACGTCTCCACGACCAAGGCCTACATCAGCTTCAAGGGATGCCTTTGGAAGGTCCCGCAGGCCTTCCGCGGTGAGCGCCTTGCCATTCGTCCCTCGCCAAACAGCGCGCAATACGGTGTCTTCTTCGCCGCCCACCAAGTCGCTATCATTGATTTGGCGAGCGGAAAAAGTGTCGGCTATGTCCCCGAACACCCGTCGGTCATGTCCCCGGGCTGAACACTT
>NZ_JACMYP010000542.1 GCF_020889705.1 Bradyrhizobium altum | reverse complement strand
GTCGCAGACCCCGGCGCCGCCGCCAGCCGCCCCGGTGCAGACCGCCGACCCGTTCGGCGAGCCGTTCACGCTGGAACCGAAGAAGGTCGTGATGCTGAAGGGCACGGCCAATTGGGATTCGGCCTTCGACGCGCTGATCGAGGCGTTCAAGCAGCTCACCGCGCTGCTCGACAAGGACGGCGTCAAGGCATCGGGCAATCCGATGATCGTCTACACCTCGACCGACGACACCGGCTTCACCTTCATCGCCGAAATCCCGATCGACCAGGACGTCAAGAACCTCGGCAAGAACATGAGCATGGGCAATTCGCCCGATGGCAAGGCGCTAAAATTCGTCCATCGCGGGTCCTACGACAACATGGACAACACCTATGAGGCGATCACCAATCACCTCGACGACAAGAAGCTCGAAGCCAAGGACACCTTTATCGAGGAATACATCACCGATCCGCTGAAGACCGCCGAAGACAAGCTTGTGATCAACGTCTACGTACCCCTGAAGTGAGCCAGATGACCTACCGCCTCCCCGTCGGCCTCCCCCTGGGCCTCCCCATCGCTGCCAGCCTCATCGCGACCACGCTGCTGGCTGCACCCGCACTCGCCGACAGCGACTTCCCGCCGGCGATCTCGGTCACCGGCGAGGCGACCGTGTCGGCGGCGCCCGACGAGGCGCAGCTAGACGCCGGCGTCACGACCGATGGCAAGACCGCACGCGAGGCCACCGACGCCAACAATACGACGATGGGCAAGGTGCTGGCCGCGCTGAAGGGCGCCGGCATCGCGGAGAAGGACTATCAGACCTCGCGGCTGTCGCTGTCGCCGCAATTCGCCAACCGTCCGCCGTCGTCGCCGAACGCCCCGCCCAGCATCGTCGGCTATCACGCGAGCAATCGCGTCACGATCAAGCTGCACGATGTGAACAAGGTCGCTGGCGTCATCGACGTGCTGGTGGGCGCCGGCGCCAACGATATCGGCGGGCTCAACTTCTCGGTTTCGCAGGCCTCGAAGCTGCTCGATGACGCCCGCGAGCGGGCGATTGCCGACGCCCGGCGCAAGGCGGAGATCTACGCCAGGGCCGCCGGCGTCACGCTCGGCGCGCCCGTGAACATCGCGGAAGTCGGCTCGGCGCCGGTCCCGGTGTTCCGCGCCAAGATGGCCACCGCAGGATTCGCCGCGCCCACGCCGGTGGCACAGGGTGAAGAAACGCTCACGGTGAATGTCAGCGTCTCCTGGGCGATCAAGGAGAAGTAAGAGTTACGGTCGTCCCTGCGAAAGCAGGGACCCA
>NZ_JACMYP010000541.1 GCF_020889705.1 Bradyrhizobium altum | reverse complement strand
TCTCAAGTCGCCGGCGAGCTCGCTTCTCTTCGAGGTCGGGTTTCCGCCTCATGATGATGTTCGTGGAAGAGTGGTGGGGCCATCTCGCGAACGCAGTCGTCAAGCCTTGCGGATTGCGCTGCAGACCGGTTACCGCCCTCACCATTCCCCGTCCTGCCGGACTCCTTGACAGCCCTTCGGCTGGACTGTTGCTGATCGTGTATTGGCTAGGCGGCCGCAGCCTGTTCTTCGTGTCCCCAGCGGAAGTCGGTGCCATCGATCCACATGCGGTGCAGGATGACGGCAAGCTTGCGAGCCACGGCGACGCAGGCATTTTTAAACGAGCTGCGCTTGGCGAGGCGCACGCCCCATGCTTTTAGCGCGAACCACCTCTTCGTATTGACCAGCAAAGAATGCGCCGCCTCGTAGAGATGCTTGCGGACAAAGTCATCGCCACATCGGGTGATGCCCCCATTGTAGTCCACTTCGCCCGAAGCATATTTGCGGGGCGTCAGGCCCAGATGAACGGCGACATTGCGCGATTTGGCAAAACGCACCGGATCATCGATCGCCGTCTTGAACGCGAGCGCCGTCAGCGGCCCAACGCCTGGGGCAGTCATAAGGCGGCGACAGATCTCGTCCTTCCTGGCAAGGCCTTCGATTATGCGGGTGAGCAGCCGAACCTGCCCTTGCAAGGCCCGCCTGGCGTCCAGCAGCGCGACAATGCCCACCTCCAGATCATCGTCTCCGGCAATCAATTCCCGCACGCGCTCCTCGAAGCGGCTTTGCCCGATGAGCCCGACCTTGAACCCAAACACCCGCAACGACGCTCGAATGTGATTGTCGACATCACGCTGCTTGTCGAGCAGGCAGCGGCGGCTTCCCATGAGCGTCCGTAGCTTCTGACTGTCTTCACCTTTGATATGAACCGCCTTGAACCAGCCGGTCCGCATCATCTGCGCCAGCGCCCGTGCGTCGTTACGGTCGGTCTTGACGCTTTGTGCTTGCATGACACCCTTGGCGTGGCGCGTCTCGACGCAGACAACGGGGAAGCCGGCAAGCGCAAGGCCCTTGTGCAGCCAGGACGAGCACTGGCCGGCCTCGAGGCCGATGCGCGAGAATGCCAAACCGGTGTCCTTCAGCCACGAAACCAGCATTTCCGGCTCGGTGTCCGCCACGCCCTCTCGCACCACGTTGCCATCCCCATCGACGACGCAAATCGCGGTCAGCCTTAAAGACACGTCGAGTCCAGCAAAGTAGTTCATCCAAGCCTCCCTCTTATATTGTTAGCAAGGGCACAAGCGTAGCATGCGCCGCTGGGAGGACCGTCCAACCCCAGTTACCTCATCTCGC
>NZ_JACMYP010000540.1 GCF_020889705.1 Bradyrhizobium altum | reverse complement strand
TGCCGGGATGGGAAGACGAACTCGAACGCTGGCTGATGCCGTTCTTGGACCGGCTGGGTCATAAGACCCGGCAGCGGATGTGTCCTCTGTATGTTGCGGGATTGATCGGTCCCGGCGATCGCAAGAGCGTTCAGCCGATGGCGGAACGCCTTGCCACGAGCAACTACGACCAGTTGCACCATTTCATTGCGGACGGTGTCTGGGACGCGACGCCGCTGGAGGCAGAGCTGCTCAACCAGGCGGACCGACTTGTCGGCGGCAAGGATGCGGTGCTGGTTATTGATGACACCTCACTGCCGAAGAAGGGTGAGCGCTCGGTCGGTGTTGCGGCTCAATACGCGTCGGCTCTCGGTAAAACGGCAAATTGCCAAACGCTGGTGTCTTTGACGCTTGCGCGCGGCGAAGTGCCAGTGATGGTCGCGTTACGTCTCTTTCTGCCTGACAGTTGGACAAGCGACATATCTCGTTTGAAGCGCGCTCGCGTGCCAGTCGAACATCGAACGCCACGGTCCAAGCCGGAGATTGCTTTGGCCGAGATTGACCGCGCGATAGCAGCCAACGTGCGCTTTGGATGTGTGCTGGCGGATGCAGGATACGGCCTCAGCGCACAGTTTCGACAAGGGCTAACAGAGCGCGGGCTGGTCTGGGCTGTCGGCATCCCTCGGCACCTAAAAGTGTATCCGGTCGATGTGAAGCTCATTTGGCGGATTACCAAAGTCCGCGGGAAACCACGAAAGCACCACGTGCCCGATATCTTATCGATTGCCGCAGAACAAATGCTGGCCAGCGCCAAATGGAAAACCGTGAGTTGGCGTAGCGGGACGAAAGGTCGGCTTAAAGCCCAATTTGCTGCTCTCCGCGTCCGGACCGCTGACGGCCCTCCGCAGCGGATATGGGATAAAGGTCAGCAGCATCTCCCAGGCGACGAAGCCTGGCTCATTGGCGAGCAGCGTGCGTCCGGGGAGAAGAAATACTATCTGGCCAATCTTCCGGCGGCGACGGATCTGCGCACGCTGGCCGCCACCATCAAGGCACGGTGGATTTGTGAGCAGGCGCATCAGCAGTTGAAGGAGGAGCTTGGACTTGACCACTTCGAAGGGCGATCATGGCAAGGTCTTCATCGCCACGCCCTGATGACAATGATTGCCTACGCCTTCCTGCAACATCGTCGTCTCGCATACGCGGGGCGGAAAAAAAGAATCAACGGGCCCCCGCCTCAACCAACCATGCCCGCCGTACGTCACGCCATCGTCGATCTCATTCTGCGGCCGCCGGCTCCGTGGTGTCCGTACTGCCGAAAGCAAATCCTTGAAAAACAGTGGCGCAAACACATT
>NZ_JACMYP010000539.1 GCF_020889705.1 Bradyrhizobium altum | reverse complement strand
CGCCTGGCGGCGAAAGTTTTGCCGATCAGATCGCGCGGGCGCGGGCAGGGCTGGCGCGCCTGCCGGCCGGCGACGTCGTGCTGGTCGTGCATTCCGGCACCATCCGCGCGATCCTCGCAATCGCGCTCGACCTCGCGCCGGAGCTCGCGCTGCGCTTCGTGATCGATCCGCTGTCGCTGACCCGGATCGACCGGCTGCAGGGCGCCTGGCGCGTTGTTGCAGTGAACCTGCCGCCGCTACCGACCCCGTCATCCTGAGGTGCGAGCTCTTGCAAGCCTCGAAGGATGCACGGCCACAGTCGGGCCGTCGACCCTTCGAGGGCCGCTGAAGAAGCGGCCAGCTCAGGGTGACGGTGATTGAACAAACGCGCGGCGGCTTGAGCTACCCATTCCGCCGCTGGCCGCGCAAGGTCGGCAGGCCGATGCCGGCGGCGTCGAAGCCGCCGTCGACGGCGAGGATCTGGCCGGTGATGTAGCTGGCGCGATCCGAGCACAGGAAGAAGATCGCTTCCGCCAGCTCCTCTTCCAGCCCGTAGCGGTTGAGCGGGATGGCGTCGTGATAGTCGGCACGGATCTCGGGCGTGTGCACGGCCTTGGCCATCGCGGTCTCGACCGGCCCGGGCGCCACGCCGTTGACGCGGATGCCGAGCGAGGCGAGCTCGACCGCGAGCTGCTTGGTGAGGTGCGCGAGCCCGGCCTTGCTGGTGCCGTAGGCCGAGCGCAGTGTCGAGGCGCGCACCGCCGAGATCGAGGTGATGTTGACGATCGCGCCGCCGCCATGCTCGCGCATCACAGGCGCAGCCGCCTTGGTGCACAGGAACGGGCCGGTGAGGTTGACCGCCATGATCCGGTTCCAGTCGGCGTCCGAAGTCTCCAGCACCGGCGTGAACACGGCAATGCCGGCGTTGTTGACCAGCGCGTCGAGCCGGCCGAAGCGGCCCGTGATCGCCGCGATCGCGGCTGTCACACCATCGGCATCCGATACGTCGCAGGTCAGCGCCAGCGTCGTGTCGGGCTGCTTCAATGCCGCGACCGCGGCGCGCAGCAATTCACCCTCGATGTCGAGCAGCGCGACGCGCCAGCCGTCGGCGAGAAAGCGTTTCGCTGCGGCGAGCCCGATGCCGCGCGCGGCGCCGGTCACGAGCGCGACTTTGGGGGAAGTGGAATTCATCGGATGGTCCATCGGTTCGGGCAGCAAGTCCCGACCGTCTGCGACCTTTGTCCGGTGATGTCAACCGGACCTGTTTCCCGTCATCCTGAGGTGCGAGCGCAGCGAGCCTCGAAGGGTGCACGGCCACCGGCCGGGCCGTGCATCCTTCGAGGCTCGCCCAGCGCCGCAAGTGCGCCGCTGAG
>NZ_JACMYP010000538.1 GCF_020889705.1 Bradyrhizobium altum | reverse complement strand
GATGTGCTGGTGTGGACGGCCTCTCATCCCCACGGTTCTATGGCGCTCCGGCGTCATAGCTAGATGAGAGGAAAGTCTGATGAATCTTCCCATTCGTATCGGTATGGATACTTCCAAGTCGGTCTTCCAGCTTCACGGTGTTGACGAGAACGAGGCGGTAGTTGTCCGACGGCAGTTTCGGCGAGCCGAGATGATCCGCTACTTCGAGCGGCTTCCGCCGGTCCTCGTCGCCATCGAGTCCTGCGGCAGCTCGCATCACTGGGCGCGCCTGCTGCAGTCGTTTGGTCATGAAGTGAAGCTGATCCCGCCCCAATATGTGAAGGCTTACGTAAAGCGCGGCAAGAACGACGCGGCCGATGCCGAAGCGCTGTGCGAGGCGGTCACCCGGCCGAGTATGCGGTTTGTGCCGGTGAAGTCGAAAGAACGGCAAGCAGCCTGCATGTTGATGACCGTGCGGGAACGCTTGGTCGGCGTGAAGTCGCAGCTTTCCAATGCCTTCAGGAGCTATGCGGCTGAGTTTGGCATCGTCGGCCCCGCCGGTCGGCAGAACGTCACGGCACTTATCAAGCGGGTGCTCGAGGATGACAACTTGCCGGAAATGGCGCGGGATCTCTTCCGCCTTCAGGCGGAGGAATATGCCGCGGTCGAAGCCCGCCTGGCAAAGATCGAAGCCAAGCTGATGAAGTGGCACCGCGAGGATGATGTCAGCAGGCGGATCGCGACGATTCCCGGCGTCGGTCCGATTGGGTCGTCCATGCTAAGCATGAAGGCGCCGCCGCCGGAGACGTTCAGATCAGGCCGCGACTTCGCGGCTTGGCTCGGACTAACACCCAAGGATCATTCAACGGGGGGCCGGCAGCGATATGGCGGTATCACAAAGGCCGGAGACTCAATGCTCCGATCGACGTTGATTGTCGGCGCGACCGCGCTGCTGAGGCACGTTCGAAAGGGCCGTCATAAGCCGACACCCTGGCTCGCTTCGCTACTGGAGCGAAAGCCGCCGAAGTTAGTCGCGGTGGCCTTAGCCAACAAGTTCGCCCGTATCGCCTGGCGCTTGATGATATCGGGCGGCGTGTACAACCGCCCAGTGGCCGCCATGCCCATCTGATCTGAAATCGGTGTACCGGTCGAGATTGCTCGCCGGATAGCCCACGAACTTGCAGGACGAAGTAGATGGAAGGACCGATCGGTCGATACGCGCGAGCTTCCGTAGATTACACTGGCATCACGAATGTCGCCTATGTGCTTGGAGCGTGCGTAGCGAACACCATCTCGGCCAGCGGGCTTTGTCCGCGCAAACAGGCCGGACATCTGACAGCAAGCGATCTGGCCAGAAGTCTGCTACAATCCTGACAAGCGGGGGGCCGTCCACATCTG
>NZ_JACMYP010000537.1 GCF_020889705.1 Bradyrhizobium altum | reverse complement strand
CCGATGGCCGCCTATGCGCCGCCGCCGGCTGCGCCGGCCGGGCCCGATTTCTCCTCGCTCGAGCGACACCTGCTCAAGATCACGAGCCAGATCGAGGCGCTGCAGCGGCCCGATCATATCGAGCAATCCATCGCGGCCTTCCGCGGCGAGCTTGCCGAAATCCGCCAGGCGATCACCGAGGCGATGCCGCGCCGCGCGATCGAGTCGATCGAGAACGAGATCCGCTCGCTGCATCATCGGATCGACGAGATCCGCCAGGACAGCAGCAACGGCCAGGGCCAGGTGATTACCGGCATCGAACGCGCGCTGGCGGAAATTCGCGAGGCGCTGCGCACGTTGACGCCCGCCGAGCAGCTCACCGGCTACGACGAGGCGATCCGCAATCTAGGTGCCAAGCTCGACATGATCTTGCGCGCCAACGACGATCCGTCGACGGTGCATCAGCTCGAGAGCGCGATCGCCGCGCTGCGCGCCATCGTCTCCAATGTCGCCTCCAACGACGCGCTGCTGCAGCTCTCCGGGGACGTGCATGCGCTGGCCGCGAAGGTCGACCAGCTGTCGCAGATGTCGCGCGCCGAGTCCCACGTCGATGCCTTCGCCGGGATCGAGCAGCGCATCGCCGCATTGGCCTCGACGCTGGAGACCCGCGAGCGGCCGGTCGCTGGCTACGACAATACCGACGCCATCGAGGGCGCCCTGCGCTCGCTGTCGGAGCGGATCGACCGCCTGCAGGTCGGCAACGACAGCTCTTCGGCGTTCACCCATCTCGAGCAGCGTGTCTCCTATCTGCTCGAACGCCTGGAGTCCGCCGACCAGCGCTCCGGCAATCTCGGCCGGGTCGAGGAAGGGCTGCATGACATCATGCGGCACCTCGAGGCCCAGCACGCCCACATCGCTTCGCTCGCCGACGCCACCCGCAACAATGTCAGCAGCTCCTCGCCGCAGCCGATGATGGACAGCGGCATCGTCGACCTGGTGAAGCGCGAACTGTCCGACATCCGCTTCAGCCAGTCGGAGACCGATCGCCGCACCCAGGATTCGCTGGAGACCGTTCACAACACGCTCGGCCATGTCGTCGATCGGCTGGCGATGATCGAGAACGATCTGCGCACGGTCCGCACCGCGCCGCCGGCTCCGCCCGCCCCTGCTTATGCCGAATCGCGGATGGAAGCACCGCGGATGGAGATGCCGCGCGCGGCGATGCCGCAGCCGACCGCGCAGCCTGAACCATACAAGCCTGAATCATATAAGCCCGAATCGTACAGGCCTGAATCGTACCGGCCCGAATTGCCCAATCCTGCGCTGGCGCAGGAGCACTTCATGTCCGCGCCGCGCGAATTCCATGCCGCGCAGCCAGTCGAGACCGCGCCGCCGCCGCTGCCGCCGCG
>NZ_JACMYP010000536.1 GCF_020889705.1 Bradyrhizobium altum | reverse complement strand
CGATCGCGACTTCGGTCATCAGGTCGTCGGCCTGTTTCTCGCCCATCTTGCCGCCGGTATGCATGAACGCGATCGCCTTGCGCACCTGCTCGGTGGTGCCGTCGGGCAGGTGCATGTCCTGCGCGCGCTGCACGAGGTCCTGATAGACCAGATCGGTGCCGGGGCACTCGACCTTGGCGGCAAAGGCCTGCAGCACCATCGTGACATAGGCCGCACGCGGATCGGCATGGGCCGGTGTTGCCGCGACAATCAGGCCGCCGATCAGCAGTGCGTAACGCATCGAATTCCTCCCGATGTTTTAGACATTTTGCCGCAAGGCTAGCGTCCGCGGGAACCGACTGCAACCGGAAGGACACACTTGCCGAAGGAACCGATCAAACAGCCGTGTTCCAATCTGCGCTGCCACGATTTCAGCACGATTTCGGCAGCAAGTGCCACAACTTGACGCAGGGGAGAATAATCGTGTCGAAGTTGGGGCTTGCTGCGGTGCTGATGGGTTCGCTCGCACTTGGCGGCTGCATGCAGGCGACGCTGTCGCCGGTGACGGATGCCGCGATGACGCCGCGCGATCGGCAATTGCTGGCGCATCCGCCCTATGCGGATGCCAAGATTCCGGATCAGTTCCAGCGCCACATTGTCGATTACAGGCGGAAGGAGCAGCCGGGTTCGATCCTGGTCGATACCGACGCGCGCTACCTCTATTACGTGCTGCCCGGCGGCAAGGCGATCCGCTACGGCGTCGCCGTCGGCGAGGAGGCGATGGCGTTCTCCGGCGTCGCCACGGTCGGCCGTCTGGCGGAGTGGCCCGACTGGGTTCCGACCAAGGATATCCAGGAGCGGCTCGGACCGTATCCGGCGCGTGTCGCCGGCGGACCGGCCAATCCGCTCGGTGCCCGGGGCATCTACCTCTACCAGGGCAACAAGGACACGCTCTACCGCATCCACGGCACCAACCAGCCTGAATATATCGGGCAGGCGATCTCATCGGGCTGTATCCGCATGAACAACGCCGACGTCATCGATCTCTACCAGCACGTCAAGCCGGGCGCGACCGTGGTCGTGCTGCCGCCGGGACAGAGCGCTTAGTTCGCACATTGAGGTGAAAGGGCGCCGATCGCATCATCGCGATCGGCGCCCTTTCTTTCATTCGTTAGCTGGCCGTCAGCGCAGCGGCATCGGCGGCCGAACCACGGGGCCGTTATCATCGGCATCGACAACAGAGGACTGCTGCGGCTGAACCGGCCGCGGTGCTACCGTCTGCGGTGCGGCCGCAACGGGCGCCGGCAGCGGGGCCGCTGATGCAGCCGGTGGCGGCGGGATGTAGGCCTGGGTCGGCGGGTACGACCGGCGCACCGGCGGTGAAGCAACGGCCGTACGCGGCGCCGTCGGGGG
>NZ_JACMYP010000535.1 GCF_020889705.1 Bradyrhizobium altum | reverse complement strand
TGATTGATGTGGTGGAACGGCCCGCTCCGACAGCATCATCGTGCTAAAACGTGGTCGTTATTCGAACGCCACAAGGGGGAACCGTTCCATGAAGCAGATTAGCACCATCGGGTTGGATTTGGCGAAGCACATTTTTCAAGTTCACGGCGCGGGTGGCGATGGCTCGCCGGTGTTGAACCGGAGACTACGGCGCAGCGAAGTTCTGCGTTTCTTCGAGAAGCTGCCACCATGCCTGGTGGGGATGGAAGCCTGCGGCAGCGCCCATTATTGGGCGCGCGAGATTGCAACTTTCGGTCATCAAGTGCGGCTGATTCCGCCGGCTTATGTCAAACCCTTTGTGAAGCGCGGCAAGACGGATGCGGCGGATGCCGAGGCCATCAGCGAGGCCGTGACTCGCAAGACCATGCGCTTCGTTCCGATCAAAACGGCTGAGCAACAAGCCGCAATGATGGTTCCTGAAGAGTCGCGCACTTCTGGTGAAACAGCAAACGCAGACTATCAACGCCCTACGCTCGCATCTCGCCGAGTTGGGCATCATTGCCGCCGCTGGCCGGACAAAGGTCGAGGCGTTGGTTGCAATCGTACGGGACGTAGCAGATGTCCGCTTGCCTGCGGCAGCGCGCGTCGCCCTGACGGCAGTTGCCGATCAGATCGAGGCCCAGGCGGACCAGATTGACAAGCTCGAGCGAGCCATTGTTGCTGCGGCAAAGACCGACAAGGACATGCGCCGACTGACTACGATCCCCGGCATTGGAGCCATTACAGCGGCGACCATCAAGGCGCTGGTGCCAGATCCCGGCGGCTTCAAATCCGCTCGTCACTTTGCTGCCTGGCTGGGACTGACGCCACGACAGCATTCGAGTGGGGGCAAGGAGCGGATGGGACGCATCTCGAAGATGGGAAACCCCGAACTTCGGAGCCTCCTCGTTCTTGGGGCTACATCCGTCCTGCGAATTGCCCGGAAGGCCGATCGGGCGCGGCCGTGGTTGAGGGCGCTGCTCGCCAGACGTCCGTACAAGGTGGCAGCGGTCGCGCTGGCCAACAAGACAGCGCGAATTGCTTGGGCGCTCTTGAACAAGGGCGGGATTTACCGGCGTCCGGAGACGCCGGCGACGACTATGGCTGCCGCTTGATGCATACAGCGGCTGTCAAAGAGATCTGACCGGCGCGGGCCGGCAGAGGGCAAGGAGCAATAACAGGCGATGAACCCACGGGACGAAATCCCGGCATGAGTGAGGCTGGCGCGACAATGCGCTTCAAGCGCGTCTGATTGATTTAGCCCCTTGTGTCGCGGACTTCATCGAGGCCAGCGGTCATGCGCCGCGCTTTACAGGCCGTATACATGACCGCACCGCTCCCATGTGTGAAGTCGACTGAGAAAGCTCTTGCGCCCGCGG
>NZ_JACMYP010000534.1 GCF_020889705.1 Bradyrhizobium altum | reverse complement strand
CCTCCAGAATTCGCGGCAAATGAACCGCCATCGCCGACGTGACGCTCCAGGCGGCCGCGAAGGCAAAGGCGAGCAGCACCATCGCGCGGTCGATCGGAATATGCGGCTTTGGCGTGTCGGCTGCGATCCGATGCTCGCTCTTCAACCTGGGGACCAGGAAGGCGTTCAACGGCAGGCAGATCAGAATGTGCGCAGCCGCCCAGCCGAAGCAGGTCCAGCGCCAACCGATGGTTGCAAGGCCCCACGCGGTGAGCGGCCAGCCGATCGTGCTGGCAAACCCGGCGATCAGGGTAATGCCGGTGATGGAGCGGCGTGCGGTGTTGCCATAGATGCGCCCGAGCGCCGCGAAGGCTGCATCATACAGGCCAAGGCCCATGCCGACGCCGAGCAGCAGCCAGCTTGCAGCCATCAGAACGCGGCCTTGCGAAAGCCCGAGCAGGATCAGGCCGAACGCCAGGATAAGATTGGACGCACAGAGCACTTCGCGCCCGCCCATGCGGTCGATCTGGCGGCCGACGCGCGGGCCGAGCAGTCCTGATACCACGAGCGCCATCGAGAACGCGGCGAACAGCCAGTTCGTGGATATGCCGAGGTCCCGCGCAATCGGGTCCGCGAGAATGGCCGGCAGATAGTAGCTCGACGCCCAGGCCAGGGTTTGCGTCGTGCCGAGCGCGACGATCAGGAGGTTATCTGCACGGCGGCTCATTCAGCGCGCGCACCCGGCGTCCTCGGCGAAACCACCTCGCCGTCTTCCTTGACGAACCGGCCGATGTCGGCAACGGCGAGGAGATCGAGGACGGCCTCGGACGGCCGGCATAGCTTCACGCCCTTCGGCGAGACCACGATGGGCCGATTGATCAGGATCGGATGCGCCATCATGAAATCGATCAATTCGTCGTCGCTCCATTTCGGATTGACGAGGTCGAGCGCGGCATAGGGCGTGCATTTCTCGCGGAGCAGCGCGCGCGGTGTCATGCCCATGGCAGCGATCAGCGCGATCAGCTTGTCGCGCGAGGGAGGCGTCTTGAGATATTCGACGATCTCGGGCTCCTGCCCGCTTTGGCGGATCATTGCCAAGGTGTTGCGCGACGTCCCGCAATCGGGATTGTGGTAGATCGTGATCGTCATCGGACTGCTTCCTTGGTGGTTTCGGCGCCCCGCAGCAGCCAGGTCATGAATGCCAGCGCGACCATGGCTCCCAGAACCTCGGCGACGATGAATCCCGGCAGATCCTGCCCGCGGATGCCGGAAAACGTGTCGGTGAACGATCGCGCGATGGCAACGGCCGGATTGGCGAAAGATGTGGATGCGGTGAACCAGTACGCGGCCGTGATGTAAAGCCCGACCAGCCATGGAATTGCGGCCTCACGAAACCGGAGGCCACCAATGATCGTTGCGA
>NZ_JACMYP010000533.1 GCF_020889705.1 Bradyrhizobium altum | reverse complement strand
TATAGCGCGACAATCAGGATGAGAGCGGCGCGTCAATCAAGATGAGACGAGGCGGCCGAGTCAGGAGATAATTGACGCTGGCCGTCGACTTGGCAAGCGTTGATTGACGCTGCGCGACAATCAAGTGGCGCTGCCAGCGTCAATCAAAGTCTTGTCGAGTTCGTTTGGGGTAGTGTGAACAGGCGGCCGGCCTGGACCGCGCTTGCGATCGAGGGCAACTTTTCGACGGTAACTTTCGACATTCATCTCGAGGATCGTGGCGTGGTGGACCAAACGATCGATGGCAGCCAACGTCATTGCTTGGTCCGGGAAGATACGCCCCCATTCGCCAAATGGCTGATTGGCCGTGATCAGCAGCGAGCGTCGTTCGTAGCGGGCGGCGATCAACTCGAACAACACACTGGTTTCCGCCTGATCCTTGCTCACATATGTGATGTCGTCGAGGATCAGGAGGTCATAGCGATCGAGTTTGGCGATCGCGGACTCCAGCGCCAGCTCGCGCCGCGCGACCTGCAGCCGTTGCACCAGATCAGTGGTTCGCGCGAAGAGAACGCGCCAACCGTTCTCGACGAGAGCCAGGCCGATCGCCGCGCCGAGATGGGTCTTGCCGCCGCCCGGTGGACCGAACAAGAGCAAATTGGCGCCGGCCTTCAACCAGGCGTCGCCGGCGGCGAGCGCCATCGCCTGTGCCTTTGATAGCATCGGCACGCTTTCGAAGTCGAAGGTTGCGAGCGTCTTGCCGGCGGGCAAACGCGCTTCCACCATGTGTCGCTCGATCCGACGGCGGGTGCGATCGGCGGCCTCGTGCTCGGCAAGGGCGGCGAGGAAGCGGGCGGCAGGCCACCCTTCCTTGTCCGACTGTGCGGCGAGCTTCGGCCAGATCGCCTTGACGCCCGGCAGGCGGAGCTCATTGAGAAGCAGCTCGACACGGGCAGCATCGACGGAGGTGGCGATACCGGTCATGCTGCCTCTCCCAGGTTCGAGCGGCCCGACATGACGCTGACGGAGGCGAGTTCATCGTAGACGTCGAGCGGCGCCAGCTTGACGGCGACACGCGGGATCGAGGCCGCCTCGGGTCGGAAGCGGTCGCGCAGCGCGGCAAGATCGGGTAACTGTCCGGCGTCCAGATCCATCGCGATCGCCTCGGCGAGTTCTGCTTCGCAGGCGCGCTCGTGAGCCAGCGCCAGAAGCTCGACCGTCACCTTGCAGGCGCGCCGGTCATCACCATGCTCCCGCAAGGTCTCGAACAGACGTTTGTAAGCTGCACGCGGGAAGAGTTGGTCGCGATAAACGAGATTGAGGAGCGCCATCGGCTTGCGCCGCAGGGCATGGATGACGTGCCGGTAATCCACGACATGACCGCCCTGACTCTCGGACACAGGCCGACCGCGCCGCAACGTCACGACCGGTGTGACGCCAAGGAAGCATTCGAGCCGGTCGTCGAAGATGCGCACACGCAGGCGATGGCCGATCAATCTT
>NZ_JACMYP010000532.1 GCF_020889705.1 Bradyrhizobium altum | reverse complement strand
GTCTCATCGGTCATCGGTGGTTCCTCGAATCAGGTTGGTGTCAGCAACCCGACCCTACCGGCGAACTGCCGGTGACCACCGCAAAGCCGCCCGCCCGCTACGGCGCTATGTGAGGGCGCGCGTGCGGGCGGCTTTGCTCTACCGAGCTACACCATCAATGGGGAGTACGTCATGCCAAGCTGATGATTGCTTGTGGGTGCAAGTCCCATCCGGCCAAAGCCGAAGCAGGCGAGCCGGGACCGAGTCTTGCGGGCGTCGCGGCAACGCGGGGTCTGAAGTGTAGACAGGAGCCATGCGGGGTGCGGGAATGAGCCTCGAAAGGTGGATGTTCGCGGAGGCCGAGTGTGTTCCCTAGTCACGAAGGCAGCATGAGCATCGTCGTTATGCGAGACGATGCCGCTCCGTCGGGGTCGATGGCCGCATCACGCATGGAAGGCAATCATCGGAACATGAGAGGCCCGACCGGGTCCACTGGATTGGTCTCCAGTGGGGGACAACGGCAAGGCACTGCCAGGGCCGCGGTCCGAGCTGAGGTCGGGAGTCGGACTGGTCCATAGTACCTGTGAAATCGTCGAAGGAAACGAGACGTATGGAGGGAAGGGGCCAGCCCGAGGGGAGCCCGCGCGAGAAGGCCAGGGTCCGGACACAGAGCCGGGTTGCCTTGCCGCCGCACCTCGAGCGGGTGAACGCGGCGGCCAAGCAGGCTGCCCAAACCCGGTTCACGGCCTTGCTGCACCACATCGACGAGGACGCTCTGCTACGGGCGTTTCGACGACAAAAGCGGCAGGCCAGCGCGGGGGTCGATGGGGTAACGGTGGCGAAGTACGAAGAGGGGCTCACGGATAACATCCGCGACCTCTGCGGACGGGTCCACACTGGTCGCTACCGGCCGCAGCCGGTGCGGCGAGTCTACATTTCCAAAACCGATGGCGGTAAGCGGCCTCTCGGTGTGCCGGCGCTAGAGGACAAGATCGTCCAAAGCGCGGTGACCGAGGTGTTGAGCGCCGTCTACGAGGCCGACTTCCTCGGGTTCTCCTACGGCTTCCGGCCGGGGCGGAATCCTCATATGGCGCTTGATGCCCTGCATACGGCGATCATGAGCCAGCGCGTCAACTGGGTGCTCGATGCCGACATACGTAGCTTCTTCGACTCGGTCGACCACGAGTGGCTGCTGCGGATGGTGGCGCACCGGATCGCCGATCCTCGCATCTTGCGGCTCATCGGGCTGTGGCTGCGGGCCGGCGTTCTTGAGAGCGGCGAGAAGCAAGAGACGGACAGGGACACGCCGCAAGGGGCAGGCATCAGCCCGCTCCTTGCCAACATCTTCCTGCACTACATCCTCGATCTCTGGGTCCACCAATGGCGTCGTCGCCATGCACGTGGTCGCATTGTGACCGTGCGCTATGCGGACGACTTCGTCATGGGCTTCGAGAGCAAGGCAGATGCGCAGGAAATGCTCTTGGCCCTCAAGGCGCGGCTGGCCAGCTTCGGCCTGACGC
>NZ_JACMYP010000531.1 GCF_020889705.1 Bradyrhizobium altum | reverse complement strand
CTTACGATTACCCACATTTTTGAGTCAGAGTTTCGCTCCCGTTGCGATATCGATGAATCGCGATAGTCCGCGCCACATGATCAGATTCCCTGGTGGCGGATCGTTGGCGCGGGCGAGATAGCCGCCGAGCCTGGCAATCTTGATGAGATAATGCGACAATGTCTTTCGTTGTGTGCTGATTGGATTCTTGTCTTTGACGAGCCGATCAAGCAATTGGATTTCAGCTTTGGTCAGCGCAAATTCCGGTGAGGCATTTGGCGCGGAACGATTGAGCATCGTCATCCAAAAAATTCGCCAGCTCACAATGCAGAACACCGAGATCAGATTCGTCAATCGCTGAGCAGTCCGCAGTTGCGAGTCCTCTGCCCTACAGCCGGATTTGAGTATCTTGTGGAAGACCTCGATCTTCCATCGCAGGGAATACCATTCGAGTTTCTCGATCGCATCCCCGCGCGATTGCACCGGAAGATCGGTCAGGAGTTTCCATTCAATCTTCTTTCTGTTCTTTGGCGCTCCTCTTTCATCAGCGTGGATCACTGTCAAAGTCAAAGCTGGATACCGCGACTGCTTGCCTATCGGTGGCAGAATACGGATTTTACGATACCGGATTTCAAGAACAGCCTGGTCTGGATTGCCCTTGCTATCCTGGACTTCGATCCGGTGGAGACCTTTGACCACGACCTCGTCCATTATCGTTGCAACGGTATGATCGCCATCGCCGGCCAGGCGATTGACACAGGTCCTTACCAAGAAATGCGTTCCAACCTCTTGGGCGGCGCAAAACAATTCATAAATGTCGGCCTCACGATCACCGATATGGATGCACTGCGATGGCTTCTCGAAAAGCTCCGTGGATTGCTTGAGGTTCTCCAGCCACCGAATGCTCTCCTTGGTTTCAATGGGGATCCGTGTCAGGTTGACCTCGCGCCTGAGCGCAGCGACCCCTCTGAATTTCTTTCTGGTCCAGAACCTCACGGCGCTGAGCCCCAGTGGAAGCCCCTCGAGGGTCACCGCAAGGCTCGAATGCATCAATATTCCGCATGTCGTGTACGTTTGGGGTTTTCCGTCCAATCTTCGAGAGTTGCTTTTTGGGATGCGATTAATCATCCCGATCAGATCCGGGCGCTCCCTTTGATAGGTGAATTCGGTCGTATCATGCAGGACAAGAACAGGTCCTTTCGCCGCCGCGATACGTTCCCGCGTCGATTTAAAATGACCAGATAGGATGTCGGCCTCGCTTACTCGTTCATTGGAGAAGAAACGATAGGCCGCCTTGGTATTCGCCCAGTCTTGGCAAACCATCGGAATGCTCTGTCCGATGTCTCCACCAATCTGCTTCAGCAGCATGCGAAATCTCTCGCCTAGTCGAGCGTCCTGGAATTCGCACAGCGCGGCTTCACGGTCAAACCAGGTCACCGCGTCAGACGCCAACGGATGCGCCTTCTCATTTCGAGCGCGTGAAGTCAGTCTCATAGAGCACCTCTTCTCGAATCAGGTGCTCATCAAAGAATCACAAGTGATTCCGGCGACTCAAGTTTTTCGGCTCAGTGCACGTCAAAAAATGTGGGTAATCGT
>NZ_JACMYP010000530.1 GCF_020889705.1 Bradyrhizobium altum | reverse complement strand
TGGGTCCCGGCCTTCGCCGGGACGACACCGTCTTTGGTGCTCGAATGCGGCTAGATCAGTGCGATCTTGCGAGGCAGAACGCGACGACCTGTTCCAGCGCCGTCTTCATCGGCGAGGATGGGAACAGCGCCAGCGCGTCGACCGCCATTGCGCCGTAGTGCTGGGCGCGGCTGATGGTATCCTCCAGCGCGCGGTGCTTGGTCATCAGCCCTATTGCGTGATCGAGATCGGCCGCGCCGATCTCGCCGCGCTCCAGTGCGCGGATCCAGAACTGGCGCTCGGTGTCGTTGCCGCGGCGGAAGGCGAGCACCACCGGCAGCGTGATCTTGCCCTCGCGGAAATCGTCGCCGACATTCTTCCCGAGTTTTGCGGATTTGCCGCCATAGTCCAGCACGTCGTCGACGAGCTGGAAGGCGATGCCGAGATTCATGCCGACCGAGCGGCAGGCGGTCTGCTCGGCCTTGGGCCGGTTGGCGATCACAGGGCCGACCTCGCAGGCCGCGGCGAACAGCTCCGCGGTCTTGCCGCGGATCACGGCGAGATACTCGTCCTCGGTGGTCGCGGTGTTCTTGGCGGCGGCAAGCTGCATCACCTCGCCCTCGGCGATGGTGGCGGCGGCCGCGGAGAGAATATCGAGCGCGCGCAGCGAGCCGACCTCGACCATCATCCGGAATGCCTGGCCGAGCAGGAAGTCGCCGACCAGCACGCTGGCCTCGTTGCCCCACAGCATCCGCGCGGACAATTTGCCGCGGCGCAGCTCGCTCTCGTCGACCACGTCGTCATGCAGCAGGGTCGCGGTGTGCATGAACTCGACCGCGGCGGCGAGCTTGATATGGCCGTCGCCTGTGTAGTCGGCGAGCTGGGCCATCGCCAGGGTCAGCATCGGGCGCAGCCGCTTGCCGCCGGAGGAGATCAAATGATTGGCGACCTCGGGGATCATGGTGACCTCGGAGCCGGTCCGCGAGAGGATGGTCGCGTTGACGCGCTCCATGTCAGCGGCGACAAGTCCCACCAGCCCGTCGATCGAAGCATTGGACGGGCTTTCGAAGGGTACAATAACCGCCACGCTGGTCTCCAATTTTGCCGAATTCGCACTATCCTCAGCTATAACAATAGAAACTGCGCGGTGCAGCGGCAAGGCCACGAAGTTGTTGACATGTGATGCATTGGCCGCACAGGCGGGGCGGAGAGGAGAGTGGATTTTGCGGGAATTGGTACGGACCAATGACGTGGTGCTGGTCTCCGCCGTCGGCGCGCTGCTCGACAGCGCTAACATCCATCATCTGGTGCTGGACCAGAACATGAGCATCATCGAGGGCTCGCTCGGCGTGCTGCCGCGGCGGATCCTGGTGCACGAGGACGACAACCACGAGGCCCGCCAGCTCCTGACCGATGCCGGCCTGGGCCACGAATTGCGGGCCGATGACTAGAGCGTTTTCAAGCGAAGTGGGCCCCGGTTCGCGTGAAGAAAACGCGTCAAAAAACGAGTCTCCGGCCGCCGAGATCACCGAAGACGGATTCCTCGGCGGGCAATTGCGGCTGCGGCAGCCGCGCAGCGGCCACCGCGCCGGCCACGACG
>NZ_JACMYP010000529.1 GCF_020889705.1 Bradyrhizobium altum | reverse complement strand
CCTTAGTTTGCCGACTTCGGCTTCGGGTCAATCGCTTCACTCTGACGACGCGCCGCTCACTTCCGGTCTTCTGCGCTGAGCGGACTTTCTCATGACCATTCGGCACGTCTCAAATGGGCCAAATCCGGACATTATTAGCGCGCCCCCTAGCGTCATCGGCATCGCACCACTAGTTCGGCATGGTGATGCCATTTAGGCCCTCCAATCCGCTACGGCCAGCAATTCACCCCGTTCGCGGCCGTGAGCGCTAGGATTGCGTGTGTCTTTTCCTGCTCAGGCAGCGAAGATGAAGCGTGTGCCCGTGTAGGATCGCAGGAGCTTGTTCGGCATCTCGGCCTTTGCCATTTCGTAGAACGACTCACCCGTACAGTGCAGTGGAATGACGTAGTCGATGTCGATACCCTTCAGCGCTGTGATCGTGTCGCGCACATAGTCCTCCTTATAGGGCGCGAGGTGAAACCCGCCGATCACCGCATGAACCTTGCTGATACCCGAAGTCGCTTGGGCTTGTTTGATTGCGTTGATTACCCCGCGATGGCTGCAAGACGTCAACACGACCAACCCGCGGCCTTTTAGATTGTATGCGGTGGCGATCTCGTGCCGAAACTGGTCCGGGACGACAGCCTTCGTCCGTTCATCCTCCGGAAGCTTGTCGGCATAGCATCCAATGCCGTGGTCCACGCCGATCTTCATGGCGCTGGGCGACAGAAGCTTCTCAAAGCTCGTTTGGCCAATGTGCCCCGTGGTGAAGCCGTGATCGGCGACCAGTGCCGGCCCTTCTGCATAGGTCACCGCAACATTGGCGCCCTCCAGTGCATTGCGATCCAAGGCTCCAAAGTCGCCGCGCACCGGTGGAGCCGTCCATTCGCGGGAGCAGAATGCATCCTCGCCGCCGATGTAAATCGGTAGCTTGGCTTTGAGCTTGCCATTGTTTTGTTTTAGGAAGCCGGCGAGACCGCCAAAATGATCGTAGTGACCGTGGCTCAAGACAAGGGCATCAAGCGCGGCCGGATCGATGCCTACGAGATTGGCGTTGTTGACCAGCGCGTCCGGTGTGAAGCCGAAATCGACCAGGACATGTCGTGCTTCGGCGCCGCGCCGCGACTCGACGTGCATCGACAGTCCGAACTCACTGATCAACGTTTTACCCGGCGGCTTGCCACCGCCGATGCCCCAGCCGAAGTGTTCAATCTCAACATCGGAGACCTTCCGGCTCGGCGCGACAGCGAATTGGTAGCTGTCGACGACCACGCGCACTGCCACACGATCGATCTCCGGAACCTTACCGGCGACCGCTTCTGCGCGTACCGGCTTCCCGCTGCCGATCAGCGTCGCCACGACGGCGCTGAACAAGGCAGCACCGCCGCCGCATACCACGTCGCGTCGATGAATTGCGTTGCATCGGCAAATTAACATGATCAAATCCTCCCTTTACGTGGCCTTTGCTGCCGCAAGGCATCACGTGGAAACACACTCTAGGGCGGAGGCGTTGGGGTACCGAACACGCCAGCGTCTGGCAGCCCGCACACCGAGGATTAGACGCACCCTATCCCGCGCGGGATAGCGTGGCGAATCACATTGG
>NZ_JACMYP010000528.1 GCF_020889705.1 Bradyrhizobium altum | reverse complement strand
GGGCTCTCTCCACGAATCGCATTGCGGAGAGAGCCCCACCCGCCGCGCTACGCGCGGCGACCTCCCCCGCAAGCGGGAGAGGTGAGCCAGTCCGCCGCTCCAGCCTTGTCATCACCCGAGTCCGCAAAACAAAGGGGCGGCAGATTGCTCTGCCGCCCCCGCGATCCTCGGAAGAGGAAATTACTTCAAGTTGGACATCGCGGTCAGGTCGACCGAGAGCTTGGCGATACCAGCCGCGCCGCACCAGTTGGAGCCGGTGCCGCCCGGATTGATCGGGGTGACATTGGTGGTTCCGCCCGCGGTGAAGTCGCTGGTGAAGGCGCTGCAATTGCCCTTCGACAGGTCGGTGTCGGAGTAGCGCAGATCGAGCGTGAACACCTTGTAGGTGAAGCCGATGCCGATGTTCCAGGTGTTGTAGTCGGCATACTTGATGCCGTTCGGGAACGCCGGAACGCCGTAGAAGCTGTCCGAGGTGCCGAGCCACTGCCGGCCGAACTCACCCGACACATACATGCCGACGCCGCTGGTGCCGAACACGGTGCTCGGCGCGGTGTACTTGCCGATGATCGAGGAGTAGTTGCCCCAGGCACCGGTGTTGAGGAAGTTCGGCGAGTAGTACTCGTTGATGGTGAACGCCCAGTTGTCGTTGATGGTCCAGGTCGCCTTGCCGTAGACTTCGAAGAACGAGACGTCCTTCTTCATCACGTTGCCGTTCAGCAGGGCGTTGGCTGCGCACTCCGGGCTGAGCAGCTTGCCGGCGGTGTCGGTCGGCGCGCGAAGTAGCAGGTTCCACCCGGATACAGGTAACCCCAGACACCGATGTCGAAGGCGAAGGCGCCGAAGGTCGGGCGGATACCGCCGTAGACGTCGACTTCGGCCGCAGCGCGGTTGGCGAAGGAGATGCTTTCGGTCGAGGTGCCGATGTAGAGCTGCAGGTCCTTGTTGACGTTGTAGCGCGGCTCGAAATAGGCGGTGACCGACGGATTGTGGTTGGACTGGGTGACGCCGCGGAAGATGTAGTCGCTCATGATGCCGGCGCCGAAGGCGACATCCCAGGGATCGAAGGGAGCCGGCGGCGGCGCCTTGACGGCCTTCACCGCCATGTCAGCTGCCATTGCCGAGCTCGAAATCATTGCTAGCGCCGTTGCTAACAAAGCCAGTTTCTTCATGACGATCCCCATCTACTTTTCAAGACAGCCCAGCTCCGGTGGCCCCCAGGGCGCGCGATAACGGACTGCAACTCAATCGCGTGGGACCAATCTGAGGCCCGTGCACGGTACCGTGAAGGCGAAAAGACATGCATCTGCCGACTTTTTAGGCGTTCTGACCTCCTCGCCACACGTTGGTTGGCGGGTGTTGCATTTGCACCACAAGACTCAGGGCTCCCGCCCCGGTTGAGCGGCGCGCAAAATCGGATTCGAGCAACAGTTCGACATGCTGCGGTCGGTGTCGGCGCGAATCGCGCCTCCGCAAAACTACGGACGGCCGATACGGAAAAAGCCGCAGCGGCGTCCGCTGCGGCTTCGATCAGGTGAACCGGTGCAGGTTCGGCTAGTGGTGCTCGCTGTCGGTGCCCCAACTCGGCGCCGGCTCGTGGCTCG
>NZ_JACMYP010000527.1 GCF_020889705.1 Bradyrhizobium altum | reverse complement strand
CTGCCGGCGGCGCGACATGGGCCGCGCGCCGGCCTGCACGTCGCCGCCATTGCCTTCAGCGGCGGCGCCCTCGGCACCGTTGTTGCCGATCAGGTTCGGATTGATGCCGCCCTTCGACTCAGGGCCCGCATAGGTGGCTTCGAGATCGATGATGTCGCGAAGGAAGATCTTTCCTTCGTTGAGCTCGTCGCGCCAGATGATGATGGCCTGGAATGTCAGCGGGCTTTCGCAGAGGCCCGCGATCATCGCCTCGCGGCCGGCCTCGATGCGTTTTGCAATGGCGATTTCGCCCTCGCGGGAGAGCAATTCCACCGTGCCCATCTCGCGCAGATACATGCGCACGGGATCGTCGGTGCGCTCGCCGGGCTCCGACTTCTTGACCTCGGTGACGGCCTTCTGCGTGACCTCAACGAGTTCGTTGTCGGTCTCGTCGTCGCCGTCGTCCTTCTCGTCCTCGCCCTCGCTATCATCCGCCTCGGTGACGTTGATGCCCATGTCCGACAGCATCGACATGATGTCTTCGATCTGTTCGGGCGAGGTCGTGTCGGAGGGCAGCACTTCGTTGAGCTGATCGAAGGTCACGAAGCCGCGCTTCTTGGCCTGCTTGATCATCTTCTTCACCGCGGCATCCGACAGGTCGAGCAACGGCGACGGCGCGTCAGCGGCATCCTTCTCAGGAGCATCCGCTGCCTTGTCGTCTTTTTCCTTGTCCTTAACCTGCAGCGTCTTTGCCTTGGTGGCCATTCACTAAGCTCCCGAAACGCGGTCATGCAAAATGGCGCCACGCACGCGCATCCGCACGAAATCTAGATTTACTCTCTCGACGCACAAAGGGCGGCGCATAATCTCGCCACCCCTCTGATCCGTCTCGACGGTTTCCATCTTGAAATAGCCGCGAGGCTATTAAGTTTCGCTTAACCCTGTTTTTGCAGCCAAACCATGGATTTGGCGAGTCTTTTTGCGGGTTCGGCCAGCGCCGTCCGCAGCATTTTTGTTATCAGACATTACGCTGGAACCGGCCCGATAATTCGCCGAACCCTTCAATCAGGGCTTCGGTCCCATCGGCTTCTGCCATCCGGGCCTGGATATCCTGCAACCATGCCAGATTGGCCTCGCTGGAGTCTTCAGCCAAAGCCGCTTCCGCATCTTTTCTTTCCCTAAGTAAGGCGTGGGTTTTCTGATGCAAGGCAACGAGTTGACGCCAGGTCGATAAAACATCCTCGCGTGCGGCGCCGATCTGCGCCCCCCACACCGCCTGGGTTGTGTTCGCCCGCGCAACCCTTTGAAGAATCTGCGATAATCCGCCTGCTTCGAGGTCGGAGCGCATCTTCTCGGCCTGCTCCTCGACATCAGGAGAGTGGTGATGGTCGTGGGCAAAGGCGGCGATAATCGCGGCCCGCAGCTTGTGGGCCTCGGGATGGGCGAGTTCGAGGGCCGCCACCTCCTCGAGATGGTCGTGCAGCAGCCAGGGGTGATTGATCAGGGATTGCAGGATCAGGGCCTCGCGGCTCGAGATCGCGCTGCGCTGGCCGCGCATGATCGGGCTGTTGGCCAGTTGCTGGCTCGCGGCCTGATAGGGACCCCGTGAAAACCCGGGGGTGCCGCCGCCCTTGGCGCCGAACCGGCCGGCTTGGCGAC
>NZ_JACMYP010000526.1 GCF_020889705.1 Bradyrhizobium altum | reverse complement strand
AGATGATGCGCCAGCCGGTTGGCCCGTGCGTTGAGCTCACCATAGCTCAGCCGCTCGTCTTCGCAGATCAGCGCCACCGCCTCCGGCGTCTTTTGCACCTGCGCCTCGAACAGCTCATGGATGCATCGTTCCGACGGATAAGGCGCCGCCGTCCGGTTCAACTCCTCCAGCAGATAGCTGCGCTCCTCGGCCGGCAGGATGTCGATGCGGCCGACCGGCTGGCCTGCATCGGCAGCTATCGCCCGCAGCAGCGCCAGCAGATAACCACGCTGCCGCTCGATCGTCGCCTGATCAAACAGCGCCGTGGCATAACCCAGCGTTCCGGCGATCTCCTCGCCATGCTCGCCAAGGCTCAGCTCCAGATCGAACTTGACCTGATCGATCCCCTCCCCGGCAGCCTCCACACTCAGCCCCGGCAGGTCCAATGTCCCAACCGCGTTGTTCTCCCAGGCCAACATCACCTGCAACAACGGCGTGTGATCAAGAGCCCGGGGCGGCTGCACGATCTCCACCACTTGCTCGAACGGCAGGTCCTGATGCTCCTGTGCAGCCAGCGCCGTGCGCCGCGTCCGCTCCAGAAGCTCCGACACGCTCGGCTCGCCCGACAGGTCCAGCCGTAGCGTCAGGGTGTTGACGAAGAAGCCGATCAACTCTTCGACCTCGCGCCGGCCTCGATTGGCGCTCGGCACGCCGATCACAAGGTCGTCCTGTCCCGACAGACGCGACAGCACCGCCGCCCAGGCTGCCAGCACCGTCATGAACAACGTCGTGCCATGCTGCAGGCTCAGCCGCTTCAGCTCCCGCGTCAGATCCGCATCGATGACGATCGGGACCGTGGCCCCGGCAAACGACTGCTGGGCAGGCCGCGCACGGTTTGTCGGCAAGACAAGAGGGGTCGTGCCTGCCAGGGCGCTGCGCCAATACTGCGCCTGCTTCTGCAGCCGTTCCCCCGACAGCCATTGGCGTTGCCAGGCGGCGTAATCCGGATATTGGATCGCCAACGCCGGCAAAGGATCGTCCTGACCAGCCTCGAATGCCCGGTAAAGCTGGCTAAGTTCACGCACCAGCACGCCCATCGACCAGCCGTCCGAGACGATGTGATGCTGGGTCAGCAGGAAGACGTGCTCCTCATCCGACATCCGCACCAGACGTCCGCGGATCAGAGGCCCGCGCGCAAGATCATACGGCGTGCACTCCTCTTCATGGCACAGATCCAAAAGTGCCGCTTCCGCATCCGGTCTGTGCCGAAGATCGTGCTCAAGTACCGGTAGTCCCGCATCCGGCGGCAGGACCTCAACCTGGGGCTTGCCCTGCGGCGCGACAAAGACACTGCGCAGCGCCTCATGACGCGCAAACAGACGGTCAAGGCTGCGCTGCCAGGCGCTGCGGTCGAGCACCCCGCGCAGTCGTAAGGTCAGCGGAATGTGGTAGTTCGTGCTGCCTTCGTTCAGCTGCGCCAAAAACCATAGCCGCTGCTGCGCAAACGACAGCACAAGCGGCTCATGACGCGACACGGCCGCAATCGACGGCAGCTCTTGGGGACCGGAGCGGCTCAACACCTCGACGATGCTTGCGGCCAGATCGGCCAGCACTGGCCTTGCGAACAGCGTCGACAGCGGCAGCTCGACCCCAACAGCCTGTGACAACCGGCTCGA
>NZ_JACMYP010000525.1 GCF_020889705.1 Bradyrhizobium altum | reverse complement strand
CCCGATCAGGCCACCGGGTCGTCGATCTCGGCTCCGGCGTCGGCGCCGCTGGGCTCGCGGTGGCACGGCGGGTCAGCGGGATCGATCTGGTTCTGGTCGAAATCGACCCTGCATTGGCCGAGCTGGCCCGGAATAACGCCAGCGCCAACGCGATCATGGCCGAGGTGATCGTGCTCGATGTCGAGGCCGGCGCCTCCGCCTTCGATGACGCCGGACTTGCGCCCGACAGCGCCGACGTCGTGCTGATGAACCCGCCGTTCAACGATCCCTCGAGGCACCGCGCCTCGCCGGACGGCGTGCGGCAGCGCGCCCATGTCGCGACCGCGACCACGCTCGCCAGCTGGGTTCACGTGGCGCGGCGGATCCTCAGGTCGAACGGGCAGCTTGCGCTGATCTGGCGGGCCGACGGGATTGCCGAGGTGCTGGCTGCGCTCGACCGCGGCTTTGGCAGCCTCGAGATCCTGCCGGTTCATGGCGAGGTGACCTCGCCGGCGATCCGAATCCTGGTGCGGGCCACCAAGGGCGGCCGGGCGCCGACGCGGCTGCATGCCGCGCTGTTGCTCAATGAAGAGTCACGTGTGCCCAATAAATGGGTGCAGGAGATCTTGGCTGGGAAAGGGGAATTGCCGCTGGCGCGGCGCTGACGGGCAGGGATGCTGCCCGCGTCGTACTGGCACTAAATCACTGCGGGGCCGTTTCCGACTGGCGTTCAGGCCTGGATGTGAAGTGGATCGCGGTCAGAAGTGTACCGATCAGCAAAATCAGCAGGTAGATCTTCATGGCTCCCTCTCCGCCCGCGCGTTGCAACCCCAATGACAAAATGCAAAACGCGTTCCACGAAATCCAATGACACTGGCGTGATAAAAAGTGGTTAATTCGAGGTAACGGCATGAGTGAACAAATTAGTGATCGCCAAGGGCATTCTGGAGGACGTTCGGGATGGCTCGATCGCGCGCAGGGAATGCTCCCGGCGCGATTCAGGCGCGGCATGGCTGTCGTGCCGGTGGTGCGGCTGTCAGGCGTGATCGGCGCGGTGACGCCGCTGCGGCCCGGCATGACGCTCGCCGGCGTCGCCAAGATGCTGGAGCGCGCCTTTGGCACTCGGAATGCCAAGGCGGTGGCGCTGGTGATCAATTCGCCGGGCGGCTCGCCGGTGCAGTCGCGGCAGATCTATCTGCGCATCCGGCAACTGGCCGCCGAGAAGAAGCTGCCGGTGCTGGTGTTCGTCGAGGACGTCGCGGCTTCCGGCGGCTACATGATCGCCTGCGCCGGTGACGAGATCTATTGCGACCCGTCCTCGATCCTGGGCTCGATCGGCGTGGTCGGCGGCAGCTTCGGCCTCGAGGGATTGATCAAGAAGATCGGGGTCGAGCGGCGGCTCTATACGGCGGGCGCGCACAAGGCGATGCTCGATCCGTTCCTCCCCGAAAACCCCGATGACGTCGCCCGGCTGAAGTCGATCCAGCGCGAGATCCATGCGATCTTCATCGCGCTGGTTAAGCAGAGCCGCGGCAGTCGCCTGAGGGGGCCTGATGACGAGTTGTTCACCGGCGAATACTGGGCTGGCGAGACCGCGATCGGGCTCGGGCTTGCCGATGGCATCGGCGATCTGCGCGCGACGCTGCGGGCCCGCTATGGCGAGAAGGTGCTGACGCCGGTGATCGCGCCCGCGAGCGGGATGCTGTCTGGCCTGCTCG
>NZ_JACMYP010000524.1 GCF_020889705.1 Bradyrhizobium altum | reverse complement strand
GTAAGCGCTTATTTTTCTGCACTGCGAGCGCGGGTGGCCGCGGCGTCGTGTGACGCCGGGCCCCAGCGGATCATCGGAACGGCTTGATTGACCCTGAGCGTTCGACCGTCAGCCGCTGCTCTCAGCTGGCAGTTTTTTTTGAGCGGTGCAGTTGAACGGCAACAGATCTTCGATATCGGCGTCGGGCGCACGCTGGGGCAATTCAGTGAGCGCGTGACGTAGCCATGCATAGGGATCGACGCCGCAGGCCCGGCATGTCAGCACCAAACTGTAGATCACGGCGCTTGCCCTGGCGCCGGCAACGGTGTCGCTGAACAGCCAACTTTTTCGTCCGGTGACAAACGGCCTGATGTCGCGCTCGAGAACATTGTTATCGATCGGGGCGAGACCGTCACTGGTGTAGCGGGTCAGATAGTCCCATTGGTTGCGCGCATAGGCGATCGCCTTGCCGGTAAAGCTTTCGGGTAGGACCTTCGGCGCCTGGTCGTCGAGCCACGTTCTGAAGGCGGCCAATACCGGCAGGCTATGCTGCTGGCGCAGCCGCAAGCGATATTCGGCGCGCGTTTCGCCGTCGGGCGGGGTCTGGCGCGCCACCCTCTCGACCTCATACAACGCCTCGAAGAACTTGAGCGCCTGCAATGGCGGACCGCCAGGCTTTTTCCTGGCCTTGAGCGCGTCGGTAAATTTCCTGCGCCCATGCGCCATACAGCCGAGATGCGTCGCGCCTGTCAGCGTGCGCCAGGCGTCATAGCCGTCGCTCATCAACAAGCCGCTATAGCCGGCCAAGAAGGCCTGCGGATGTTCCTGGCCGCGACCGGGCTGGTAATCGAACAGCACGACCGGCTGCGCGCAGTCCTGGCCGCTGCGATAGGCCCACATGAAGGATTTGGCCTGTGCGTCCCGGCCGTCCTCTTTAAGAACCTGGACCCAGGTTTCGTCACCGTGGACCAGGGGCTGCGCCCTGAGCTTTTGCTGTAGCGCGTCATAGACCCGCTGCAGCTGCAACTCGCTCGACCGGATCACCCAGTTGCCCAGCGTCCCGCGGCTGATGCTGACGTTGGCGCGCCCCAGTGCGTCCGCCAGACGATACAGCGGCGTGCCGTCGACGTATTTGCTGGCGAGCACGAGCGCCAGCGTCGATGGTGTGGCGACGCTGCCCGGCAACGGCTGCGCCGGCATCGGCGCGGTCACAATCGGGGTGTTCAGCGCGGTGCGCTCGCAGTGACGGCAGGCATATTTGAACCGCACATGTTGCAGCACCGACGCCTTCACCTCGATGTGCAACTGCTCGGTGACGGTCTCGCCCATCCGATGCATTCCCTGGCCGCAGCACGGACAGTCCTTCTGATCCTCACCCAGATCATGTTCGACGCGCTGGCGCGGCAGATCTTCAGGCAGCGGCTTGCGGCCGCGTTTCTTCGGCGCCGGCATTAAAGCCTCCGGCAATCCCGTGTCCGGCACGGCGACCGCCTCGACATCGGCGTCGTCCCGGCTTTCAGCGGCGGCCTGCTCGGCTTCGTTGAAGATGCGCTCCGTGAGCTTTTCGCTCTTCGGCGCATAGCGGTGCAGGCGCTCCAGACGCAACTGCTCCTCAAGATGCAGGACGCGGTGCGCGAGTTTCTCGTTCTCGGCCCTCAGCGCAGCGATCTCGGCCGCGCTCGCCGCGATCAGTGATTCCAGCTCGTGCGTTGTGGGCTTG
>NZ_JACMYP010000523.1 GCF_020889705.1 Bradyrhizobium altum | reverse complement strand
CAGCGAGCGAGCCGGCGCCACCGGGCGTCGGCGGCGCCTTCCTGGCGGAGTGGCGGCGCGTGCTCGGAACGCGCAGCGCCTTCAGCCTGCTGTTCCTCGCCCCGCTGGTCTACGGCATCTATTATCCGCAGCCTTATCTCAACCAGATCCTGCGCAAGCTGCCGATCGCGGTCGTCGACAATGATCTCAGCGATCTCTCACGGCAGATCGTCGAGACGCTGGACGCCAGCGGCACATTGAGCGTGACGGTTCGCGCCCGCACCCTTGCGGAGGCAAGCACCGCGATCGACCGCGGCTATGCATTTGCCGCCGTGCAGATTCCGCCCGGCACCGAACGCGACGTGCTCAAGGGCCTCACCGCGCATATCCCGGTCTACGCCGACGCCACCTATCTGTTCATCTTCCGGTCGACCGCAGGCGCGGTCGCCACCGCGATCGGCACGCTGACATCCGAACTGGTGTCGCGGGGCGCTCGCGCAGACGGAAGTCTGGTCAAGGCGAAGCTCGCGAGCCTCAGCCCGGCCAACGTCCTGCTGCAACCGATCTTCAACCCGGTCGGCGGCTATGCGAGCTACATCGTGCCAGCGGCGTTCATCCTGATCCTGCAACAGACGCTGCTGATCGGCGCGGCGATGCTGACCGGCACGGCGCTGGCGAATTCCCGCAACACGGTCGCGGGCGTGTTCGGGCGCGGCGTGGCTCATCTGACCATCTACCTGCCGGCGCTCGCGCTCTATCTGATCGTGCTGCCGCGGATCTATGGCTTCTCGACGCTCGGACATCTGCCGCAGATCTTCGCGCTGGCGACCGTCTTCCTGCTGGCGACGAGCTTCATGGGACAGGCGATCGGCGCCTGGTTCACGCGGCCGGAGAACGCCACCATCCTGCTGCTGGCGACCAGCCTGCCGCAATTCTTCACCGCCGGCTTCGCCTGGCCGCGCGAGGCGATCCCCCCTGCGGCCGCGGCACTCGGCCGGCTGTTCCCGGCCGACTCGGCGATCGACGGCCTCGTGCGTATCAACCAGCTCGGCGCCAGCATCTGGGAGGTCTCGCATGACTGGCTCAGGTTGTGGTGCCTGGCCCTGGGCTATTTCGTGCTCGCCGTGATCTCCGCGCTGGTGTTCAAGAGAGGACAGCAACATGCCCAACGCTAGGCGCGCAGCCATTGTCGCGATCCTGCTTGTGCTCGTCGCGGGTGCGCTGATCTACGCCGAGGGCCGCGCGACGCCGGCGCCCGCAATCGTCGGCGTGGTCCGCTCGACCGAGGTCAGGATCGCGCCGGAAGTGAACGGCCAGTTGCAGTCGATCGCGGTCGAGAAAGGCGCGCAGGTGCACGCGGGCGACGTCCTCGCCAAACTCTCCGCGATCGAGTTGACCGCACAGGCCGACCAGGCGCGGGCCGCGCATGCCGCCGCGGTGGCGAGCCGCAACAACGTCTATGCCGGCGTACGCCGCGAGCAGATCGACTCGTTGAAAGCCGCGATCTCCAAGGCCAATTCACGGCTCGACTATGTGGAGACCCAGCTCAAGCGGATCACCACGCTGGCGAGCCAGAGCTTTGAAACCCAGCAGGCGCTCGACCAGGCCGAGAACGACGTTGCCTCGGCGCGCGCCGGCGTGGCGGCAGCTCAGGCGAATTACGATGCTGGAGTGGCGGGGCCGACCAAAGAGGAGCGCGCCATCGCCGACGCACAGGTGCAGG
>NZ_JACMYP010000522.1 GCF_020889705.1 Bradyrhizobium altum | reverse complement strand
GCGGCTTTGGCGCGGCGCCCGGCATGCTCGCGACCTGCGGCTGCAGGCGGATCGACCTGCCCGACGGCAGCCACGGCATCCTGATGAGCGCGCTCAATGCCTCTGGTCGCAACATGCCGCTCGCCGAGCGCTTGCTGCGGCTGGTGCAAGGCTTGCCGCGTCCGGCGGCCGCCTTCAACGGCGACGGACTTTTGGTCGCAACCAACGAGGCGGCGCGTGCGCTGCCCGGCCTGCACGATCTCACTGAAGCCGGCCTCGATGCCGCGCGCGACGAAGCGCTGGCGCAGGGCCGCGCGGCGGCGAGCGTTGCGATCGGCCGCGTCGTGCTGCAGCGGATCGGCCACGGCGCCGATCGCGCGCTGATCGCGCTGATCGAACCGGCGGCGCATCTCTCCGCCAAACCGGCGGCACCGATCGTGCCCGAGCCGGTTCAGCCGGAGACGGCTGCACCGGAAGCACCGGTAGCGGCAGCAGCGCCGCAAGAGGCCGCGGCAGTCGAGCCACCACCAGCGCCAGCTGCCGTCGAACAGCCAACCGCGCATGAAGAAGCCGCCGCGCCCACAAGCGAAGCGCCGGCCAGCTTCACGCTGTTCGATGCGCTCGACCCGCAGTTGGAAGAGCGCGTCGCGATCGAGCCGATCCCCAGCGCGGCTGAATCCGAGCCCGCGGACGTTGCTCCATCTCCTGCGTCGGAAGAGACGCACGTCGAGACCGCGCTCGTCGCGACCGCGGCAATCGACACCACGCCTGACGAAACTCCCGCCGTCGAGGAGCCATTATCGGAAGCGCTCATCGAAGTGCCCGCTGAGGCGCAGGTCGAAGCGCCTGCGCGCCCTGCTCCACCGCTCGCGTCGGCAGAGCTGACGCATGCAGAGCAAGCACCGGTCGAGACCACGCCTCTCGACACCACGCCGGACGAAACTGCCGCCGTCGAGGAGCCGTTATCGGAAGCGCTCATCGAAGTACCCGCTGAGGCACAGGTCGAAGCGCTCGCGCACCCTGCTCCATCGCTCGAATCGGCCGAACTGGCGCATGCAGAGCAAGCACCGGTCGAGACCACACCACTCGACACCACACCTGACGAACTTGCCGCGGTCGAGGAACCGCTATCGGAAGCTCTGATCGAGGTGCCCGCTGCGGCACCGATCGAAGCGCCCAAGCCGGAGCCCACGCTCGATCTCGAAGAGACCGCACACGCACCGGCTCCAGAAATATCGGCGCCACCGGCCGAGCCCGTGCCCTCGCCCTATGCGATCGCGGATGTGCCACCTCCGCCGCCTGCCGCCGAACCGGCGCCTGCGACGCTGGCGCCGATGACGCCGCCATCCTGGCTCGACGAGCCGCTGCCGGTGCGGCGGCATCCGCTGCGCTTCATGTGGCAGATGGACCATGAGGCCCGCTTCTCGCTCGGCTCCGACGAATTCACCCGCCTGATCGGCCTGCACACCGCGGCAAGCTTCGGCCGTCTCTGGGGCGACATCGCCGAGAGCTTTGGCCTCGATCCCGAGGGCCGCGTTCTCAAGGCGTTCGCCAGCCGCGACACCTGGAGCGGCATCACGCTGCACTGGCCGGTCGACGGCGGCGGCCGGCTGCCGGTCGAACTGTCCGGCCTGCCGGTGTTCGATCGTTCCAGGAATTTCGCCGGCTACCGCGGCTTTGGTGTGTGTCGCGACCTCGACGGGCTTGCGCGACTCGCCGCATTGCGCCGCTATGAGTTCTTCAGCGGCTCGATCGCGCCGCGATCGCTGTCGGCCGACGTCGCACCGGCGCCGCGCACCGCCGCGCCGC
>NZ_JACMYP010000521.1 GCF_020889705.1 Bradyrhizobium altum | reverse complement strand
AAACCAACCTTCGAAAAACGCCGAAAACGCTGCGGCGCGCGACATCGACGCGCCGGCCGGAACTTAGGTCAGCTTCTCCGCAAAGCGTTTAAGTTTGGTTGAGTAATTGGAAAAGAACGGGATCAACAAAGAGATAAGGCCGCACGATCGAATCGCGCGGCCCGTCGTAACCTTTGCTTAATGATGTTCCCGCGGCCGCGTTCAGGACGCCAAGATAACGACCTTGTCGCCGTCGAGCGTGAGCGTCACTTTCAACCCGCAGGCTTCGCCCAAGAGGCGCGTGTAATGCGGCTGCACGGCATGCGCATCGACCGTGTTCGACGAGCTTGCATTGAGCAGGTCGACGATGTTCTGCGGCACCCGCGCATGGAGGCCCGCGGCCAGGATGCGGAAGCTCATCGTCTCACCCTCGCCGACCGGATCGATGGTGAGCGTGCCGCCGCGCGGGATGGTCTGCTGTGCGATGACCAGCATGTTCAACAGCAGCTTGACCCGGTTCTTGGGCAGCAGCAGCCGCGGCAAATTCCAGGTCAGCGTCACCTTGCCGTCCTCGATATGCCCCTTCGCCATGTTCTGGGCATCGCCGAGGTCGATCTGCGCGCCGGAGGAACCCGCGGCACCGAACGCCAGCCGGCAGAACTGCAGCCGCGCCGAAGCGGTCTTGGCGCTCTTGCGGATCAGATCGAGCGCGAAGTCGCGGTCTTCGGGCTTGGGATTGTCGTCAAGGACCTCAAGCCCATTGACGATCGCCCCGACCGGACTGATGAGATCGTGACAGACCCGCGAACACAACAGCGCCGCGAGTTCGAGTGCGTCGGGAGCGGGACCGGGAGACGAAGTGCCAGACATAGATTGTTTCCTGGAAAGCCGCACGCCGCGGGAGGAGTGCGAATCACGCATGCCTGTCGGCTTGATACACCGCGCAGACGGATGCTGCCAGCTTGCGGCGGGACTGATAAAGCATGATCCGGAAAAGTGGAAACCGGTTTTCCGAAAAGATCATGCTCAAACAAGGGGATGAGATCGCGATGCGATGCCTTGCATCGCATCGCGATCTCAGGGAACACAAACAGGATATGAGACCCGCCCATGAATAAGGCACAGCCGTCCCTGATCGGCTGCGAGGCTGCCGCCACGCTGCTCGAATCGCTGACCGAACTGGTGATCCAGGCCGGCGAGGCGATTCTTGCGGTCAACCGATCTGCCATGAACGTCACAGGCAAGAGTGACGGATCGCCGGTCACCGAGGCCGATCTCGCCGCCGACCACATCGTCGTCGAAGGGCTGACGCGGCTGACGCCGCATGTGTCGCTGCTGTCGGAGGAGCGCGTCCACCTGGCGACGCCGCCCTACAGGGACAGTTTCTTCCTGATCGATCCGCTCGACGGCACCAAGGAGTTCGTCGCCGGCCGTGACGAGTTCACCGTCAATGTGGCGCTGGTCACCCACGGCGTGCCGCTGCTCGGCATCGTCGGTGCGCCCGCGCTGGGGCTGATCTGGCGCGGCATCGTCGGCAAGGGTGCGGAGCGGTTGACGCTGCAGAATGGCGCGGTTTCGCAGGCTATGCCGATCAAGACCCGTCCCTGCCCGCCACGCGGCGCGCCCTGGACCGTTGCGGTCAGCCGCTCACATGGCGATGCGCGCACCGAGGCCTTCATCGACGAACGCGGCGGCGCGGTCCGCGCCGTGCTGGGCTCGGCCGTCAAATTCGGCCATGTCGCCGAGGGCGAAGTCGATATCTATCCCCGCCTCTCGCCGACGTCCGAATGGGATGTGGCGGCGGGTCACGCTGTCGTCGT
>NZ_JACMYP010000520.1 GCF_020889705.1 Bradyrhizobium altum | reverse complement strand
CCTTCGCCGGGACGACAGCTGTGCGTGGGCTCGCAGCAGTGAACGAGCCCCCAACCCACCTCCCTCAAAAGTTACCCAACCCGTTAACCCCTTGGAAACCATCCTGCGCCACGAATGGACGTTATCTCTGCCATCTGGGGACGCCCATGCTCGCCCGTGACCAACGCACCCCGTTCTCGGACTGGTGGTGGACCGTCGACAAGCTGCTGCTTGTCGCGATCGCCGCGTTGATGCTGGCCGGCGTCATCCTGTCGCTGGCCGCGAGCCCGCCGGTCGCGACCCGGATCGGGCTCGATCCGTTCCACTTCTTCAATCGCCACGTCATGTTCCTGGTGCCGTCGCTGATCGTGCTGATCGGGGTGTCGTTCATGACGCCGCGACAGATCCGGCGCACCGCGCTGATCGTGTTCGCGGTCTCGATCGTGCTGATCGTGCTGACGCTGCTGATCGGGCCCGAGGTCAAGGGCTCGCGGCGCTGGATCACGCTGCTCGGCGTCAACATCCAGGCCTCCGAAGCCGCAAAACCCGCCTTCGTCATCGTCGCGGCCTGGCTGTTTGCGGAATCGACCAAGCGGCCGGAGATGCCGGCGACCTCGATGGCGCTGGTGCTCCTGTTGACGCTGGTCACGCTGCTGGTGATGGAGCCCGACTTCGGTCAGACCATGCTGATCCTCACGGTGTGGGGCGCGCTGTTCTTCATCGCGGGCATGCGGATGATCTGGGTGTTCGGGCTCGCCGGTGCCGCCGGCGCGGGCCTGTTCGGCGCCTATCTTTTGGTGCCGCACGTTGCGGGCCGCATCAAGCGCTTCATGAATCCGGCCTCCGGCGACACCTTCCAGGTCGACACCGCGATGGAAGCGTTCTGGAACGGCGGCTGGTTCGGGCTAGGCCCGGGCGAGGGCATCGCCAAGCGCAGCCTGCCGGACAGCCACACCGACTTCGTGTTCGCGGTCGCGGCGGAAGAGTTCGGCATCATCCTCTGCCTGATGCTGGTCGCGCTGTTCGGCTTCATCGTGATCCGAACGCTGACCCGCGCCTATGCGACCGAGGACATGTTCTCGCGCTTTGCGGCCTCGGGGCTTGCGATTCTGTTCGGTGTGCAGGCGACGATCAACATGGCGGTCAATCTGCAACTGATCCCGGCCAAGGGCATGACGCTGCCGTTCATCTCCTATGGCGGCTCCTCGTTCGTGTCGCTCGCCTATGGCGTCGGCATGATGCTGGCGCTGACGCGGCAGCGGCCGCGTACCGAGATCGAATCGATGGAAGGCGCCAGTGCCCGGCGCGCCTACGCATGAGGCTTCCCGTCGTCATTGCGGGGAGCGCCATGGATTGCTTCCGCCTTCGCCAAGGCTTCGCGGACAAGTCGCTTCGCTCGCAATGACGGTATAAATTGTTGCCATGGCTGAGTCCCCCCTGATTCTGCTGGCGGCCGGTGGCACCGGCGGCCATCTGTTCCCGGCCGAAGCGCTCGCCGTGGAACTGATCAGGCGCGGCCTGCGGGTGCGGCTGGCGACCGACGGCCGCGCGCTGCGCTACTCCGGCCTGTTCGGCAGGGAGAGCATCGAGCTCGTGCCGAGCGCGACCGTGCGCAGCCGCAATCCGATCTCGCTGGCGCGGACCGTGCTGATGCTCGGCTACGGCACGCTGGTCGCCGCCAATGTGGTGCGCCGGCTGAAGCCGTCGGCCGTCGTCGGCTTCGGCGGTTACCCGACCTTGCCGCCGCTGATCGCGGCGCGGATGCTCGGCGTTCCCGGCATCATCCACGATGCCAACGCGGTGCTCGGCCGCGCCAACCGTTTCC
>NZ_JACMYP010000519.1 GCF_020889705.1 Bradyrhizobium altum | reverse complement strand
CGCGCGCGTCGAACGCACGCGGACATAGATCTCGATACCCTCGCCGATCACGCGGTCCAGCGCGCCGTCGCCGATCCAGTTGACGTCGCGCAGCGCGATGCGATCCATCCGCAGCGCCTCGCGCGGCCCGACCACGACCCGGCGCGTCGCCGCGTCGAGCTTGACCACATAGAGCGGATGGCCCGAGGCGATGCCGAGGCCCTTGCGCTGGCCGACGGTGAAATGAACGATGCCCTGGTGCTGGCCGATGACGTTGCCGGCGAGATCGACGATGTCGCCGGGCGCGATCGCATTCGGCTTCAGCCGTCCGATGATGTCGGTGTAGCGGCCGGTCGGCACGAAGCAGATGTCCTGGCTGTCCTGCTTGTCGGCGACCTCGAGATCGAAGCGCCGCGCCAGTTCGCGGGTCTGCGGCTTGGTCATGTCGCCGAGCGGGAAGCGCAGGAAGTCGAGCTGCTCGCGCGTGGTCGCGAACAGGAAATAGCTCTGGTCGCGATCGGCATCCGCCGCGCAAGTCAGCGAGCGCGATCCGTCGGCAAGCCGACGCGAGGCGACATAATGTCCGGTAGCGAGCGCCTGCGCGCCGAGCTCGCGCGCGGTCGCGAGCAGATCGCGGAACTTGACCGAACGGTTGCACTCGATGCACGGCACCGGCGTCTCGCCGAGCGCGTAGCTGTCGGCGAAATTGTCGATCACGGATTGCTTGAAGCGGCTTTCGTAATCGAGCACGTAATGCGGGATGCCGATCCGCTCCGCGACATTGCGCGCGTCGTGAATGTCGCGGCCGGCGCAGCAGGCACCCTTGCGATGGGTCGCCGCACCATGGTCGTAGAGCTGCAGCGTGATCCCGACCACGTCATAGCCCTGCGACTTCAACAGCGCAGCCGTCACCGACGAGTCGACGCCGCCGGACATGGCAACGACGATCCGTGTGTCTTCAGGGCGGCCTTCAAGATCCAGACTGTTGAGCATCTCTAAGCGGTCATTGGTCACTGTCGCGGCGAGCTTATGCGCTCCGCGACGAAATTGGAAAAAGCCTTTGTCCAGAAAGCCTTAGAACGCGTCCAAGGCCGGTTCGGTCGGTTCGGGACGCGTCGGAGGCCACCTTTAATATAGGCCGTATTCCGGCGAGGCAATCCGGCGGAATCCGTGTCTTGCCGTGCGCGGACGGCAAATCTTGCCGCCGGGCAAAAAGGAGGCCTGTCCGGAACCCGTTCCAGGCCGCGTGCACGACTCTTAACCAATTGAAATAACTGATCATTTGTCACGCTCCATGATTGGCCCGCTCCTTGCTGACAATACGCCGGAAGTCTCATTTGCGAGGGTTGGCAGTGGTCAGCGTGACGTCGGAAGCATTGGCAAGCCGGTCTTTTCAGGGCGCGGCGCCGCGGTCGCCGCGGCCCGATCCCGCCCCGCAGGCGGGGAACGACGGCTTTGCCGCGCTGGTCGACAGCAATTCTGCGTCCACGAGCGACAACACCAGGTACGACGCCCAACCGGCGCCCGCGCGCCGGTCCGACGATTCGACCTCGACGACCGATGCACGCTCCCGCGACAACAGCACGGCCCCCGACCGGACGTCGCGGGATTCCGGCAGTTCGCGCGATGACAAAAGGGTCGATAGCGACAGCGACGCGCCACCCAAGACCAAGTCGAAATCGAAATCGGACGACTCGAAGTCGAGCACCGATGCGCAATCCACCGGCGACAAGGCCACGACGCAAGCCGTGCCGCAGCCGGATCCAGCCAATGCGGCAGCGGCCAGCGCCGTGGTTGCCGTCCCCGTCGCCGCCGCAGCGGCGACCGACCCGGCAGCGGCGACCGCGCCA
>NZ_JACMYP010000518.1 GCF_020889705.1 Bradyrhizobium altum | reverse complement strand
AGCAGGAACAGCGCGGCACGGGTGCCTTCGGCCTGCACGTTGAAGCCGAGGATGTCCTTGAAGTCGGTCAGACCGTTGTTGCCGCCGAAGCCGAAATCGTTGCGGAAGAACGCCAGCAGCAGTGCATAGGTCATTGCCTGCGTGATGATGGACAGATAGACGCCGGTGACGCGCGAGCGGAAGGCGAGCCAGCCGAAGCAGAAGGCGAGCAGGCCCGGCACCAGCAGCACCATCAACGCAGCAACCCAGAACTTGTCGAAGCCGTACCAGTACCAGGGCAGCTTGTCCCAGTTCAGAAACACCATGAAGTCGGGCAGGATCGGGTTGCCGTAGACGCCGCGGCTGCCGATCTGCCGCATCAGGTACATGCCCATGGCGTAGCCGCCGAGCGCGAAGAACGCGCCGTGGCCGAGCGAAAGGATGCCGCAATAGCCCCAGATCAGATCGATCGAGAGCGCGAGGATGGCGTAGCAGACATATTTGCCCCACAGCGCCACCAGATAGGTCGGTACCTGGAACATCGAGCCCTGCGGCAGCAGCAGGTTCGACAGCGGGATCAGCACGCCGACCGCGGCGACGAGCAGGACGAACGCGGTCGCGGCGCGGTCGAGCGAACGGGTCAGGATGTGCGGCGTCATGCTTCCACCGCCCGGCCCTTGAGCGCGAACAGGCCGCGCGGCCGCTTCTGGATGAACAGGATGATCAGCACCAGGATCGCGATCTTGCCGAGCACCGCACCTGCCATCGGCTCGAGGAACTTGTTGGCGATGCCGAGCGTGAAGGCGCCGACCAGCGTGCCCCAGAGATTGCCGACGCCGCCGAACACCACGACCATGAATGAGTCGATGATGTAGCTCTGGCCGAGGTTCGGGCTGACATTGTCGATCTGCGACAGCGCCACGCCGGCAATGCCGGCGATTCCCGAGCCGAGGCCGAAGGTCAGCGCGTCGACGCGCGAGGTGGCGATCCCCATCGAGGCCGCCATCCGGCGGTTCTGCGTCACCGCACGCATCTCGAGGCCGAGCGCGGTGTAGCGCAGCATCGCGAGCAGGATGGCGAACACCGCGAGCGTGAAGCAGAGGATCCAGAGCCGGTTATAGGTGATGGTGATCTGACCGAGTTCGAAGGCGCCGCTCATCCAGGAGGGGTTGCCGACCTCGCGGTTGGTCGGGCCGAACGCGGTGCGCACCGCCTGCTGCAGCACCAGCGACAGGCCCCAGGTCGCGAGCAGCGTCTCCAGCGGACGGCCGTAGAGGAAGCGGATGATGGTGCGCTCGATCACGACGCCGATGAGGCCCGCGACCAGGAAGGCGAGCGGCACCGCGATCAGCAGCGAATAGTCGAACAGCGCGGGATAGCGGGTGCGGATCACCTCCTGCACCACGAAGGTGGTGTAGGCGCCAAGCATCACCATCTCGCCATGCGCCATGTTGATGACGCCCATCACGCCGAAGGTGATGGCAAGCCCGATCGCGGCGAGCAGCAGCACCGAGCCGAGCGACAGGCCGTACCAGGCATTCTGCACCATCGACCACATCGCGAGACTGCTCTGGATCGAGGTGACCGCGGTAGCCGCCGCCTTGGCGACCAGCGGCGGCTGGTCGCCGAGCCCGGTGAGCAGCGCCTGCGCCTCCTGGTCGCCGCGGGCCTTGACCACAGCAACGGCGTCGAGCTTGTCACTGTCCGATGCATCCGGCTTGAACAGGATGATGGCGGCGCGCGCCTCGGCGAAAGCCTGCTTGATCGATTTGACGCTCTCCTTGGCGAGCGCGCCCTCCACCGTCGGCAGCAGGCTCTCGTCGTGGCTCTTGAACACCGACTGCGCAGCGGCGAGCCGCTTGGCCGG
>NZ_JACMYP010000517.1 GCF_020889705.1 Bradyrhizobium altum | reverse complement strand
GGATGAGATGGACAAGCGATTTCTTCATGGCCGAGACGACGACTGCGGAGATCGCTGTAAGTCCATTCTTTTGTTCGGCTGCGCTGCGGGCCATTCTTCCGTCCCGGCCACCGATCTCGCAGCCGCCGCGCGCAGGGGCGGTCAAGGCTGGCCGCATCTGCGGCCACCGCAAGGCTTGGCCTTGACCGGCCCGAGCACGGCGGCACACTGGCAGTGGAACGGGACTGCGGTCCTGCCTAGATCTTGCCGTCAGCCGCGATTATGGTTGTTGGGCGCGGGCGACCTCGTGGCGAAGCGTGACGCGTCGGCTGCAAGCGTCACCGGACTGCCTATTTTGTCCTGCCGAGCTAAGGCGCCCGCGCGCCGGTTTTTGGCCGCCGCGGTTTCCATTGCGACACGAATCGTTCGTAGCTTTGCTCGGCCTGGGCGGCGATCAACATCTCGCGGTCGCGCAGCGCCTTGACGTTGTAAGCATAGGTTGGTCCACGTCGGCTGCCTTTCTGTTGCGGATGCCCGGCTTGAAGTTGCATCGCGCGGGTCTTGTTGGCGACCAGCGCCGGGCGCGCCCACAGGTAATCCTCGCCCTTCGTCAACAAATGCCAGCAGAGCACAGTGAGCTTCCGAGCGACAGCCACCGCGGCGATCTGATGGCCGCGCCGGGCGCGGATCCGTACGAAAAAAGCATGCAGTGGACCGGGCGCCTTGGCCGCTGCCCAGGCCGCCTCGACCAGCATGGCGCGCGCATGACTGCGGCCGATCTTGCTGATACGGCCATGGTGGGCCGCTCCCAGCCCGGACTGCCGCACCCGCGGGTTCAGCCCGAAATAGCTCACCAGCTTCTGTGGGCTGTTGAACCGGCTGATGTCGCCGATCGCCGCCACGATCCCGGCGGCGACCGCCAGATTCACGCCGGTGATCGTAATCAATCTGTTCACCGCGGAATCCTCGATTGCGTCCTGCGCGATCTCGCGGTCGAGCAAGGCCAGGTCTTCCGCCAGCCGGTCAAGCTCACGGACGTGCCGATCGATGGCCGCTCGCTCATCGTCCGGCAACTGTTGAGCGGCCAACCATGCCCGGCCGCGGGCGTTGAAAAGATCGGCATGCGGGCACTTCGGGATCAGGTGCGCGTGCAGGATCGAATGCACCTCGTTCTTGAGCCGCGTACGATGCCGCACGACCTGGTAGCGCCGCGCCACCAGCCGACGCTTGCGCTCTGTCTCCGCGTCAGGCGTCCAAATCTGCGGCAGGTATCCCGCCGCCTGCAGACTGGCGAGCGTGCCGGCATCGATCTTGTCGGTCTTGACGTGAGCCTGGGCGATCGCCTTCACCTGCAACGGATTGGCGATAATCACCCGCGCCACGAATGGCGCCAGAACCCGCGACACCGCCATGCTGTTACCAGTCGCTTCGAGCACCACCTCATCACTGGCCAGCAGGGTCTTGCCAAATCCTTCCAGCGCAGTCCGCGTCATATCAATGCGGCCCGCATGTCGGAGCCTGCCGTTCTCCCAAAATACCACCTCCCCGAAGGTTCGGTGGACATCAATGCCAATTACCCGTCGCATTCGCACCTCCTCTGATGACGGAAGCTACGGGCGACACGACAACTACGGATTCGCGCTCTCGGCGCAACCGGGCGAGTCGCAGAGGCGGCCAGCTACTAACTCGAGCTCTCGGCTCATCGTGTGCATCGGCCTGCCCGCACTTCGTGCTCCCGGTGCCTCTGTCCCGATGGTCGCACCATACGCCACGATGTAGAACACCGCAGCGGAACGTTGGCACCGAGAAATCTCATACCGGTTACCAACGCGATCGAACGGCAACACGAGGAGTTCAAGCGACGGATCAAGACCCGGACCGTGCC
>NZ_JACMYP010000516.1 GCF_020889705.1 Bradyrhizobium altum | reverse complement strand
GGCGCTGCCGATCCATCCAGCCGCGCCGCCGCCTCCGCCGTTGGCGCCGCCTGCTCCGCCATACCAGTAAAGCTCGGTCCCACCGCCGATCGAGATCAGGTAACCGTCGCTCCCCTTGCCGCCCCCGGCGGCGTTGGGGATGATGCCGGGTGAACCGCTTCTAAAGAGATCGCTGTCCGCGCCCTGAGCGCCGAGGCCGATCCCCCCGCCGCCGCTGCTTCCACCGCGTCCGCCCATCCCGCCGCCACCGCCGTAGCCGTAGTCGGACGTGATACTGCCAGTGCCGCCGGCACCGCCGTTGCCGCCGATCGCGGCGCTGTCGTGGAAAATCACATTGTCGATCGTGGCGCTGCCGTTCGACGAGATGAACAGCGCGCCGCCGAGTCCGGCGCCGCCGCCACCACCGCCACGGACGACGCCGCCGCCTGCGGCCACCGTGTTCTGGATGGTCAGGTTCTCGAGATTGACGTTGCCCGCATAGACGAAGAAGCCGCGCTGGGCGTTGAGGCCGTCGATCGTGTGCGTGCCGCCGTGGCCGTCGCTGCCGTTGATCGTGACGCTCGACCCGCTCAACAGGTTGAACGCGTACAGCTCCGACGTCAGGCTGAAGTTCGCGGTGATGTTGATCGTGTAGCTGGCATTCGCCGCCGCGTTCGTCCCTCCGGAATCCATCTGCAGGATGGCGGCATTGAGCTCGGCCACATTGGAGACATTGAAGACGCGGGTCGAGACGACCTGCACGATCGTTCCGCCGTTCGCATCCTGCGAGAGCTGGAAGCTGGTGCCGCCGACCCCGGCAAGTGTCAGCGTATCGGTCGCGGTCCCGTTCGAGATCGAGAGCGTGTTGCCGGACAGGCTGACCGTGTTGAGCGACGGATTCTGGCTGTTGTACTGCAGCCCGGTCAGGTCGATGAACTGGCCAGGATTGAAATTCGCAATCGTGTTGGTGAACGCATTGCCGCTCAGCGCGGCATTGTCGATCTTCAGCGTACCGACGAGGCCTGACGTGAACGAGATGGTGCCGGTTCCGGCGGCGCCGGCCGTCGCGAGCCACGCCGTGCCCGAATAGATCGTTGTGCTGCTGTAGGTGTTGGCGGCGTGGCCCAGCACGAACGTGCCGCCGCCATCGATGCCGAGATTGCCGCTGCCGGTAATGAGTGCGGTGTCGGTGACGGTTGCACCGTTCGCGATCGACAGGACCGAATTGCCGCTCACCGAAATCGTGTCGTCGAAAATGCCGCCCGATGTCAGCGACAGATGCGCGCTGCTCAGGCCGAACGTCCCCGTCAAGCCGGCGAGCTGACCCATCCCGAGTTGCAGCGTGCCGTCGCCCGACAACAGGAACGTGCCGGAGCCGCTGATCGAGCCGGTGTCGGCGATCGTGCCGGACGATATGTTGAAGGCGCCGCCATTGGCGGTGAGCTGAATATCGTGCGTGAAAGTATAGCCACCGGTCGTGCTCAGCGTGCCGCCATTGAGGATCAGCGCGCCGGCCGAGCCGCCGAGATTGTTGTCGGCGGTGATTGAAAGGACGTTGCCGCCGTCGATCCGGGTGCCGCCGACATAGGTGTTGGCGCCAGTCAGCGTCAGCGTACCGCCGCCGGAGACGACCAGCTTGCCGGTCGTGCCGCTGCCGCTGATGCCCCGCTCGTCGGCAATGGTGTCGCCGATCGTCAGCGTCGTGACGGTCTGCAGGCCCTGGAAGACCGTCGACACGGTGTGCGTCGGCGTGACGGTCATCGTGCCCTGGATGAAGATGTCGCCATAGGCCGAGCCGTTGCCCGCGCCGTTGGCGCCGTTGCCGCCGGTCTCGGTGGCATCCGACAGGGTGCCGCCGATGACGGTCAGCTTGCCGCCCTGCTGGACGAAGATGTCG
>NZ_JACMYP010000515.1 GCF_020889705.1 Bradyrhizobium altum | reverse complement strand
TCTGCGCCAGCGGGAGCGGCTCGTGGAATATGCCCCCGCCAATATCCAGCATATGCAGAAGGCCCTGATGGAGATGAATCTGCAGCTCCATCATGTGGTCACGAATATCACAGGCGCAACCGGCATGCGGATTATCCGAGCCATCGTTGCAGGTGAGCGGAGTCCGGACGTGTTGGCAACCTATCGAGACGTGCGATGCCATTCATCCATCGCGACGATCCGTGCGGCACTGGTGGGCAACGACCGGCACGAACATGTCTTCGCGCTGACCAATCGCTGGAACTCTACGACGTCTACCAAGCGAAGATGCTGGACTGCGACCGCAAGCTCGAGGTCCTGATCGCTGCATTGAACAATAAAGGTGCAAAGCCGGTCGGAGAGCTATCCAAGCCACGCATCAAGACCGGACGGGTCAACCCGCCGACCTTCGATGTCGGGACCGCGCTGTACGGCGCGCTCGGCGTCGATCTGACCGAGATTCATGTCTTAGGTCTATCATTGGCAATGGAGCTTGTCGGTGAATGTGGCACCGATCTGAGGGCATGGCCGAGCGCCAAGCACTTCACCTCCTGGCTGTGCCTTGCACCGGGCAGCAAAATCTCTGGCAGCTAGGGGTTGTCCTCGCGCACACGGAGATCATCCAGTCGGGCAGCCGCACTGTTGCGGTTGGCAGCAACAACCGTGGGGTGGAGCGATACGGCGCATGGTGCATTCTATCGCGGACTGTCCTCACGTGTGGGTAAGTCGAAGGCGGTGACAGCGACCGCCCGCAAGATCGCAATCTTATTCTACAACATCCTCCGGAACGGCACGCACCATAAGACCCCGGCGCGGATCACTATGAGCGGCAATATCGCGACCGTGTCCTTGCTAACCTTCAGCACCGAGCCAAATGTCTGGGCTTCGTGTTACAGGCAGTTACAGGCAACCCCGATCCGGCTGTTTCTTAACGAGTCGATCGCGATCTTTGCCGGTACCCGGACATGAAGTTCCGCTTCATCGAGGACCACCGCTACATCTATCCGGTGCGGCCGATGTGCGCCGTGCTCGAGGTCTCTCGCCGGCCGGCTATTACGCCTGGCGCGAGCGCCCGGTAAGCGCACGCACAATCGCCAATATTGCGCTTTTGGCCGCGGTCCGACAGGCGGCGGCCGCTATGGCAGCCCGCGGGTCCACGCCGACCTGCGGGTACAGGGACGTGGCGCCAGCCGTGGCCGGATCGAACGGCTGATGCATCGGCACGGCGTCAGCGCCATCGTGGCACCGCGGCGCCGGGTTCGCACGACTGACAGCCGCCATGGCGCCAGGCCGGCCGTCTGCGGCCGGACGCGATGAACAGAATAGATTTTGGAAGGCGATTGCCACAGGGCAGAGCAGCGAAGATGCTGCGTTTGAGGCCGGATTATCGCAACCTGTCGGAAGCAGATTGTTCCGAAAGGCGGGCGGCATGCCACCAGCGATGTTCAGATCTTCGGCCAAGCCTCTCTCCGGGCGCTACCTTTCATTGGCTGAACGCGAGGAAATCGCCCTTCCAAAGGTGCAGGGCCATTCCATGCGGGAGATTGGGCGCCGCTTGGGACGGGCTGCTTCGACGATCTCCCCGTGAATTGCGGCGGAACGCGGCCACCCGCGGCGGCGGGTTGGATTATCGGGCAACAACTGCCCAATGGCATGCAGACCGATCTGCCTGCCGGCCCAAGCCGACCAAGCTTGCGCCCAACGCAGCCTTGCGCACTTATGTGGAGGAGGAGAGACTTGCCGGCAGTGTTGTAGCCCCCGGGCGGAGCTTGTATTGCTGGCCCCACCGTTCGGTGGAACGACCGCCGGCATGGTAGGCGAAAGGATCGACGATGGGCCAAGGCATGGAGCCCTGAGCAGATTGCCCGACGC
>NZ_JACMYP010000514.1 GCF_020889705.1 Bradyrhizobium altum | reverse complement strand
CCTCAGCGTCGGGACGCGCAGGCTCCGGTGCCGGCGTGGTCGGCCGCTCGCCGCCGGGTTTTGACTCGGCGGGCGGCGGCGTCTGCAGCGGCTGGGTCGCCTGCGCCATCTCTTGCGGGGCTGCGTTGATCGCGTGCAGCGATAGCACGGCGATCGCAACGCCTGCCACCACCAGCGAGGAGGCGATCAGCACGTCCTTCCGTAGCCTGGTTCGATCCGCAGCCATCTCGCTCACCCACGCATTGTCAGCGAGCTCAACGATCCGGCCACCGCATGGTTCCTGAGCGGAGCCTGCGGGAACCCGGCCTCAATCCGTGGTGCTGATTTCCCAGGTCACGTGCCGCACGCCGGGCTGATGCTGCAGGTCGACCACCACGGCATTCAGCTCGTTGGGGTCGACCGCGGTCGAGACCAGCTCCGCCACGATCTCGAGGAAGTCGTCGCCGGCCTCGACCACGTTGACATCGGCGACCGGATAGTTCGCGGCCTCGAGCTTCTCCACCAGGCGGTCGCGCATGTCGGGCAGCGCCTCGGGGGTCACCACGAGCTTGAAGTAGTAGGTCGCCTCCGAGGCCTTCTCGTTCAGCGGGATGCGGTTGATGGCGTTGACCAGCGGACGCAGCAGCGTGTTGCCGGCGATCACGAACACGGTCAACGCCGCCGCCTGCGCCACCAGGTCCGCGCCGGCGCAGGAGCCGACCGCGGCCGAGGCCCACAGCGTCGCCGCGGTGTTGAGGCCGCGCACGTCCATGCCCTGCTTCATGATGACGCCGGCGCCGAGGAAGCCGATCCCCGACACCACATAGGCGATCACCCGCACCGCGCCGTCGGCGCCGGCCAGATGCATCGCGAGGTCGACGAAGGCGGCAGCTCCGACCGCGACCAGCACATTGGTGCGCAACCCAGCGGTGCGCTGCCGGTACTGCCGTTCGGCCCCGATCAGGGTACCGAACACGAAAGCTGTCGTCAGGCTGACCAGCGTGTCGATGAAGTCGGCGAGCTGGAATGTGGTGAGAAATCGCATGACGCCGCCGATTCTTCGTCGCCCGAGAACGATGCAGCGATCTCTTACATTTCCAGGATGCCCGCGTCACCATCTTCCGTGCCGAAGGCGAGCAGCGTGCCCTTGGCATTCCACCCCAGCGCGGACACTGCGGTACCGGCGTTCCGGCGCACCAGGATCTCGGCGCCGTCATCGAGCCGGACCATCAGCACGGTACCGTCGGCATAGCCGACCGCCATGATGTCGTTCTTCGGATGGCAGGCAACCACCGCGACCCGGGCCGGCATCGGCGCCAACATCGCCGGCTCCTTGCCCATCGGGCCGTCCTTGCTGGCGAACGGCCAGACGATCACGGCATCGGCGCCCGAGGTCGCGAGCCCCTTGCCGCCGGCGCTCCACGACATCGAGCGCACGCGGCCGGGATAGCCGCTCATCCGCATGTGCCGGTTGTCGGCGAGCCGCCAACCATGCATCGCGGCCTCGTGCATCGCCGTGACCAGGAATTTGTTGTCCGGGCTGAAAGAGACCGCGAGATGCGAGCCGGCCCATTCCAGGAATTCCGGATTGGCGGCCATGTTGGGAAACCACAAGGTCACGCCGTTGTAATGCGCGATCCCAAGCCGCAGGCCCTTCGGCGCGAACGCCAGCCCGCCGACGGTCGACGGCACCTCGAAGGTCTTCTCTTCGCCCTTGGGATTGCGCACGAAGGCGGTCTTGCCCGCCGACCACGCCACGGTGCCGTCGCTGTGCAGGGCGACATTGTCGATCCAGCGCCGCTTGGCGTCGGTCGCAATCGTCGAGGTCTCGCCCTTGGCGTCGATCGCGATCAGCTTGCCGTCGTCACCGCCGGTGACGAGCCGCTTGCCGTCGGAGGCCGCGCACAGGATGGCGCCGAAATGCGTCTCTGCCCGCGTGATCTCGCCGTCGGCGGTCGCGATC
>NZ_JACMYP010000513.1 GCF_020889705.1 Bradyrhizobium altum | reverse complement strand
CGGTAGGGTCGAGGGCTGGCGCGCCACTCGACCAGATCTCTTGGTCGAGCACGTTTCCAGCCCCCGCCTCGTCGCACGCAGCGTGCAGATTTCCCGCACTACGCGCACCCATTTGCTTCGCGCTGAGGTTTATGGGGCTCATCACACCGGGGCAGCTTTCGTCATGTTGTATGTCACCTGATAGCCATTAAACAGCTTTAGGGTACCGTACAGCCATGATGTACTCCACCGCCTCCAGCCGAAGCCCTTCCGTTTCTGCGCCCGCGTCAGATGACGCCTGACCTTCTTCTCTACCCACTCTTTGATGTAGCTGAAGCACTCACTGGAGTGCCCAACTGCAAAGTAGTTCACCCAGCCACGGAGCTTCGGATTGATCAGGTTGATTATCCTCTCAATCGGCTGCGACCGATGCCGTCGAAATACTTCCTTGAGCTCCCGCATAATCGCCGTTCGCTTCTTGAGCTTAGGCGTCATATGCGGCCGCATCACTCCACGTCGACTGCGGAGATACCGGAAGTCGAAACCTAGAAAGCCAAAGCTCTCGCCTCGCTCCAGGTCGACTGTACGGCTCTTCTCATCATTGACTTCTACCTGAAGTTTGGCAAATTCCTCCCGTAGCCGTTTGATAACGGCACCAACCAGCCAGTCACGACGTTTGTGGGCGTCAATCAAGATCACCAGATCGTCTGCGTATCTCGCGTAGTCGACACCGGTGTACTTGCCGATGCGTGTGACGTCCCGCGCCCGCTCCAGCATCTTGTCCACCTCGTTGAGGTAGAGATTACTGAGCAAGGGTGAAATCACTCCGCCTTGCGGAACGCCCTTCTTGCCAGAAGTTTTCAGCATAACCTTTAGAAGGTGCATGATGTCCGCGTCGTTGATCCGCTGCGCCACTTTCGTCAACAACCGGTCATGCCGAACATTGTCGAAATACGCTCGCAAATCAAAATCGAGGACCCGCGTCTTCCGTTGCGTTATTGCCTTTGCTACTCGCTTGATCGCGTCATGTGCTGCCCGCTTGGGCCGGTATCCAAACGACCCCGATTGGAAGTCCGCCTCGAAGACAGGTTCGAGTATGAGTTTGAGCGCACCTTGGACCACCCGATCGCGGATCGCCGGAATCGAAAGGACTCGAACTTTGTTCCCGTCCTTCGGTATTTCCTGTCTCCGCGCCGGAAGTGGTCGATAGGTATGCCCGATCAGTTCGTCCCGTAGCTGCTCAAGCAGAGCATCTACGCCTTGCGATTCGATGGCTTCGAAGGTCACTCCGTCTATTCCCGGAGCGCCGTCATTTTCTCTAGCCATCTCATACGCCATGCGTAGCGTCTCCACCTTGCAGACGTGGACATATAGGCCCCAGAAACGCCAGGACGGTTCAGCCTTCGCCTTGACGTATAGTCTCCGCCTCAGGTCCTGCAAATCGATGGACGCCTTTATCATCTCGTCCTTGCCTTCCTTGCGTTGGAGACTTCACAAATGGCAGGGTCCCTTCGCTCCACAGCCGTTACGCCACTTCGCAGCTACATACGGACCCGGCCGCCACCCTCTCGTCTTCGACCACTTTCCCGGTGTTCGCCGGTTATATGGCCTATCTTGCTCCGACAATTTCTCGCCGGGACGAGGAGGGCTTCTCCAGTTGCTCGGCATGTCCTTGTCATCGTGCTGTCGCTTCCACCCCGCCGAGGTGAACAGCCGTGTCGGTCAGTTTTCGGCTGCCCATGTTGCCTTCGCCCGATGAATGGGGGCTCGGCCCTCGGTCTTCGATATTTCGAGGCCACAACGCGTTCTCTTTCGATACGGCCCGATGACTCGCGATCTCCCCGTCGGGAGACTTGTCGATAGGCTTCAAAAGGTTCGTTTCCTCCCCTCCTGCTATCCGTGCTACAGGGCACTGACTTTTACCCCGGTAGGACTAACTCCTACTGAACATGCCAGCCTTCGCTGGACGCAC
>NZ_JACMYP010000512.1 GCF_020889705.1 Bradyrhizobium altum | reverse complement strand
GGTGAGGACGAGGACGCCGCTACCGGCCCTTGAACTGCGGCTTGCGCTTTTCCATGAAGGCGTTGCGGCCTTCGCGGAAATCCGCGCTGTCCATGCAGTCGATGCCGATCTGCTTGATCGCGGCCATGTCGCGATCGGCGGGATCATTCAGCACATGCGCGATGGTGATCTTGGCGGCCTTTATCGCCAGCGGCGCGTTGCCCGAAATTGTGCCCGCGATCTCCATGGTCGCGTCCCACAACTCGGCGTCCGGCAGCACGCGATCGACGAGGCCGATCCGCAGCGCTTCCGCGGAGTCGATCCGCATGCCGGTATACATGATCAGCCGCGCCCAGGACGGGCCGACCAGGGACACCAGGTGGCGCAGCCCGTCATAGCCGTAGGCGATGCCGAGCTTGGCGGCGGGAATGCCGAACTGCCCGCTGGCGCCCGAGATGCGGATATCGGTCAGCATCGCGACCTGCATGCCGCCGCCGAGGCAGAAGCCGCGGATACAGGCGATGGTCGGCTTCGGGTAGTCGGCGAGCAAGGCGCGCTGGGCGGCGCTTCGCCGTGAATATTCCTCGGAGGCTTCCGCGTTGCGGCGGGTCTTCTCGAACTGGCTGATATCGGCGCCGGACACGAAGGCCTTGTCGCCCGCGCCGACCAGGATCACGACACGGACAGCCGGATCGTCGCGCAAGGCGGTCAGCGCCTCGCCGAGCCCTTCCCACATCTCCAGCGACATCGCATTACGCTTGTCGGGATTGTTGAAGGTGATGACGCCGACGCCGTCGACCACGCTTTGCAGGATCTTGCCGTCGGCAAGCGACTTGTCTGAGATGTTTGGCATATGAGGATCCGGTCTGATTTCGGCCAAGGCTGGCATCAAAAGGCTGGCATCAAGGTCGAGGCTAGCACCCGGTTGCGAGCCGAGGCAGGCCGTTTGGAGCACGGCGCGATTGCAACGGCGTGCGGCAACTCTCCCGGTAGTTGTACGGCTCGCAAAATAAACACACGCGTAAGGGTTGCGCCATAGAGTGGGCCGCCCGCGCTCTGTCCCGGCTTAACTTTTCCCTAGTGTTTCGACGGTACGACTGTACGCACCTGCGCGCCAGGACGATGTGCGGCGCGCTGGGACGCAACCCGCGGCCTTCCCGCTGCAATCGCGTCGGTAACGGATGTCCCCGCCACCAGACCGACCACGGATGTCGGTCAACCCCAGACCTCCGTGCACTCAGATCGCCTCGGGCGAGGTCCAGTCGTGTCTGTCGAAAAGTTTCTCAAGCAACGCGCGGTCAGGATCATCGTCAACGGCAGCTACACGCTGCCGAACTGGTACGATGCGCAGGGCAAGCTGCGCACCTTCGCCTGCCGCACCACGCGCGTCTCGCCGTTCCGGATGATCGTGGACGTGCCCGTCGTCGGCAAGGTCGGCGACCGGCTCACCTCGTATTTCGAGGAGTTCGGCAAGTTCGAGGGCTGCATCACCGACACGATGAGCGGCAGCTTCCTGCTCGAGCTCGAGATGACGCATGCCAGGCGCGAGAAGTTCGCCGACAAGCTGACCTGGATCGAGAAGAAGCAGAAGGATCCGAGCGTCCGCGAGGCGCGCAACAATCCACGTTTTGTGCCCGTCGCGCCGCATGCCATGCTGACGCTGGCGGACGGCACCATGCAGAGCTGCTTCATCATCGACGTGTCGCTGTCGGGCGCGGCGGTGTCCTCCGAGCTGCAGCCGCCGGTCGGCATGCCGCTGGCGATCGGCGCCTGCGTCGGCCGCGTGGTCCGGCATCTGCCGAACGGCTTCGCCATCAAGTTCGTCGAGACCTACAAGCAGGGCGACCTTGGGCGACTGATCGCGCGCAAATCCAAGGAACTGCTGGTGGTGTCCGCCGACGCCGACCCGGTTGCCTGACGGCAGGAGCCCGCCGGCTTAGGTCAGCAGTTCCGGATCTTCGGCCGCGCGCATGCGCGCGATACTGTCTTCGGTCGCCGCCGCGCCGGCCGCCGCGATCGCG
>NZ_JACMYP010000511.1 GCF_020889705.1 Bradyrhizobium altum | reverse complement strand
CGCGCATGCGCACGTCGCCGCGGCCGCCGACGGCAGCCATCACCGGCTCCTCGTGGCGGACGCTGGCGCGGTTGGACGAGACCACGTCGAGCCCGCGGCCGTGATGGGCGACGATGCGGTTCAGCTCGGCCAGGGCCTCGATCTGGTCGACGATCACCTTGCGCATCTGCGCGGTGTTTTCGGCGGCCTCCTGCGGCATTTCCAGCACGCCGCGGCGCAGCTCGTTGCGCGTGGCCTCGAGCTCGCTGTGCATCTCGCTTGCCATCTGCTTCATCGCCGTGACCATCGCGGAGAACTTCTCCGTCGATTCCTTGAACATCGCATCGGTCTCGGCGTTGCTCTGCTGGTAGAGGTCGCTCATCGCGTCGACGGTCTGCTGGCGCTCGTTCTCGGCCGCTTGGCGCACCGCCTCGAACTGCCTGCTGATCGCAGCCGAACCGGCGCCTGCGGTCTCCGCCACCACGCGCGCGATGTCGCGGGCGCGTTCCTCGGCCGCGCCGAGCGATTCATCGAGCAGCCCGGTGAAGCGCGACAGCCGCTGGTCGAGATCGGTGGTGCGCAGGTCGATGGTCGTGACCAGCGATTCCAGCGCCGACTTGCGCTCGCTGACGGAGGCCGTCGTCGAGCGGTTGGCCTGCTCGACCACGGCAGCCGCCTCGATCAGCGCCTTGCCATGGGTCTCGAACTGGCTCGACAGCGCGCCGAGATCTTCCAGCGCCTTGCCGGTCTTGCTGTTGAACACCGTGAGCTGGTCTTCCAGCGTCTGGGTCGCCACGCCGTTGCGCGAGGTGACGTCGTTCATGGCGGACACGAAGTCGGCCACGCGGGTCACCAGCGCGCGCTCCAGCGAGTTGAGGTTGTCGTGGGCGCCGGTCAACACTTCCTGCAGCAGGATGTTGCCCTCGCGCAGCCGCTCGAACAGCGCCACCGTATCGGTGCGCAGGATCTTGCTGGTCTCCTGCATTTCCGTGACGGCCGAGATCGAGACCTGGCGCGACTGGTCGATCGCCGCGCGCGAGGCCTGCTCGAGCTCCTTGAGCGACTTCGCCACCGCACCGGTCGCCTGATCGCCGGCCGAGGTGATGTTGCGCGCGACATCGCCGCCGTGCGCCGCCATCGACTGCGAGAAGGCGAGGCCGCGGGTTTCGATTGCCTTCAGCGCGTCCGCGGTGGCGCGATCCATGTCGTTCGACAGCTGCGTGGTCTTGGCGGTCAGCGCCTCAACCAGCGAGCCGCGGCGGCCGTCGACCATCTGCGACAGCCGCTCGGTCTGCTGCTGCACATAGGTGACGATCTCGTCGGTCTTGCCGGTCATCGCCGAGCCGAATGCGCTGGAAGCGGACAGCACCGAACGTTCGATGTCGGCGGAGGTCGTCTTGACCTTGGTCGAGACCTCGTTGGACATGTTGATCAGCGCGGCCTGTGCGTTCTGCGCAGAGGTCTGGATGTTGTCGGTGGTCTTGGCCGTGACCGAACCCAGCGCGCGCTCGATATCGGTCGAGAGCGTGCGGATCTGGGCGGCGGCATCGGCGGAGGTCGCCGCAAACGAGCTCTGGGCCTCGCGGGCGCTGCCCAGGATGGTCTGTGCAGTCTCCGCGCTGGTCGTGGTCAGCGAGTGCTCGATCTCGACCGAGATGGCGCGGATCTGGGTTGCGGCCTCGTTGGACGTTGCCACGAACGAGTTCTGGGCATCGCGGGCGCTGCCGAGGATCGTCTGGGCGGTGTTGGTGCCGACCGACGTCAGGGTGCGCTCGACATCGGCTGCCAGCGACTTGACGTGGTTGGCCGCTTCGGTCGACGCGGTGACGAGGGTGTTCTGTGCCTCGCGAGCGCCGGCCGTCAGCACCTCGACGGTGCCGGAACCGGCCATCGACAGCGCGCGCTGGATATCGGCGGCAAGCGCCGTCACCTTTGTCGCAGACTCGGTCGATGCATTGACCAGCATGCTCTGGGCTTCACGCGCGCCTGATGTGATCGATTCCGCGGTGGCGGAGCCGGCCATCGAGAGCGATCGCTCCATGTCGGCCGCCAGCGTGCGGACCAGATCGGTGGCCTCGGTGGATGCGCCGGCCAGCGTGCT
>NZ_JACMYP010000510.1 GCF_020889705.1 Bradyrhizobium altum | reverse complement strand
TTGGTCCGGCTTGACCCCGAGGGCGATCAGGTGGTGCGCCAGCCGGTTGGCCCGTGCGTTGAGCTCACCATAGCTCAGCCGCTCGTCTTCGCAGATCAGCGCCACCGCCTCCGGCGCCTTTTGCACCTGCGCCTCGAACAGCTCATGGATGCATCGCTCCGACGGATAAGGCGCCGCCGTCCGGTTCAACTCCTCCAGCAAATAGCTGCGCTCCTCGGCCGGCAGGATGTCGAGCTCGCGCACCGGCGTGTTGGGGGCATGCTCCAGCGCCTCCGCCAGTTGCTCGAGCGCCCGCTGCATGTAGCCGCAGACCCGATCCGCAGAGATAGGCTCCGCCACCTGCACCGTCAGGCCTAGCGCCTCGCCAAAATCCTCCACCGACAGGGTCAGCGGATAGTTGGTGCGTTCCTCCCCGCCCAACCATTCCATACCCGACAGGACATCATCCGTCCCAGAGCCGGGGACAGCCACCGGCGTGTTGTGACGGTAGTTCAACAACGCGCTGAACAGCGGCGCCGGCGCCGCAACGCCGCTGCAGCGTTGCGCCAGCGCCAGCGAGGCATGCTCGTGCGCCAGCAGCTCGGAAAGCCGTGCATGCGTGCTCCGCACGCTTGCCGCGACCCCGGTTCCGTCCAGGTCAAGCCGCACAGGCAGGGTGTTGATGAACAGGCCCATTGCGCGGTCGGTGCCCACACCCGCATGCATGCGGCCGAACAGCACCGTGCCAAACACCACCTGCTCTCGCCCGCTGCTGCGCGCCACCACCTGGCCCCAGGCCAGATGGCAAAGGCTGGCCACGCTTACCCCTAGCCGCCGCGCCTGTTCCCGCAGCCGCTCGTTGAGCGAATGCGGCAGCGTCCGCCGCGCCTCGTCCACCCCGGTGCCGTCACCGCGCACTTCGCTCAGCCCAAACGGGATGGTCGGCTCGTCGATGTCGGCCAGCATCCCCCGGAAGAACTCTTCGTGCGCTTCCGCACTCACGCCCAGCCGCGTCTGCACGACCAGATTGCGGAACGGCTGCGGCGCTGACAACTCATGCCCGCGTCCCTCCAGCACGGCGCGCACCTCGGCATGCATCACTTCCAGCGTCGTGTGATCGCCGATCAAATGGTGCTGCAGCTCCAGCAGCAGCCAGCGCCCGCCGCCGGACTCGCGCGCTATCACAAACCGCAACAAGGGCGGCCGGCCAACGTCGATGCGCTGCCGGCGCGGATCGAACCGGCGCCGGAGCTCATCGGCGCCGGAACTTTCACAGCCATCCAGCTCGACCTCGCTCACCTCCAGCGACGCACGACGCCACACCACCTGGGCCGGGCTCGACAGTCCCTCCCAGACAAAGGCCGTGCGCAGGATGTCGTGCCGATCCACCACCTGCTGAACCGCACCAAGGTAACGCTCCAACAGGTCACGCTCGGCAAACGCCACCTGCGACACCATCAGGTAGGGATCGCCCCGGCTGGCTAGCAGATGATGGAACAGGATGCCGTCTTGCAGCGGCGACAAGCCGTAAATCTCCTGGATGTTGCCGACGCCGCCGGGCACCGTGGCGACGATCCGATCGATCTCCGGCTGGGCCAGCTCGATCAGCGGCAGCATCTGCGGCGTGATCGCCGTACTCTGCTCGGTGATCAGGCTGGCAGGCACCGCCACCTCATGAGGACGGCCAAGGCTTGCGGCAAGATCGGCCAGCACTGGCGTGGCGAACAAGGTGCGTACCTCCACTCCGAGCGACAGCCGCCGCAGCCGCTCCAGCACCTGCACGGCCAGCAGCGAGTGACCGCCGAGCTCGAAGAAGTTGTCGTGGCGTCCGACCCGCTCGACCCCGAGAAGCTCCGCCCAGATCTCTGCCAGCGCCGTCTCGATCGCGCCGCGCGGCGCCTCATAGGCTGCCAGCGCATAGGCCTCATCGGCCGGCGCTGGCAGTGCCTTGCGGTCGAGCTTGCCGTTCGGCGTCAGCGGCAGCGCCGCGATCGGCACGAACGCAGCCGGCACCATGTAATCCGGCAGCCGCGCACTTAAGTGCGCGCGCAAGGCGCCCGCCAATCCGCCTCCATCGTCCGAACCAGCCTCGTCCGAGCCC
>NZ_JACMYP010000509.1 GCF_020889705.1 Bradyrhizobium altum | reverse complement strand
ACTCGCGCTCGTGGTCAAGAAACCGTCCGGTGCTGACGGCCTCAGCGACGAGGCCATCAAGGACCATCTCAAGCTGTTCGCCGACAAGGGCGTGATCTCGAAATACGGCATCCCCGGCAAGATCCTGTTCATCGACAGCATTCCCAAGACCAGCGTCGGCAAGATCAACAAGAAGGAGCTGCGCGAGCTGTACGGCGACATGTGACGGCTCAACACAGCCAAGAATGGATCGAGGAGGACGACATCATGAGCAACCTCACTTTGGCCGGCCTCGGCGAGCATGTTGGCAAGGAGCTCGGACTTTCCGACTGGGTCGCGATCGATCAGCAGCGTATCGATAATTTTGCGGCCTGCACCGGCGACCATCAATGGATTCACGTCGATGTCGAACGCGCGAAACGGGAGAGTCCGTTCCGCGGTCCGATCGCGCATGGCTATCTGACGCTGGCGATGGTGGCCCCGCTGGCGATGCAGGTCGGCATCATCCCGCGCGATGCCGCCGCCGGGTTGAACTATGGGGTCGACAAGGTGCGCTTCCTGACGCCGGTGCCATCAGGCGCGCGGGTGCGGCTGCGGGTCGTGCTGTCCGGCGTTGAGCCGAGGGACGGTGGCCAGGTGATCATGAAAACCCTGAACACGCTGGAGGTCGAAGGATCGGAGAAGCCGGCGCTGATCGCCGAAACGCTGGCCCTTCTGATCCCCGCGGCAGGAGCAAAGCAATGAGCACGGAAAATCGCAGTCCGGAGTCCTCGGCGTCTGACATGTCCGAGGCGGCGTCGAGGAATACGCTGGCACTCAATCCGCTGGTCGGCATCCAGGGGCAGGACCTGGTCGAGGGCGCCGGCATCCTGTTCAAGGCGGTCATCAACGAGCCGAAGGTCGCGACCGAGCAGTGGCTGTCTTTCGTCGGCGAGCTCGGCTCGATCGCCGCCGGCAAGTCGGAGCGCGCGCCGAAGGCCGGCGACAAGCGGTTTGCCGATCCGACCTGGAAGGAGAGCTCGCTGCACTCCGGCCTGCTCAAGGCCTATCTGGCGTGGGGCGAGGCGGTCAACGGGCTGGTCGGCAAGACCAGCCTCAGCGACATCGACAAGCAGCGCGCGCATCTGATCACGGATATCCTGATCGATGCGGTCGCGCCGACCAACACGATGCTCACCAACCCGGCGGCGGTCCGCAAGTTCATCGACACCGGCGGGCAGAGCCTGTGGAGCGGCCTGAAGAATTACATCGGCGACCTGACGCAGAATCGCGGCATGCCGTCGATGGTCGACATGAGCGCGTTCAAGGTCGGCGAGAACCTCGCGACCACGCCGGGTGCGGTGATCTTCCGCAACGAGCTGATCGAGTTGATCCAGTACACCCCGACGACGCCGACGGTCAGGAAGCGGCCGCTTTTGATCACGCCGCCGCAGATCAACAAGTACTACGCGCTCGACCTGTCGCCGGACAAGAGCATGGTTCGCTTCCTGCTGGAGAGCGGCTTCCAGGTCTTTGCCGTGAGCTGGCGCAACCCGACCGCGGCGCATCGCGACTGGGGGCTCGACACCTATGTCGCGGCGCTCGACGAGGCGGTCGACGCGGCGCGCGAGATTTCCGGCAGCGCGGACATCTCGATGATGGGATCCTGCTCCGGCGGCATCACCTCGACGGCTTATTTCGCGACGCTCGGCAGCGCCACTGAGAAGAAGATCAAGAATTTGGTGCTGGCGGTCTGCCTGCTCGATCCCAATTCGGCCGAGGAGAGCACGTTCGGCTGCCTGATGACGCCGGAGACCATGCGCGCGGCCAAGGCGACGTCGCAGTTGCGCGGCATTGTCGATGGCCACGAGCTGGCGCGGATGTTCGCCTGGATGCGGCCCAACGACCTGATCTGGAACTACTGGGTGAATAACTACCTGCTCGGCAACCAGCCACCAGCCTTCGACATCCTCTACTGGAATGCCGACACAACCCGACTTCCGGCGGCGCTGCATGGCGACTATCTCGATCTCTATTTCACCAATCCGTTCGTCAACGCCGGCAAGCTCACGCTGAACGACAAGATCGTCGACATGAGCAAGGTCAAGGCCGACAGCTATGTCGTCGCT
>NZ_JACMYP010000508.1 GCF_020889705.1 Bradyrhizobium altum | reverse complement strand
GCCGTGTGTGGACGCCTCAGTAAATGCAAGCAAAATATAACTTCGGAACAGGCATGTGGTCGGGTGCTGACGTGTGTTCGGCCTCGTGATGCGACCTCGACACGTCGCGGGCCCTTATGGAATGGTGGATTGGATCCAATTCGGCTACGCGTGCTCGCTGGCACTCATCCACCTGTCGATTCTTCCAATCCCAGTCCCTGACCGATTGCCCATAACCCTCCGTTAGACCTCACCACATTCCCGACGTCTCTCGGCTTCTGGCCTTGCGTTCAAGCAGCGCCAGACGCGGGAGCTTGGTAAGCGCCACCGCGGACCATCTGAGGCAATATGAGGGGGCAGTTTTCCATGGCGCGCGACCATCAGGGCCCAGGCGATACGCGCCATTTTGTTCGCTAGAGCGACCGCGATCAGCTTTGGTGGCTTCTTCGAGAGCATTCTCGCCAGCCATGATCCTGCTGGTGATCCGTAGCGTCTTGCCCATCGCACGACGGCGGTCGCGCCAAGCACAAGGAGGCGTCGGAGATCTCGCCGGCCCATCCTGGAGATTTTGCCCAGCCTATCCTTGCCTCCGGAAGAATTCTGTTTAGGTGTAAGACCAATCCAGGCCGCAAAATCGCGCCCCTTGGAAAAGGTCTCCGCCGACGGCGCCAAGGCCTCTATCGCTGTAGCGCAGATTGCGCCGATCCCCGGAATGGTCATCAAGCGAGAGGCGACCTTGTCCTGTCTCGCGCGCACCCGTAGCCCCTTCTCCAGCTCTGCAATCTGCTCCGACAGAGACTCCACATGCTTCAAGAGATTCTGGCAAAGGCCGCGGGCCAGATCGGGCAGGTCCGGATATGTTGCCAGGAGTTCATCCAATCGGGGGATGTGTCTCACGCCCTGAGCCACGATCAAACCGTATTCCGCAAGATGCCCGCGCAAAGCATTAATCGCCTGTGTGCGCTGTCGAACCAGGAGATCACGAACCTTGAACGCCATGGAAGAGGCTTGCTTCGCGGCGCTCTTGACGCCGACAAAGCGCATCGTTGGTCGAGACGCGGCTTCGGCGATTGCTTCCGCATCCGCTGCATCGTTCTTCTGACGCTTAACGAACGGCTTAACGTAGGAGGGATGGATCAGCCGGACATCGTGGCCGAACTTACCGATCTCCCGTCCCCAATAATGGGCGCTGGCGCAGGCCTCCATGGCGACCACGCACCTTGGCAACCTGGCGAAAAACTCAAGCAATCTGCTGCGGTTGAGCTTCTTGCGCAGAACGGTCCTCCCATCCTGCCCTGCGCCATGGAGCTGGAACACGTTCTTGGCCAAATCCAAACCAATGATGCTAACCTCGTCCACGGACGTCCTCCTTACCGGGTTTAAACACCCACATCTTGGCACAATCGATGCCGTCGGGGGGCGTCCACTCCATCGGCTATGGCGCCTACCCAAAACTTGCCGAACGTGGCGAGGTCGAGTTCGCCTTCTGCCGAGTAGGCGGGGATGTTGCCATCCCCGCCCCTCACAGACCCGGGCGAGCGGATTACCCGCATGCGGTTCTTCACGCGTAAGCTTCGCTCACGAGACGGCATATTGGTGGACGATCTTGGCTGTCGGCAGCGGGTGTCGCGCGAGCATGGCCCGGAAGCGCGACCACGGCAGATTGCTGTGGCGACCACGCCGTGCGAGCCATTTCTTCCATATCCGCGTGAGCTGGTGGTGATACCATCTGATCCGTCGGCCGTTGCCGGAGATGCCGTAGTAGGCGCAGTGCCCCCGGATCACCCGCGACAAGTGCGCGTGCTGTTCCCGGAACGGACGATGCAGGTTGAGCCGACACCATTCCGTCACGGAAGCCAGCGCGCGGGCATAACGGTCTTTTGCCGTTATTTGTCGGACGACATTCTTACCCTTCCTCGATTGACCCCATACATGGGTGAAGCCAAGGAAGTTGAATGTGGTCCCCGCCGTCGCGGGATGACGCCCACCGGGGCGTTTGAACCGGAAGTCTACGAAGCGCGTCTTGGTCGGATGGAGTTGAAGCCCGTACCGACCGAGCCGCTTACCCAGCACATTCAGCAATCGCTTGCCGGACAGATGGTCCTCGAAGGCGATCACCG
>NZ_JACMYP010000507.1 GCF_020889705.1 Bradyrhizobium altum | reverse complement strand
GGCGACGACATAGCTGTCGGCCTTGACCTTACTCATATCGACGGTCTTGTCGTTCAGTGTGAGCTTGCCGGCGTTGACGAACGGATTGGAGAAATAGAGATCGAGATAGTCGCCATGCAGCGCAGCCGGAAGCCGGGTCGTGTCGGCGTTCCAGTAAAGGATGTCGAAGGCCGGCGGCTGGTTGCCGAGCAGGTAGTTGTTCACCCAGTAGTTCCAAATCAGGTCGTTCGGCCGCATCCAGGCGAACATCCGCGCCAGTTCGTGGCCGTCGACGATGCCGCGCAGCCGTGAAACCTCCTTGGCCGCGCGCATGGTTTCAGGCGTCATCAGGCAGCCGAAGGTGCTCTCCTCGGCCGAGTTGGGATCCAGCAGGCAAACCGCCAGCACCAGGTTCTTGATCTTCTTCTCGGCCGCGCTGCCCAGGGTCGCGAAATAGGCGGTCGATGTGATGCCGCCGGAGCATGATCCCATCATGGAGATGTCGTCGCTGCCGGAGATCTCGCGCGCCGCGTCTACCGCCTCGTCGAGCGCAGCGACGTACGTGTCCAGTCCCCAGTCGCGATGAGCCGCAGTCGGGTTGCGCCAGCTGACGGCAAAGGTCTGGATTCCGTTCTCGAGCAGGAAGCGAACCATGCTCTTGTCCGGCGAAAGATCGAGCGCGTAGTACTTGTTGATCTGTGGCGGCGTCACCAGCAGCGGCCGCTTCCGGACGGTCGGCGTCATCGGCGTGTACTGGATCAACTCCAGCAACTCGTTGCGCAGCACGACCGCGCCGGGTGTCACCGCAAGATTCTCGCCGACCTTGAAGGCGCTCGTGTCCACCATCGACGGCATGCCGCGATTGTGCGAGAGATCGTCGAAGTAATTCTTCAATCCATGCCACATGCTTTGGCCGCCAGTGTCGAGAAACTTGCGTACCGCGGCCGGATTGGTCAGCATCGTGTTGGTCGGTGCGACGGCATCGATCAGGATTTCCGTGATCAGGTGCGCACGCGCCTTGTCGATGTCGCTGAGGCTGGTCTTGTCGACCAAGCCGTTAACAGCTTCGCCCCACGCCAGATAGGCCTTGAGCAGGCCGGAGTGCAACGAGCTCTCCTTCCATGTCGGGTCCGAAAACCGCCGGTCGCCGGCCTTCGGCGCTCGTTCGGATTTACCGGCGGCGATGGAGCCGAGTTCACCAACGAACGAAAGCCACTGTTCGGTTGCGACCTTCGGTTCATTCATGACCGCCTTAAACAGGATGCCGGCGCTGTCGACCAGGTCCTGGCCCCGGATGCCAACCAGTGGATTGAGCGCCAGCGTGTTTTTGGATGCCGCCTCGGACATTTCCGATGCCGACGAGGCCGGGCTGCGATCTTCCGTGCTCATTGCTGTCACGCTCCCTTGGCAGGAATCTTGGCGGGAATCAGAAGCGCCAACGTTTCAGCTATCAACGCGGGTTTCTCGGACCCCTCAACGTCCAGCGTGTTCTGGGTCTTCATGATCACCTGTCCGCCTTCCCTCGGCTCGATCCCGGCGAGCACGACGCGCAGCCTCACGCGCGCACCGGCCGGCACCGGCGCCAGGAAGCGGACCTTGTCGATGCCATAGTTCAGCCCGGCCGCGGCGTCGGTCGGGATGATCCCGACTTCCATCGCCAGCGACGCCACCATCGCGAGCGTCAGATAGCCGTGCGCGATCGGACCACGGAACGGACTCTCCCGTTTCGCCCTTTCCACGTCGACATGAATCCATTGATGATCGCCGGTGCAGGCCGCAAAGGTGTCGATGCGCTGCTGGTCTATCGTGACCCAGTCGGACATGCCGAGCTCGTGTCCGATTTTCTCGTTCAATCCGGCAAGGGTGAGGTTGCCCATATCTTCCTCCCTGGTCTTTTCGTAGTCGCGTCCGAACCGTTACATGTCGCCGTATCGCTCGCGCAGTTCCTTCTTGTTGATCTTGCCGACGCTGGTCTTGGGAATGCTGTCGATGAACAGGATCTGCCCGGGAATTCCGTATTTCGATATGACGCCCTTGTCGGCGAACGCCTTGAGGTGGTCCTTGATGGACGCGTCACTGACGCCATCGGCATCGGCTGCCTTCTTGACCACGAGCGCGAGC
>NZ_JACMYP010000506.1 GCF_020889705.1 Bradyrhizobium altum | reverse complement strand
GCCGGCGAAGGGATGCCAGCCGCGCGACTGGTAGAATGCGAAACTGTGCGGCTCGCAGAATAAGATTGCAAATTTCACCGCGTCATTGGCACGAATGGTGTGCACGGCGGCATCTAACGCGAGCGACGCATAGCCGCGCCGGCGGCAGTCCTCGCGGGTCGCAACCCCGCCGATGCCGCCGACATGCACCTTGTGGCCATTCCAGGTGATGGTCCGGAAATAGATACCGACGTGGCAGGCGAGCCCGCTATCGTCGGGCGCGTCGAGAAACACGCGCAAATCCGCGTGAGCCCATTTGATGTCTGCCCATGGCTTGTTCTCCATGATATCCGGGCTCCAAACCGCTCGGAGCAGCGGCTCGGCGCGCCGCCACGACGCATCTCCGTTGAGAATGTCGATTTCGATGCTCATCGTCTCAAGTCCCTGGTCTTGGTCCTCGGCTGCGCCGATCTGTCATACACGATCTGAAAATGCGGTGTTTCTCCGCCGTGGAACCTTCTATAAGGGGGACCCGTTAAGTGTAGTCTCCCACCCTCTGTTGGACATTACCCCATGACCTTCACGCTACCCGATCTGCCCTACGCCCACGACGCCCTTGCGCCCTACATGTCCAAGGAAACGCTGGAGTTTCACCACGACAAGCATCACCAGGCCTACGTCACGAACGGCAACAACGCAATCAAGGGGACCGAATTCGAAGGCAAGTCCCTCGAGGAGATCGTGAAGACCTCGTTCGGCAAGAACGCGGCCGTCTTCAACAATGCCGGTCAGCACTACAACCACATCCACTTCTGGAAGTGGATGAAGCCGAATGGCGGCGGCAGCAAGCTGCCCGGCCGGCTCGAGAAGAAGATCAACGAGGATCTCGGCGGCTTCGAGAAGTTCAAGACCGACTTCGCCGCCGCCGGCGTCGGCCAGTTCGGCTCCGGCTGGGCCTGGCTGCAGGTCAAGGGCGGCAAGCTCGAGATCGCCAAGACCCCGAACGGCGAGAACCCGCTGGTCCATGGCGCGGTGCCGATCCTCGGCGTCGACGTCTGGGAGCACTCCTACTACATCGACTACCGCAATCGCCGTCCGGACTATCTGAAGGCGTTCGTCGACAGCCTCGTCAACTGGGATTGCGTCGACGAACTGTTCGGCAAGGCCGGCTGAGCGCAGATCGCAATTCGGCTCGACCCTCTTACCCTCCCCTGGAGGGGGAGGGTCGACGCGAATGAAATGAGCGGCGGGGTGGGGGTGACGGTCTATCCACGCGCGACACTGTCCGTGTTGAGAGATCACGCCACCGCGTTTCGCATTCCGCTTCGCTTCATGCGAACCGACCCTCCCCCTCCAGGGGAGGGTGAGCTTTTGAGCGGCGCGTATTGTGAGCTTCTCGACACACCAGCAGGGGCATTGGTGGGTAACGCGGCAAGCTATCTCCTCGTCTTCTTCGGCGGCGGCCTCGGCGCAACGCTGCGGCAGCTGATCAATGTCACCTGCGCGCGCTGTATCGGCACCGCGTTTCCCTACGGCACCTTCATCATCAACGTCACGGGCTCGACCGTGATGGGCCTGATCGCCGGCTATCTCGCCTTCAAGGGCGAGGCCTCGCAGCCCTGGCGGCTGTTCCTGATGACCGGCATCCTCGGCGGCTACACCACCTTCTCCGCCTTCTCGCTGGACACCGCGGTGCTCTATGAGCGTGGCGAACTCGGCCTTGCGGCGCTGTATGTCGCGGGTTCGGTTGCGTTGTCGATCACGGGTCTGTTCGCCGGGCTTGCGATCGTCAGGCATTTGACCTGACGAAAGAGTCGTAGCCGTAGGGTGGGTTAGCCGAAGGCGTAACCCACCAACACTCCGTCATCATTCGCAGAAGGGCGGCGGGTTACGCTTCGCTAACCGCAGCTCGTCATTCCGCGGCTCGCGAAGCGAGAGCCCGGAATCCATTCCACCACTTGTTCTGCGGTTCAATGGATTCCGGGCTCAGCCCGGAGCCTGTCATCGGGCGCGCGTTCGCGCGACCCGTTGGGGCTGCCCCGGAATGACGGGCGATGACGCCGAGATGAAGTACGCAATGACGGTGCGTCGTATCACGCGAGAACCATCCACGTCGTCCTGGCGAAAGCCGGACCCACTACCCCAAGTATCAGCCGCTGCCCGACGCTGGAGCCACGATCCCGTTCACAATCAAATGCGGTGGTCATGGGTCCTGGC
>NZ_JACMYP010000505.1 GCF_020889705.1 Bradyrhizobium altum | reverse complement strand
CGGCGCCGCCGAGACCATCGATCGGCTGGTGCGCACGTCGCCCGAGGGCGAGGTCGAGATCACCGCGGGTTTCCTCAAGCATCGCGTCAAAGCGAACTGGAAGTTCATCCTGGAGAACGAGTGCGACGGCTATCACCCGGCCTTCGTGCACACGTCGATCTTCGGCGTTGCCGACAGCATGATCGGCAAGCTCTATGGCGGCGCCTCGACCGCGCTGACGCGTGACTACGGCAACGGCCATACCGAGATCGACCTGCGGCCCGAGTTTCGCAAGCGCGATGCGCCGATGAGCTGGTTCGGCACCAGCGAGGAACGGCTGCCCGACTATACCGCGCGCATGAAGGCCGCCTATGGCGACACCGCGGCGCGCGAGATCATGATCGACGGCACGCCGCATGTGATGATTTTTCCGAACCTGTTCATCGCCGAGATCCAGATGTTCGTGATCCAGCCGCTCGGCGTCGACGACAGCGTGCAGCATGTCACTGCGCTGCAGTTCAAGGGCGCGCCCGATCTGAACCGCCGGCTGCGCCAGCAGACCATGGGCTCGGTCGGCCCGGCCGGCTTCCTGCTTGCGGATGATTCCGAAATGTACGAGCGCTGCCATCGCGGCGTGCAGGCGCGCAATCCGGAATGGATTTTCCTCGGCCGTGGCGAGAAGCGCCAGCGGCAGGACGAGCTCGGCTTCACGGTCGGCCACGTCACCGACGAGGTGCCGTCGCGCGGCATCTGGACCCACTATCGCAAGCTGATGGAGCCCGCCTGATGCTGTCGCGCGAGAGCAGCGCCACATTGATGAGCGCCATCACCGCTTTCCTCTATCGCGAGGCGCGGTTGCAGGACGAGCATCAATACGAGGCCTGGGAAAAGCTCTGGACCGACGACGGCGCCTATTGGGTGCCGGCCAACGGCGCCGACATCGATCCGGAGCGGCAGATGTCGATCATCTACGACAACCGCTCGCGGATCGCGCTGCGCGTCCGCCAGTTGATGACCGGCAAGCATTTCACCCAGACACCGCAGTCGAACCTGCGCCGGCTGATCTCCAACATCGAATTGATGGACGAGCAGCCGGACAATGGCGACATCGCGGTCGCCAGCAACAGCCTGATCTTCGAGTCGAGCCTGCGCGACGACACGCTGTGGGCGGCGCGCAACGAATACCGGCTGCGTCATGTCGATGGCGAATTGCGGATGGCCAGCAAGAAGGTCATCCTCGTCAACAACGACAAGGCGATCTACACGCTGTCATTCCTGGTCTAACGCGCGATGACTTCATCGCGCTTTAGAAAATTGTTTGCGCATGATCTGTCCGGAAAACCGCTTCACACTTTTCCGGATCATGCTTTAGGGAAGGTCTCGCCATGATCGACAAGGGTCTCGTCCTGCTCGACATCACCGACGGCATCGCGCTGCTGCGGCTCAACCGCCCCGATGCGGCCAACGGCATGAGCGCCGAACTCCTGAGCGCGCTGTGCGACGCCATCATGGTGTGTCACGGCCATCCCGACCTTCGTGTCGTGGTCCTGAGCGGCGAGGGCACCAATTTCTGTGCGGGCGGCGATGTCCGCGCCTTTGCCTCCAAGGGCGAGAAGCTGCCCGACTACATCCGCCAAGCCACCGCGTATCTGCAGAATGCAGTGACCGGATTGCTGCGGCTGGAGGCGCCGATCATCGCCTCGGTGCAGGGTTTTGCGGCGGGCGGCGGCGGCTTCGGTCTGGTCTGTGCGTCGGATATCGTGATCGCGGCGGAGTCGGCAAAATTCCTCGCCGGTGCGACGCGGGTGGCGATGGCGCCGGATGCCGGCGTTTCCGTCACGCTGTCGCGGCTGGTCGGTCTGCGGCGAGCGATGTCGATTCTGCTGACCAATCCGGTGATCCCGGCTGCGGAAGCCCTGCAGATGGGCATCGTCACCAAGGTCGTGCCCGATGCCGAGCTCGCTGACGCATCGCTCGCGTTGGCGCGCGAGCTCGCGGCTGGGGCGCCGAAGGCGCTGGCGGCGACCAAACGGCTGGTCTGGGCCGGCACGGGCACCAGCATCGAGCAGTGCCTGTCGGAAGAGGCGCGCACCGTGGCCGAGCTCTCGGGAATGGCCGACGCGCGCGAAGGGCTCGCCGCCGTGATCGAGCGGCGCAAGCCTGTCTTCACGGGGCGCTGAGACGTGGCTGGCACCTTGCCATTCGGGCGTCTCGATGGCCGCCGCGCCTTCG
>NZ_JACMYP010000504.1 GCF_020889705.1 Bradyrhizobium altum | reverse complement strand
GCCGCGAGGCGCTGCTGCAACTGGCGAAGACGACGAGCGGCGCGGCCAGGCTGATCGGCCAGATGAAATAGGCCGCCTGGGGGTCAGGCTCCGCCCGACGTCACGGCTTTGGCAATCGCGGCGAGCAGCGCCGACATGTTGGCTGTGACCTGTCCGGTCGCTTCCGCGACGCCGTGCCGTTCGGCGAGCCAGGCCGGATCATTGTAGGAGAGCCAGCAGTCGCCGGCTTCGTCCTGCCAGACCAGCGCCTTGAGCGGCAGATCGATCCCGATGGTCTGCGCAGCCTGCATCAGCGGCGTGCCGCCCTTCGCGTTGCCAAACACGAACAGCTCGGTCGGACGCAGCGCAAGACCGGCGCCGGCGGCGCCCGCGGCATGATCGATCTGCGCGAACAAGGTCAGGCCGCGCGCCTGCAGTTCGGCCTTGAGCCGGTCGGCCGTTTGCTTCGGCCCGACATGGCTGCGAAGGCTGATCAGTCCGTCAATCGCCATCGAGCTTCCTCCAGCGCGGTTGCCGCAAGCTACTCAATAGAAGGGGGCGGCGCCACGCGAGGGCGCTTCACGCTCCAGTGAGACGAAGCTTCGCATGCTTTTTGTCGCCGGGCCGCCTATATTCCGCGCATGCCAACCCTGATCGCCGGCGTCGTCGCCGTTGTCATCCTTTATTCCGCACTGCAGATGTTTCGTGCGGCCAATCCGGCCGTGCTTGCGCGTGCGATCAAGATCGTGGGCGGGGTGTTCGCGCTTGCCGTTGCGGCCTTCACCGGCGTGCGGGGCGAACTGGCGGTCGCAATCCCGCTCGGCATCTTCGGCGCCGGATTGCTCGGCTGGTCGCCGTTCGGGAGCACCGGCTTTCCCAATTTCGGCGGCATGTTCGGCGGTTCGCGCAATCAGGGACAAAGCTCGCGGGTGCGCTCGCAATATCTCGACATGAGCCTCGATCACGACAGCGGCGTGCTCAAGGGCCAGATCGTGGCGGGACCGCAGGCCGGCCACATGCTCGACGAGTTCGACCTGTCGCAGCTTCTGGCGATGGTCCCGAGCTTCGACGCCGAAAGCGTCGCGCTACTTGAAAGCTATCTGGACCGCCGCTTTCCCGCCTGGCGTCAGGACGCACAGGGCGACCGGACAGGGGGGCAGCGCCGCGCGGCGACGAGTGGCAAAATGACGAACGAGGAGGCCTATCAGATCCTTGGCCTGCAGCCGGGAGCGTCGCGTGACGACATCGGCCGGGCTCACCGCGCCCTGATGAAGAAACTCCATCCCGACCAGGGGGGCTCGACGTATCTCGCTGCCCGTGTGAACGAGGCCAAGGATACTCTGCTTCGCACGCATCTCTAACTCCGGCTACGCTACTGACGCCACAGCCGAGAGCTGCCTTCCGTTTCTGATTGATGCCCCGTGTGGCCCGCCGCTGTCCGGCGTGGCCGATCGTTCTTTCGGGAAAACTTAACCGTAAAATATTGACGAGAAGTTCTCATGGTCGCGCCGCGCGCGGAAAGGCCGGTCGTTCGCGCGGCGGCCTGCAAAGCAAAAGGGCCGGCGCTTGCGGCGCCGGCCCTTTGAAATCGAGAGATCGCGTCGATCAGTTGCGAACGGTGATGCAGGAGATCTCGGCACGCTTCAGCGTCTTGCACGCCGCTTCGGCCTGATCGCGCTCGAGGCCGGCAAAGCGGGCGCGGTAGAGCTTGCGATTGTCCTTGGCCACGACCTCGGTGAACGGGTCCGCCTTGCTGAGGAGGCCGCGGGCCGAACTGCGCGCGAGGTCGATGCGCTTGTTGGCCTCGCCTTCGGACTCGAGCGCGCCAACCTGGATGATCCAGCCGGAATGCGCGGCGCCTGGCTTGACGACGCTGGTCTGCGGCGCGGCCTGCAGGCTGCGGGTCGTCGGTTCGATCGAGGCCACGGCCTGCGGTGCCGCGGCGGCGGCCGGTGCATGGACGGACGAGGCCGGCAGCACGCCGAGGATGCCGTTGCCGGTGCCGAAGTTCGCCGGCTGCGGCGGCATCTCGGGCCTTGAGGTCTCGGCAGCCCGCGCCATCATCGCATTGGAGGTCTCGGGAACTTCGCCGCGCGACGGGATGGTGCTGGTGATCGGGGGCGCGGACTGTGCCGGGCCGGCGGCGGCAAGCTTGATCTGGCCGGCCTTGACCTGCACGGTCTTCACCTTGACCGGCTTCATCGGTTCGGCCGAGCCGGGGATCGCGGCGATCGGCTGGGTCTGGATCACGCCCGAGGTCAGCGGGGCCGGCTCGGGCTTGGCCTGCGGCTCAG
>NZ_JACMYP010000503.1 GCF_020889705.1 Bradyrhizobium altum | reverse complement strand
ATGCGTCGGCGGCGGCGGCGATCTCGGTCGGCTCGGCCATCCGCCCGACGCCGGCCTCGCCGGCTTCCGCCATCTCGCCAGCGTTGGGGCCGACGGTGTGGACGCCGTCACGGCGGAGCTGCAGCACGTTGCGGCGGGTGGCTGGATTGTTCCACATCAGCGGGTTCATCGCCGGCGCCAGCAGGATCGGCCGGTTGGCCGCAAGCAGCGTGGCGGTGGCGAGATCGTTGGCGTGGCCCTGCGCCATCTTGGCCATCAGGTCGGCGGTGGCCGGCGCCACCACGATCAGATCGCAGTCCCGCGCCAGGCGGATATGGCCGGCGTCGAACTCGCTCTCGGCATCGAACAGGTCGGTGTAGACGCGCTCATGCGACAGCGCGCTGGCGGCCAGCGGGGTCACGAATTGCTGGGCCGCCTTGGTCAGCACACAGCGGACCTGGATGTGCCGCTCCTTGAGCCGCCGGATCAAATCCAGCGCCTTGTAAGCCGCGATCCCGCCACCGATGATCAGGGTCACGCGGGGCTCGCCGGCCGCGCTGGCGACCCGTGGATCAGGGGCTGCCAGTGTCGCGGAACCTGCGCCGGGCGCCTCCGCGGGCTCCGTACCACCCTCTGCGAGCTCCCGGAGGATCACCCGGATCTCCTCCTCGACCGAGCGCCCGTTCCTGGCGGAGCGGAGCCGCAGATAGGCCTTCAGCGTGTCGTCGAGTTTGCGGATGGTCAGGCTGGCCATGGCGTGTCCCCAGAGCATGATCCGGAAAAGTGTGAAGCGGTTTTCCGAAAGAGATCATGCTCAAACGAGAATGATAGCGATGCTATCACATAGTGCATGCATTGCAATCAGTGCGCCCGGATGGCGAAAAAGATCGCTATGGAGGCGATCGCAATGACCCAGAGGCCAACCGTCTGCACCCGCGCCTTGCGGGCCTCGGCGCGGGCCATCTCGTCGATCGAGTCCGACGACAGCATGTGGCCCTCCCGGGTCATGGTCTCCAGCTGCTCGAGCACCGTGACGGCGCGGTTGGCGATCGACGGCAGGTTGGCGATGACGCGGCTGAGCTCGCCCACACCCGATATCGCGCCCTGGATGCGCCCAGCCGGGCCGAGATTGTGCGTGATCCATTCGCGCACCACGGGGTCTGCGATCTTCCAGATGTCGAGCTTGGGATCGAAGCCGCGCGCCACGCCCTCGACCACCACCATGGTCTTCTGCAGCAGGATCAGTTCGGGCCGCGTCTGCATGTCGAACAGCCCGGTGACCTCGAGCAGAAGCGTCAACAGCTTCGCCATCGAGATTTCCTCGGCGGTGCGGTTGTGGATCGGCTCGCCGATGGCGCGGATCGCTTGCGCGAAATTCTCCACCGAATGGTGGCTCGGCACATAGCCGGCCTCGAAATGCACCTCCGCGACGCGGCGATAGTCGCGCGTGATGAAGCCGAGCAGGATCTCGGCGAGGAAGCGCCGCTCCTTCAGCCCAAGCCGCCCCATGATGCCGAAATCGACCGCGACCAGCCGGCCGGCCTCGTCGAGGAACAGATTGCCCGGGTGCATGTCGGCATGGAAGAAACCGTCGCGCAGCGCGTGGCGCAGGAAGCTCTGGATTACCTTGCGGCCGAGGTCCGGCAGGTCGACCTGGGCCTCCGCCAGCCGGGCGTGGTCGTTCAGCGCGATGCCGTCGATCCATTCCATCGTCAGCACGCTGTGGGCGGTGCGATCCCAATCCACCGCGGGCACGCGGAAATCCGGATCGTCGCGGATGTTCTCGGCCATCTCGGACAGCGCGGCCGCCTCGAGCCGCAGGTCCATCTCCATCGCGACCGAGCGCGACATCGTGTTGATGACCTCGATCAGCCGCAAGCGCCGCGCCTCGGCGGAATGGGCTTCGGCCTTGTGCGCGACAAAGAAGAAGTCGCCGAGGTCGCGCCGGAAGCGCGCCGCGACATTGGGCCGGAGCACCTTGACCGCAACCTGATGCCGGACGCCGTCGCGCTCGACCTCGGCGCGGTGCACCTGCGCGATCGAGGCTGCGGCAACCGCCGGACCCAGATGCACAAAGGCCTGCGACAGCGGCCGTTCCAGCGATTGCGTGAGGACAGCTTCGGCCTCCTCCTGCGCGAATGGCGGCAGCCGGTCCTGCAGGGCTTCGAGATCGCGCGCCATCGCCACGCCAACCACGTCGGGCCGGGTGGCGAGGAATTGCCCGAGCTTGAGATAGGCGGGCCCGAGCCGGGTCAGCGCGCGCGACAGCCGTGGACCGGATTTGGCGGAGCGGCGCTCGATCAGTCGTGC
>NZ_JACMYP010000502.1 GCF_020889705.1 Bradyrhizobium altum | reverse complement strand
GCTTGGCTGCCTCCGGCGGGTTGGCTGCCTCCGGCGGGTTGGCTGCCTCCGGCTCGCTGGCCGCTTCCTTTGGCGGTTCGACCCGGCGCGGCGCCAGCATCGCCTCCTCGAAGGGCGAGGGCTCGATCGCATGGCCCTTGTCGGACGGCAGCGCCGCCACCGGCGTCTGCCATTGGAAGGCATCGAGACGGCCGGTGACCGGCGACACCGGACGCCAGCGGTCGGAGACATAGCCGTCGGCGGTCCACGCCGGATCGTGCAGCGCGCGCACCGCGCGCAAGGTCCAGGCCCGCGCCCGGCCGCTGTCGCCATGCTCGGTGCGTTCGATCTCCGCCATCAACAGCGCGACGCGCTGCGTCGGCGCCGCCGTGAACGGCTCCAGCGCCGCACGCGCCTTGGCGAATTCGGTCGCATCGATCGCGGCGCGCGCGATCGCCAGCGCACCTTCGATATGCCCGGGCGTTTTCGCCGCCAGCGTCTCGACGCGCACCAGCCGCTGGCGCGCGGCATCGCCGAGCCGCACATGCGAATAGGCATCGGCGAGATCGGGATGCGGCTGCGCCAGCCACGCGGTCTCGACGATACGCATCGCGCGGCGCACCTGATGCGCCTCGCTTTCGAATTTGGCGGCAAGCACCGCGGCCGGGATCAGCGTCGGCGCCAGCTTCAGCGCCTCCATCGCACTCGAGCGCGACAGGTCGCGATCGACGGTCTCGAACTCGAGCGCACGCGCCGCGAGCAGCACGCCGCGTTGCCGCCGATAGGTCGCCTTGTCGATCAACCCGGCAGCCTGGTTGTTGTCGATGATCGACAGCGCTCCGGCCCAATCGCCCTTGGCGCAGCAGAAACCGAGCACCGCATGCGAGGCCCAAGACGAGGACGGCGACATTTTCAGCGCTTCCTCGGCAATCATCACGGCCGCAACCGGATCGTCGGCGCGCTGTGCCTCGATGAACAGGCCGCGCAGCCCGAGCAGCCGCGTGTCCGCGCGCTCGGCCATGGCGCGGAAGGCGCGCTGCGCGCCGTCGCGGTCGCCGTCGAGCTGCGCCGATTGCGCGTGCAGCAACAGCGCCAGCGGATCGCCTCCGGCGTGGCGCCGTGCCACTTCGGCATGCGCGCGCGCCGCCGACGAATCGCCATGCCCGATCGCGAGCAGGCCTTGCGTGATCGCGTGACGGCCGCGCGCGTGGCGCCGCTCGCGCCTGCCGCGGCGGACATGGCCCGGGATCTTCCACAGGCCGCGCAGGATCACGCCTGCGACCATCGCGACGACGATGACGAGGCCGAGCAGATACATCGGCTGCTTGGATGTCAGGCGCAGACCGCCCCAATTCAGCACGAGATCGCCGGGCTGATCGGCCAACCAGGCCGCACCCGCTGCAGCGAGCGCGATCAGCAGCAGGAACAGAATGATGCGGATCATCGAGAACCTATTGCAAAGACTTACTGGTTGACCGTGGCGAGCGCCGCCATGGCGTTGTCGGCAAATTTCCGCGACGCGTCGAGCGCGGCGCGGCGCGCGTCCACCTTGGCGAGCCAGGCTTGCGCCGCGGTGCGATCGGCCGGCGGCAACGACTTCAATTCGCGCTCGGTCAATGCGAGATCATTATGCACGGCGGCCGATGTCACGCGCGCGACGATGCTGCCGCGGTCGGTCCCGGTGCCGTCGGTCCGCTCGATGCGGATCAGCTTGGAAGCGCCGGCCTGCAGACGATCGACCAGCCCGGCGCTGGCCGCCGCGGCATCCGGCGGCGGCGGTGCGAGCTGCGGCACGATCTCGATCAGGTCGCGGCACAGCTTGTTCGGACTAGGCACGCCTGACGCGGCGAAGACGTCGAGCGGCTTCAGCACGTCAGGATTGTCGGCGATCGCTTTCGCGGCCTCGAGCGCCGAGGCATAGGGATCGCCGTGACGAACCGCGACGTCGAGCAACGATGCCGCCACCACGCGGCGCAGCGGCACGTCGTCCGCCTTCGCCTCGGCCTTGGTGTCGGCGATCTTGCTATCCTGCTTGGCGATCACGGCACCCTGCGCCTTCACCGCGCCCTCGACCTTGTCGATGCGTGCCGTGATGCCGGAGATGTCGGGCGCAGCCGCGCCATCGCGCGGCGCGGCCTTCGCATCATTGACCGCCGCCGCAAGCTTGTCGGATTGCGCGCGCGTGGCGGCGAGCTCGGTGCGCAACGCGGCGATCGATTTGTCGAGCGCCTCCAGCCGCGCGGTTGCCGCGGGATCGGCGGCCGCAGTGACCGGCCTGCTCGCTTTTGCTTCAAGCGCGGTCAGGCGCGTGCCGAGCTCGTCCAGCGTTGCGACACCGGGCTGCGG
>NZ_JACMYP010000501.1 GCF_020889705.1 Bradyrhizobium altum | reverse complement strand
TCGGCGTCGCCGGCCTGCAGGCGATCGCGACCGCGCGGCGGCTCGGGGCCGTCGTCACCGCGACCGACGTGCGCCCCGCCACCAAGGAGCAGGTGGAGAGCTTGGGTGCCAAATTCCTCGCCGTCGAGGACGAGGAGTTCAAGAACGCGCAGACCGCCGGCGGCTACGCCAAGGAGATGTCCAAGGAGTATCAGGCCAAGCAGGCCGCGCTGACCGCCGAGCACATCAAGAAGCAGGACATCGTGATCACGACCGCGCTGATCCCGGGCCGTCCGGCGCCGAAGCTGGTGTCGGGCGAGATGGTCAAATCGATGAAGCCGGGTTCCGTGCTGGTCGATCTCGCGGTCGAGCGCGGCGGCAATGTCGAGGGCGCGAGGCCCGGCGAGGTGGTCGAGACCGACGGCATCAAGATCGTCGGCTACACCAACGTCGCCGGCCGCGTCGCGGCCTCGGCCTCGAGCCTCTATGCGCGCAATCTGTTCTCGTTCATCGAGACCATGGTCGACAAGGCCAGCAAGGCGCTCGCGGTCAATTGGGACGACGAGTTGGTGAAGGCCACCGCGCTGACCAAAGACGGCGCCGTCATCCATCCCAACTTCCAGCCGAAGTAAGGAGAGAAGCCATGGAGCATCTCGCGCAGGCCGTCGATCCGTTCGTGTTCCGGCTGTCGATCTTCGTTCTTGCCGTGTTCGTCGGCTATTTCGTGGTGTGGTCGGTGACCCCCGCGCTGCATACCCCGCTGATGAGCGTGACCAACGCGATCTCGTCGGTGATCGTGGTCGGCGCGCTGCTCGCGGTCGGCGTCGGCATGGTGTCGAGCGGTTCGGGCTGGGCCCGCGGCTTCGGCTTCGTGGCGCTGATCTTCGCCTGCGTGAACATCTTCGGCGGCTTCCTGGTCACCCAGCGCATGCTGGCGATGTACAAGAAGAAAGCCAAGTGAGCGGCGTGCACCTCGGGGTGACGAAGACAAAGGGGGACCTGAGATGAACGCCAATCTGGCTGCTGTTCTGTATCTCGTGGCGGGGGTGCTGTTCATCCTGTCGCTGCGCGGCCTGTCGAGCCCGGCATCGTCGCGCCAGGGCAATTTCTTCGGCATGATCGGCATGGCGATCGCGGTCGCCACCACGCTGGCGAGCCATCCGCCGGCCGATGGCGTCGCCTGGCTCTTGGTCATCGTCGCGATCGCGATCGGCGGCAGCATCGGCGCCGTGATCGCGCGCCGGGTGCCGATGACCTCGATGCCGGAACTGGTCGCCGCGTTCCACTCGCTGGTCGGCATGGCCGCGGTGCTGGTCGCGGCCGGTGCGTTCTATGCGCCCGAGGCGTTCGACATCGGCACGCCCGGCAACATCCATCCGCAGAGCCTGGTCGAGATGTCGCTCGGCGTTGCGATCGGCGCCTTGACCTTCACCGGCTCGGTGATCGCGTTCCTGAAGCTGTCGGCCCGCATGAGCGGCGCGCCGATCATCCTGCCGTTCCGCCACGTCATCAACATCGTGCTGGCGCTGGCGCTGGTGTTCTTCATCGTCGGCCTCGTGATGTCGGGCAGCGCGCTCGACTTCTGGCTGATCACGATCATCGCGCTGGCGCTCGGCGTCTTGATGATCATCCCGATCGGCGGCGCCGACATGCCGGTCGTGATCTCGATGCTGAACTCCTACTCCGGCTGGGCCGCGGCCGGCATCGGCTTCACGCTCGGCAACTCGGCGCTGATCATCACCGGCGCGCTGGTCGGATCGCGGCGCGATCCTGTCCTACATCATGTGCCACGCGATGAACCGCTCGTTCATCTCGGTGATCCTCGGCGGCTTCGGCGGCGAGACTGCGGCGGCCGGCGGCGGCTCCGGCGAGCAGAAGCCCGCCAAGCTCGGCTCGGCGGACGATGCCGCCTTCATCATGAAGAACGCCTCCAAGGTCATCATCGTGCCCGGCTACGGCATGGCGGTGGCGCAGGCCCAGCACGCGCTGCGCGAGATGGCCGACCTCCTGAAGAAGGAAGGCGTCGAGGTGAAATACGCCATTCACCCGGTGGCGGGCCGCATGCCCGGCCACATGAACGTGCTGCTGGCCGAAGCCAACGTGCCCTATGACGAGGTGTTCGAGCTCGAGGACATCAACTCGGAGTTCGCCCAGGCCGACATCGCGTTCGTGATCGGCGCCAACGACGTCACCAATCCGGCGGCGGAAGAGGACAAGACCTCGCCGATCTACGGCATGCCGGTGCTGCAGGTCTGGAAGGCCGGCACCGTGATGTTCATCAAGCGCTCGCTGGCCTCCGGCTATGCCGGCATCGACAATCCGCTGTTCTACCGCGACAACACCATGATGCTGCTCGGCGACGCCAAGAAGGTCACCGAGAACATCGTCAAGGCGATGTA
>NZ_JACMYP010000500.1 GCF_020889705.1 Bradyrhizobium altum | reverse complement strand
ACTCGTTCGCGCCAAGGGCCGACAGCGTGCACGGATGCCGATACCGCCAGACGTTGGCGCGGCCATCGTTGCATATCTGCGCAGTGGCCGCCCAAAGTCGTCGTGCCGACGGTTGTTCGTCCGCACACTCGCGCCGCACATCGGGTTTGCTTCCGGATGTGCGATCACCATGATCGCCAAGGCCGCCCTCGATCGCGTTGGAATCGAAGGTTGCGCACACCGCGGCGCCCATATCTTCCGACACAGTCTCGCGACCGAGCTTCTCCGATCTGGCGCGACCTTGTCGGAGATCGGACAGTTGCTGCGGCACGAGAACCACGACACCACCCGGATTTACGCGAAGGTCGACATCGATGCGTTGAGAACATTGAGCCTGCCCTGGCCGGGAGGCGTGCAATGACCAATCTGCGCGCCGCACTCGATAAGTACCTGAGCATGCGCAAGGGGTTTGGATACAAGTACGAGCACCAGACCCGTCGGCTCGCCGACTTCGTCGCCTTCATGGAGAAGCGCAAAGCCAGGATCATCACGACGAAGCTGGCAATGGAATGGGCAACGCTGCCGCCCGATCGTCATGCATCCTGGGCGCTGCGATTGAGCGACGTGCGCGGGTTCGCGCGCCATGTCGCCAACTTCGATCCGAGAACGGAGGTACCGCCCGTCGGCATGCTGCCCGGATGGAAGCGCGCCAAGCCCTATGTCTACAGCGACGCGGAGATCGATGCGTTGCTGACGGCAGCGCTGGCTCTGCAGCCAGCGGGCGGGCTGCGCCGATGGACCTACCATACCCTGTTCGGGCTGATCGCGGTGACGGGCATGCGTATATCCGAGGCGATGGGCCTGGAGCGTGATGACGTCGACCTCGACGCCGGCGTGCTGACGGTCCGGCTGACCAAGTTCGGCAAGTCGCGGCTCGTGCCATTGCATCCGACCACGAGAACCGTGTTGCGCGACTACGCCCACCGGCGCGACGCGATGCTCGGATCACGCTGCGGCTCGACCTTCTTCGTTGCCGAACAGGGAGGCCGCTTGCTGCACCAGTACGTTCATCGCGTCTTCTGGCGATTGTCCAGAGAGATTGGGCTGCGGCGCCCAGGTGATCATACCGGGCCACGCGTGCACGACTTCCGTCAGCGCTTCGCCATCCGGACGCTGCTCGACTGGTATCGCGAAGGCAAGGACGTCGAGCAACAACTCCCAGTGCTCTCCACTTACCTCGGCCACGCCTGCGTGCGCGATACTTACTGGTATCTCTCGGCCTGCCCCGAGTTGATGGAAGAAGCGGCGCGGCGTCTCGATCGGCGGTGGGAGGTGACGTCATGAAGCCCGCCTGCAATGTCGCCACGTTGATCGAGCGCTTCTTCACCGAGCGCCTCATGCGCCAGCGCAATGTTAGCGCCAACACGATCGCCTCCTACAGGGACACGTTCCGGCTGCTGTTCATGTTTGCACAGGTGCAGCTGCGGAAGCCCCCATCGGCCCTGACGCTCACCGATTTGGACGCAACGTTCATCGGCGCGTTCCTCACCGATCTCGAGGTAAAGCGCGGCGCCAGCGCGAAGACGCGTAACCTGCGTCTGACCGCCATCCGATCCTTCTTCAGGTTCGTGTCCTTCGAGGAACCGGCACACAGTGCGCTGATCCAGCGCGTGCTCGCCATACCGAGCAAGCGCCACGACAAGCGACAGGCGCACTTCCTGACGCGCCCCGAGATCGAGGCGGTTCTCGCCGCGCCCGATCGAACGACGTGGCTTGGCCGCCGCGATCACACCTTGCTGCTGGTCGCGGCCCAGACGGGCTTACGCCTCTCCGAGCTGACTGGCCTTGACCGGGATGCCGTCCACCTCGGGTCTGGTGCACACGTACGATGCGTCGGTAAAGGGCGGAAGGAGCGGACCACGCCGCTGACCACACTCGCTCGATCTGCGCTCCAGGCATGGCTCAAGGAACCGTTGCGGAAAGGAGCAACAGCGTTGTTCCCGAATGTGCACGGGGGCCGGCTCAGTGCCGACAGCGTCCAGTCGCTCCTGGGAAAGCATGTTCGCGTCGCTCACAAGAGTTGCCCGTCTTTGAAGGCCAAGAGCGTGTCACCGCACGTGCTGAGGCACAGCGCTGCGATGGAACTGCTGCAGGCCGGCGTCGACTGCTCCGTGATCGCGCTGTGGCTCGGTCATGAATCGGTCGAGACGACGCAGACGTACCTGCACGCCCACCTCGCCCTCAAGGAAGCTGCCCTGGCGAAGCTCAAGCCGTACGAGCGCGGCAAGCGAACCCGCTTCCAGCCGAACGACCGCCTGCTCGCCTTTCTGGAGTCGCTCTGAACGACCAGACTATGCCGAATGGAATGGGGCTGCCCTGCACGCGATCGACGTGTGGCAGCGTGACAACGGCGTGCCATACCAAACCCGTTCGGCATAGTTCGGCGGGCGGCATAAACC
>NZ_JACMYP010000499.1 GCF_020889705.1 Bradyrhizobium altum | reverse complement strand
TCTTAGTTTGCCGACTTCGGCTTCGGGTCATTTGCGCCGGTTTTGCCGTTGCTCAAATGGGTCCGGATTGCCCTCGACAGCCGACAAGCCGACGAACGCTGTATTTCGTGGGATGGGCCAAAAGCTGACTCAGATGCCGACCGGTTCTCCGCTACGAGCAGCAGTCGTGTTCCAATTGCCAACAGATAGAGTCGCGGGAATATTACCCCTCGGCTACGAATACGTACCTGCTGCCATCCTTGGCCAGCGTGCCGACGTTCGGCATCAACCAGTGAGTACCCGAAATGGTGAGCTTGTCGGCGACTGCGCGATCGAAGATCTTCCTTCGCGTTTCGACAGCCATTTGCGGATCCTGGTCGATAGCGAGCTGCCACTCGGGATTTGTTGAAATGTGTGGCGCAAGATTGACCACGTCAGCGCTGATCAGGAACTGTTCGCCGCCGGAGGTGACCAGATGCGCGACCATTCCCGGGCTATGGCCGGGCGCCTGAACGGCGTGCACACCGGGCAGGAGTTCTGGTTCTCCCTCAAAGGTCCTGACGTTTTTCCAAGTCGCCACCGTGGCCTGAATTCGCTGGGCGAGGCCTTTGCGCGTCGGTCCGAGATCGATCGACTCGACCCCCGGGCGCGTCCACCATTTCAATTCCGCAGCGGGCACCACGATGTCGGCATCCGGGAAGACCTGCGCATCGCTCTCATTGTTCATGAGGCCATAAATGTGGTCGCCGTGGAGATGGGAGATGAGGATCGTCTTGACTGCCTTGGGGTCAAGGTCCGCCGCCGCCATGCTCTCGAATAACCGGCCGTTCCCCTCACCATAAATCGGATGACCGCCCGTACCCGAGTCGATCAGGACCACTTGATCGCGCAGCTTGAGCGCCATGACGATAAACCGCAGGGGCGCCTGATTGTCGGGAAAACCGGCACCACGCAACACGGTCTTGACCTGTTCGACGCTGACATTCCTGACCATGCCCTCCCGCAGCGGAACGTCACGCATGCCATCGATCAGAGAGAAGATTTCAATGTCGCCGACCTTGTATTTGCGGAAAGGTTGAGTGACGGACTGTTGAGCGTGAGCCGCGTCGACAAACGTGATCGCCTTGTCGAGTCCAAACGCGGCATAAGCACCGGCTGCGCCAAGTGTCACGTCCCGACGCGAGATATCGGACATCGTTCGGGACCCCCCGCTGACTGAATGGATCGAGCATATCAATGGGGATGTGCACTGCACAAGGTCGGCTTTGGGTCATTCGCGTTGATTTGGGCGCGTTTCCGCCATGTCCGATGTGGCCTCGATTGCTGACACGCCTGAGTCCGTCGCGGCCTTCGCCTTCGGGCCATGTGCGGACTCCCGCGTCGCAAAAGGCACGGCCTTCGCGTCTATCGATCCGTGAACCTGCGCCGCCGCCGTCATGGAGGGCCTTCAAGCGGCCGAGACTTGGTGTATGTTCGTGCGGTAAATTCTTGCCGTTGTCCGATGGTGCCCAGCCGGGAAGGCAATTGTCCGGAGGCTCGATCATGCGCGATTTAGACCGGCGACAAATCTTGCTTGCGACCGCGGCGGCATCGGCGAGCGTGATTTTGGCAGGACGACCGTTGGCGGCTAACCTGCCGAAGGTCGGCCTCGTACATCCAGGACCCAAAGGTCCGATCCCATCAGTCAGCGCGGTCGTCGCCGGTATGGCCGCGCGCGGCTATGAAGATGGAAAGACCGTGGCCCTCGAATATCGCTACGCCGAGGGCAAGCTCGACCAATTGCCGTTCATTGCAAGAAATTTGATTGAGCAGAACGTGAAGGTGATCGTTGCCGTGGCCGGAGAAGCGCTGGTCGCGGCGGCAAAGGTTACCAACACGGTGCCGATCGTGAGTGCGACCGCGGGCGGCGACTTTGTTTCGATGGGCCTTATCAGAAGTTGGGACCGCCCGGACACCAATGTGACCGGCATGAACTTGATCGCCGATGAAGCCGCGGCCGCCCGGGTTGAGATATTACGAAAGGCGGTGCCGGTGGCGAAAACCGTGGCGGTTCTCGTCAATCCTTATCCCGGCAACGACGAATTGCTCAAGGCGATGCGAGCTGCGTCCTTGAAGGCAAACATCAAGCTCGTGACGTTCGACATCAGCAAGGCCGACGAGCTAGAGCCCGCAATCCTCGCCGCCAAGCGGGATGGCGCCGATGCCGTCACTAGTTTGCAGGGGCCGTTCTTTTTCTTCCAGCGCAAGCTTCTGGCCGACCTGTCTCTCAAGCATAGGATTCCACTGGCGATGAGCGAGGCGTTGGCCGCCGAAGCGGGCGCATTGTTGCAGGTCAATCCCGATGTTCCGGGCTGCGCCGAGCGCTCGGCTGGCTTCGTCGATCTGATCCTGAAGGGGGTAAATCCGCGCGATCTCAAGATCGAACGGTACAGCCGATACGATGTCGTGTTCAATCTCAGGACAGCGAAAGAGCTCGGCATAAGCCTGAGTCCAGATACGATCAAC
>NZ_JACMYP010000498.1 GCF_020889705.1 Bradyrhizobium altum | reverse complement strand
CGATCGCGCGATCGCTGCAAGATCGGTTTCGGCTGATACGGCCGAGGACAGCACGAGCGCAAGGAGTGCGGTGAGCAGGCGAGGCATCATCACGGAAGATCCAGTGTCGCCCCTCGTTAGCACCTCCCTCGTTAGCACGCTCAGGCGCGCTTGCGCAGGGTCTCCTCCGCGAGAGCGACCATCTCGGGCGGCAGCTTCGGCTCATAGGTCGCATAGCCGTTCTTGCCGCCCTTCTTGGCGTCGTAGAGCGCATGGTCGGCGGCGGCGACCAGGCGGTCGGGATGCAGGCCGATCTCGCGGGTCCATTGCGCAACGCCGATCGAGACCGCGATCGGAATGTCGTTGCCGGTGCACTGCTCGGCGTCGGCGCGGCAGACCTCCAGCACGCGGCGGGCAATCATCGCGCCCTCGCGCAGCGTCGAGGACGGCAGCACGATGCAGAACTCGTCGCCGCCGGTGCGGGCCAGCATGTCGCCCGGGCGGAGCCTCGTCTGCGCCATCAGCGTGAAGTGCTGCAGGCAGGCGTCGCCGGCGGCGTGGCCATGGGTGTCGTTGATGCTCTTGAAGCCGTCGAGGTCGATCACCAGCAGCGCGAAGGCTTCGCCGTTGCGCTCGGAGCGCGCGCATTCCTCGGTCAGCCGTTGCAACAGATGGCGGCGGTTGCCGACGCCGGTGAGATCGTCGAGCAGCGCGAGGTCGGCGACCTCGTTGCGCAGCCGGTCGATCGCCATCAGCAGGAAGCCGAAATTGAGCGCCATCGACAGGAATACCATCAGCAGGATCACCAGCGACTGGCTCGCATTGAAGCGAATGAAAGTGAACTCGCCGGGCTCGAGCACGGCGCCGACGAGACGCAGCGCATAAGTGCCGATCAGCACGGAAGCGACGATGCCGGCAAGCCGCGCGCCCGGGCTGACGCGGCCGTTCTCGGGCGACAGCAACAGCTTCAGCGTCAACGCCAGCGGCGTGACCTGGGCGACGGTGTAGACCAGGATGCGCATCGGCATGCTGTTATAGGCAAAGATGAAGAAGCCGAGGCCGACGAAGGCGAAGGCAGTGGACAGCGCGGTGCTGCGCCAGCCGACCGGCTTGCCGTAGAAGCGCTCGATGCCCATCGCGGCAAGGCCGGCGGCGAACACCATCAGCGTCCCTGCCGCGAGCAGCGGCAGCAGCGAGTCCGTCATCATGACGCGGAGCATCGCGCAGGCGGCGCCGGCGGACGCGACGAAGGTGGACGCGGTCCAGAACCGCGCCGCGCCGAAAGCAGGATAGCTGCGCGCGACATAGGCCCAGATCAGGCCGAGCGCGAGAAAATTGATAACGAATACCGTCCAAAGCGTCGGAACGCTCAACATCGCCCCTGTTCGAGACCCGTATCGGCCTCGCCTCTCCTGAAATGACCGTCCGCCCCTGGGGCGTTTCTCCCAATGGCAATCCCCGTTGCCTTGCAGGACAGGATGCGGCCGCGCCGCTTAACGGACTCTCACCCGCCACGCGCCAATCCGCACTGTGGTTTTGAATTGATGAAGATCCGCGCACCGGCCGTTTGCGCGTCGTTAAGCATGACGGATGCGACGCCGCCGCGACGCGTGACACGCGCACACCGGCGAAAAACTGGCGAAAACACGTAACAGCTGTGGATAACACGATGACAGCGCAGTGACAGCACGCGGCAGCAGCCTCCGAATCTGCTGAGTTTGATACTGAGGATGTTGCGAGGCTGGCCCTCCGCCAAGCATGCCTCGGAGTCGCGTTCAATCCATTAAACCCTGAGAGGATACTATGGCTAAGAAAGCGAAGAAGGCGAAGAAGGCGAAGGCGAAAAAGGCCACCAAGAAGAAGGCCGCCAAGAAGTAACCAATTTTCTCGCCCGGGTAGCGGCTCCTGCCCTGCCCGGGCACCCGATCCGGACCATCCAGGCAGGGACGCAAGGGCAGCAGGCGCAAGGCCTGCTTTTTTATTGCCTGCCGCAAGGCGCGAAGGAATGCGACGTCAGCGCTCCGCGAAGGCGAGCTTGGCGCCGAGCAGGGCAAAGCCGGCGGCAAAGCTGCGCCGCAGCCAGGCCATCACCTTCGGCCGGGTGATGACGCGGTCGCGCACCGACGCTGCGAACAGCCCGTAGACCGCGAACACCGCAAAGGTCATCGCCATGAACACACCGCTGAGTTCGACCATCCGCGCCAGTGGGTGCGGTTCGTCGACGGCGATGAACTGCGGCAGGAAGGCCAGGAAGAAGATCGACAGCTTTGGATTGAGGATGTTGATCAGGATCGCGGTCGCGATCACCCGCCCGCTCGAGCGCGGCTTGATCTCGGTGTCGACGGCGAGCGCGCCGCGTTCGCGCAGCGCCTGCCAGGCCATATAGAGCAGATAGACCACGCCGCCCCATTTCAGCGCCGCGAACGCCATGGCGCTGGTGTGCAGGATGGCGGCAAGGCCGAGCATCGCCGCGATCATCTGCGGCACGATCCCGAGCGTGCAGCCGAACGCCGCCGCCACGCTCGCGCGCGAGCCCCGGGTCAGCG
>NZ_JACMYP010000497.1 GCF_020889705.1 Bradyrhizobium altum | reverse complement strand
ATTGAACGAACCCGCTACGCGGGAGTGGAGGCAAGCCTGCTGAACTGAGGTGTCCTGTCTGAGAGGATGTTGGTCTTCGCACCACCCCTCTCAAGACAGGAGACCCAGATGGCTACGATGAGCCCTCTTCGGCAGCGCATGATCGAGGACATGACGGTCCGCAATCTGTCGCCGTCGACCCAGCAATCCTATATCTATGCGATCGCAAAGTTTAGCCGCCATTTCGGCTACGCCCCGGACCGGTTGAGTTTCGATCAGGTCCGCGCCTACCAACTGCATCTCATCGGCCAAAAGCGTTCGTGGTCCCACATCAATCAGGTGGCCTGCGCGCTGCGGTTCTTCTACGGCGTCACACTCGGGCAGACGGAAGCATTCGAGCGGATCATCGGTGGCCAGAAGCCCGACAAGCTCCCGCTCGTCCTTGGTGCCGAAGAGATCGAGCGCTTCCTGGACGCGGTTACAGGGGCGCGCAATCGCGTCGTGCTGGCGACGGCTTATGCGGCTGGCTTACGGGTTAGTGAAGTCGTCCGCCTGAAGGTGAGCTCGATCGACAGCAAGCGAATGTTGATCCACATCGAGAACGGCAAGGGCGGCAGGGATCGTTACGCGATGCTTTCTCCGCGACTGCTGGAGATTCTGCGTACGTATTGGATGCGAGCCCGACCGGGGCTGTGGCTGTTTCCAGGCCAAGACCCAAGTGAACATGTCAGCGTCCGCTGCGTCCAAGCGGCCTGCCGCGCCGCCCGCCGCCGCGCTCGGCTTGCCAAGCCGATTACTGTCCATACCCTCCGGCACTCGTTTGCGACCCATCTCCTGGAAAGCGGGATCGACATTCGCATCATTCAGGTCTTGCTCGGACATGCCGACCTGGGATCGACCGCGCGCTACGCTCAGGTTGCGACCAATCTGCTCGCCCGCACGACCAGTCCATTCGATGGACTCTCCATCAGGGTGATCCCACCCGACTGAGCTGCGCATATGCGCCCCGTGCTCGAGGTGGCGGACATCCTCCGCCGCCACGGCGGGGCGTTCCGTGCCGCGCAGGGTCCTCGGCTGTCCTCCGATCAGCGCCGCGTGATGGCGGCCATCGAGGCGTGTCGCACAGCGACGCTCGGCGGCCACGTCGAGCGGTGCGACGACTGCGGCCTGGTCCGCGTCGCCTACAACAGCTGTCGCGATCGGCACTGTCCAAAGTGCCAGGCGCTCGCGCGCGCCCAATGGCTCGCCGAGCGCCAGGCCGACCTGCTGCCGGTCCCCTATTTCCATGTCGTCTTCACCGTGCCGGCGCCCGTGGCCGCCATCGCGCTGCAGAACAAGGCGGTGGTCTACGACATCCTGCTCAAGGCAGCAGCCGAGACGATCCGTCTCATCAGCGCCGACCCGAAGCATCTCGGTGCCGAGACCGGGATGATCGCCATTCTCCATACCTGGGGCCAGACCCTGACGCATCATCCGCATGCCCATTGCCTCGTGCCGGGCGGCGGGATCGCTCCTAACGGAAGCTGGGTTCATTGTCGCCCCGGCTTCTTCCTTCCCGTTCGCGTCCTGTCACGATTGTATCGTCGGCTATTCCTGGAGCGCCTGCAGGCGGCGTTCGATGGCTCCAAGCTCCAGTTCTTCGGCCATCTCGCGCACCACGTCGAGCCCGCGGCATTCGCCCGCCATCTAAACGCCCTCCGCAAGGTCGAGTGGGTCGTCTACGCCAAGCGTCCCTTCGGCGGACCAGAACAGGTTCTGGCCTATCTCGGGCGCTACACCCATCGCGTTGCGATCGCCAACGGCCGGCTCCTTACCTGTGACGAGGGCCACGTCCGCTTCCGGTGGAAGGATTATCGCGCCGGCAACAAATCCAAAGTGATGACGCTCGACACTGCGGAGTTCCTTCGTCGCTTTCTGCTCCACATATTGCCGAAGGGGTTCCGCCGCATCCGTCATTTTGGTTTCCTGGCGAACGCCTGCCGCGCCGCCAAACTCGCGCGCATCCGAGCGGCGCTGGAGGCGCCGCAGCCACCTCCGCCTGCCGAAGCTGTCAACTATCGTGAGCGCTGCGCCATCCTCCTTGGTCACCGCCTCGACTTGTGCCCCATCTGCGGAGGCCGCATGGTCGAGATTGGGCCTGTGCCGCGAGCGCCGACGCAGCGACGCGCAGCACCTCGCTGCGATACATCATGACCGACGACCTCGACTTGTTCGCTCCCACTGCACGCGTTGCCCTGCCGACGTTCTCCGTCGGAACGATCAAGCACGCTCACAACGCCCGCCGAACCGGCGATAGTCAGCCGCCCGGGCTTGACGCGCCGTTCAACGCTATCGACGGCGGCATCCTTTGCCGCCAACATCAGCGACAATCTGCGGCCACACTCGCTCGCGGGCCCGCCGTCGGGTCACTCGCGCCTACCGGCGCCTGGATCGAGCTCCCATAGGTCCGCGCTCACAAGACGCGGCTTCGTTCAATCCAGCTTCAAATAGGTCCCGCGCTGGAGTTGCGGCGAGATCTGCGACGCGGGACCTATTTGAACCCTCCAGTATTCC
>NZ_JACMYP010000496.1 GCF_020889705.1 Bradyrhizobium altum | reverse complement strand
GCTGCGATGGCGCTGCGTCGCGAGCTGATGCCGCGTGATCGGCCGGGCGAGCCGGGCGAGATCCCCGGCGCTGCCCGTCGGAAACTTGTCGGGGGTGCGCCGCTTGACATAAACCACGATGGGAATCCGCTCGTCGGGATCGACATCGCCGACCAGCGTCGCACCGACAGGCGCGGCGCGGTTGCTGCCGGCAAGCGGTACCCTGCGCTCGGAGGTGCCCGCCATCGATGCGATCTCACTTGCCGCTACATGGCGTCGGCTGCGCCGGATTCTGCGTATCGTCGTAGGCGCAGAACGGGATCGACCAGACGAAGTCTGCCGCGGTCGCGATGCGCGTGAGACCTGGTTTGCCTTCGAAGATCGGCGGCTGGCCCGAGAACTTCCAGTACCATTCGGGCAGCAGCGGCCCGAGCGGAGCAACCGGGCCATTCGGACCGAACGACAGGAATCCCGCCTGCGACGACGGCGTGCCGTCGGCCCTGAAGGCCGCGCGGCCGTGGCAGGTGATGCAGGACGACGTCGCGACGAAGCCGTCCTCGGTGACGGAATTGCCGACCCTAATGTCGAGCCCGACATTGTCGACGAAATCCACCTGCGATCCCTTCAGGCAATAGTTGTTGTAGACCGGATCGATGTCCGCGCTCGACAACATCGCCGTCAGCGCGGCCGTCTTCACGCAATCCGGATAGCCCTGGCCGGCGGTCCGGTTCGACGGCACGAACGCGGTCTGCGCGCCGAAATTATCGCGGCAGCCGATGATGTCGCAGCGGCCCGGATTGAAGCGGTGCTCGAATGTCGCCCAGGTCCAGTTCGGCACCTGCTTGCTGATCACATGCATCGAGACCAGGGCGTACTGCACGCCGGCCGCGCTGTTGACGTGATAGAGCTGCGGCACCTGCGCCACCGTCACCTTGTTGTTGGTGAATTGCGGAATGTCGCTGACCGGCAGCCAATTCCCCTTCACCTCGATGGAATCGACCGGAAACGACAGCGCCTTGCCGAATGCGGCCTTCACGCCCGACAGCTTGTAGAGGTTGTTCTGGACGATGAAGTCGAACGTTGGCTTGTTGTGACGCGTTTCCTCCATCTGCCCCTGCGCGGCGCCGGGCGGCAGCGCCGGCAGCAATCCGCCGCTCTGCTGAACGCCTTCCCGCGCCACCTGCGGCAGGATCGGCGGGCGCAGCGACGGCGGCGTCGCGGCCGCCGGAAACTGCGGATTGGGCTGGAACAGATCGGTATCGCTCGCCCAGGTCTCGAACGTCGAATTGCTGCCGCCGGCGCGGCTGTTGGCCTGGATGAAGAGCTGCCAGGCGACCTGATCCGGCGCGGTCATCGCGGGATTCGGCGGCGATTGCGCCGCGGCCGGAATGGCGGGAAGCACAAGCAGACCACAGACGAGCAGCGTGTCGATCGACCTTCTCATCTTGCTCTCCACATCGGGTTCAAGGTTGGAATCCGTCCCCCATCCAGCTCGCATAGACATCGAGCGCGTCCTGCGACCATCGGTGACCGGGCGGCATGAAGCCGGACGACAGCGCAGCGAAGACGCGGCGTGCATTGGCGTGATCGGCGAAGTCATCATTAGCGGCCGGGTCGCAGATCCAGTCGGCGTCGCCGAGCCGAACGCCCTTTGGGGTCATGCAGGCGATGTCGCCCGGTCGAAACATCGGCAGGATGTCGTTGCCAAAACTGGTCGTCATCGGGATCACCGAACCCATTCGCGACATGCACTTCTGGTTGCATATCGTATAGACGACTATCGCGGGAGCCGCTGTGAAGCGGCTCACATCCCCGCGCAGCAATTTTGCGGCGGCCGTCCGCGGCCACCGGCGCCCACAGGCTGGATCGAACCGAAGCTTCGCGAACCGCGACCAATCAGCTATAGGATGACCATCTAGGGCTGTTCGGGCGCATCACATGATCCTGCAATCCCTCGCCGGCCTGCCGGCGTTCCTGGTCTATTTCTGCACGGCGCTGATCGCCGTGGTCGCCTATCTCTTCGTCTACACCCGCGTCACCCCGCATGACGAATTCCAGCTGATCCGCGACAACGATCCGGCGGCGGCGATCGCGCTCGGGCTGAGCCTGCTCGGCTTCGTGCTGCCGGTGGTCAGCGCCATCGCCCATTCCGCCAACGTGGTGGACTGCCTGATCTGGAGCATCATCGCGCTGATCGTGCAGATCATCGTCTATTACATCGTGAAGATCCCGGTGCCGAACCTGTCGGCGCGGATCGCGTCCGGCGAGATGGCGGCGGCGATCTGGCTCGGGCTGTCCTCGCTGGCCGCAGGCGCGCTGAACGCAGCCTGCATGATCTACTGAGCCATTGAGCTGACCATGGCGCGCAAACCGAACCCGGAATTTGGCAAGCGGCGGCCGGTGGTCCCGGCGGTGCCGCCGCGGCCGGATCCGCCTTCCAAGCGCTCCAGCCATGTCGCGCTGCTGATGATGGGCACGCTCGCGGTCGGCGGCGGCGCCTACGCGCTGATGCCGCGGCAGAATTGCCAGCCCATCCAGCCGACGCCTCCGGGTGTCACCGCGCCGGTTCCCCCGCAAC
>NZ_JACMYP010000495.1 GCF_020889705.1 Bradyrhizobium altum | reverse complement strand
GCATATTTCACTGATGGTGAGCAGTGATTTCGCGCGATCATGAGCGCCGAATTCAGACGATCGTGAGCAGCCCGCTCCGGCCGAGGCGGTGATAGAGTCAGCGTTCTGGCTGCTCGTCAAGGGTGATGGTTTTGGCGTTGCGTTTTCGCATGCTTTCGCCGGCCAGCTGGAGGCGGTGAGCGTTATGGACGAGGCGATCGAGGACGGCGTCGGCGTAGGTTGGGTCTCCGATAACTTCGTGCCATGTGTCCACAGGGAGTTGGCTGGTTACGATGGTGGAGGCGCGGCCATGGCGGTCCTCGAGGACTTCGAGTAGATCGCGCCGCTCGGCAGCGGTGAGCACCGACAATCCCCAATCGTCCAAAATCAGAAGCTGGGCGCGGCCAAGGGTTTTGAGCAAGCGGGCATAACGTCCATCGCCCCGCGCGAGCGCCAACGCTTCGAACAATCTTGGGACGCGATGATAGAGAACCGAGCGATTATCGCGGCAGGCCTTGTGGCCGAGGGCACAGGCTAACCAACTTTTGCCCAATCCGGTCGCTCCGGTTATGAGCAAATTCTCGTGGCGATCGATCCAGTCGCCGCTGACGAGCTTGGCGAAGACGGCCCGGTCGATACCCCGCGGCGTGCGCAAATCGACGTCCTCCACGCAGGCATTCTGGCGGAGCGCGGCCAGCTTGAGGCGCGTGGTGAGCCGCCTGGTGTCGCGTTCCGCGGCTTCCCGGTCGACCAGCAGGCCGATGCGATCTTCGAACGGCAAGGCTTCGAGATCGGGTGATCGGCGCTGCTCCTCGAAGGCCTTGGCCATGCCGCTCAAGCCGAGCTCGATCAGGCGTTCGTGGGTGGGATGGTTGAGCATACAGGTCTCCTTGGCTTCAGTGGAAATAATCCCGGCCGCGGATGTTGCCGTGGCGCAGGGGTTGGGGTTCGGAGGGCTCGTCGAGAAAGGTGCGATCCAGGCCGTTCTGGAGGATGGAGCGGATCGAGGCGACGGATCGCGCCTTGATCAGAATGCCGCGCCGGCAGGCCGCGTCGACGCGCTCGGCGCTGTAGCATTTGGCCAGCGACAGAATGCCGAGGCAGGTGCGAAAGCCTTGCTCGGGGTGCGGCCGGGCCGCGATCACGGCCTGGAAGAAGGCGGCGGTCGACGGACCGATCCGCTCACCGGCGGCGATCACTCTGGCGGGCGTCCATTGGCCGTAGCGCCGATGGGCGCTGGGCATGTGGTCGGCGATGGTGGTGTGGCCCCGCCGGTTGGGCGCGCGAGCGTGGCTGGCAATCCTGCGGCCGTTGTGGAAGATCTCGACCGTCCTGTCGTCAATGCGCGCATCGACGAGCTCACGGATGAGCCGATACGGCGTGGAATACCAGTGTCCGTCGATCTCGATATGATAGTCGGGGCCGACCCGACAGCGCTTCCAGTGCGCGAAAGCGTAAGCCTGGTCGGGCAGCTTTGTGAGCTTGGGCTTGTCGAGTTCGGCGAACAGTTCGGCGCGGCTGGCGCCAAAGTCGCGCATCTGTCGGGCATTGAGTTCGACGACGAGTATTTTGATGGCTGCGTTCAGCTCCGCCAACGAAAAGAAGCGTTGGTTGCGCAGCCGCGCCAGAATCCATCGCTGGGCGACTTGCACCGCAACTTCGACCTTTGCCTTATCTTTTGGGCGCCGCGGCCGGGCTGCGAGAATGGCCGTGCCGTAATGGCTCGCCATCTCGGCATAGGTTCGGTTGAGGCCAGGATCGTGGCGGTCGGGATTGGTGACGGCGGCCTTGAGATTGTCGCAGACCACGAATGTCGGCGCGCCGCCGAGGAAGGCGAAAAGGTTGACGTGGACCCGGATCCAGTCGGCGAGCCCCTCGCTTGGGCAGGCCTCGGCGTAGGTATAGTTGGACGCGCCCATCGCCGCGACGAACAGCTTCATCGACTGCACTTCCCCACTTGAGGGGTCGATGACGTCGATGGTGTCGCCGGCGAAATCCACGAAAACCTTCTCGCCGCCCAGATGGGTCTGCCGCATCGAAGGCCGAGCACGCCCCTTCCAGGCCTCGTAGGTCGTGCAGAACCATGTGTAGCCGAAGCCATCGGGATGGCTGGCGCGATACTCGTCCCACAGCAGCCGGCGGGTCACGTTGCGACGGCGCAGCTCCTTGTCGACATAGCCCCAGTCGGGAATGGGCCGCTGGGGGCTCGCAGGCTTCGGCGCAGGGAAAAGCAGCAGCTCCAGGTCTTCGTCGGTCATTCCGGCCGGCAACGGCCAGTTCAGCCCGGCAGCCCCGGCTCGGCGCAGATAGCTGTGCACGGCGCCGTTGCTGATGCCCAGGGTGCGCGCGATGGCTCGCTCCGGCAAGCCTTGAACATGTTTTAAGCGGAGAACCTCTTTGATCCGGCGCATCGACAATCTCTGGGTGGGCATCGGCCTTCCTCGTTCACTGACGAGGCAGTTCCTAAGCCGGTTGAGTTGTCGGCCGAAGCGGGCTGAGCTGCTGAAAACTTGCTCACGATCCCGCGAAATCCGTGCTCACGATCGTCTGAAATCTCTGCTCACGATCCCCTGAAATCCGTGCTCACGATCCCGCGAAACATG
>NZ_JACMYP010000494.1 GCF_020889705.1 Bradyrhizobium altum | reverse complement strand
GGTCAACCAGTTTCACCGCACCGATATGCCGCCGCGCGAAACATTGCTCGCCGAGTTGAAGGAGATCCTGGCACAACAGGACATCACTCTGCTCGGCGCGCTCGGTTTCGAGAACGCCTATGCGCTGGTGATGCCGCGGCAGCGCGCCGATGTACTCGGTATTCATTCGATCACCGACTTGGCTGCGCACGCGCCGACGCTGTCGATTGCCGGCGACTACGAGTTCTTCTCGCGCCCCGAATGGATCGCCCTGCACAAGGCCTACGGACTCTCATTCCGCACGCAACGGCAGATGCAGCCGGATTTCATGTATGCGGCAGTGGCTAGCGGCGACGTCGACGTCATCGCGGGCTATACCAGCGAGGGGCGGATCAAGGAATACGACCTGGTGACGCTGGCCGATCCCCAGCACGCGATTCCGCCCTATGATGCGGTCCTGCTGCTGGCACCGCGGCGCGCGCACGATGCGGCGTTACAGGAAGCGCTGAAGCCGCTGCTAGGCCGGATCGACATCGCGACGATGCGAGATGCCAATTTGCGCGCCAGCGGCAGTGATGCAAACTCCTCGCCCGCCGCGGTGGCGCGTTGGCTGTGGCAGAGGATCGGTGGGCGGTAGACGCAGCCAGTGTGCCGCCGATATTCTTGCCATCCGGGTCATGCAGTACGCGCATTAAGACACCATTTCACGAACAGTCTAGTTGCTCCAAATACGTTCCCCACACTTGCACTCCATGAGCGGCACGGTTTTCCCTGCGACCGGATGAAGGAACGCGCGAACGAGCTGGTTATGCCCGAACAACTGGGACAGCGCCGCTGTCAGTCCATTGCTTGAGGCGGGTTTGATTGCTGATCTTGGGTAGGCTCTTCCACTTAATTCGGCCGTGAATACGCCAACCCGATTACATTCTTGGAAATAAGTAACTCGAGCGAAAACGTGCAATTTGCCTTCGACACGTGTCCTGATCGCGCAAAGATATTAATTTCCACGTCCTGGAACTCAAGAAACTGGTTGTCCAGAGGAAAATACGCCTTATACACTGCCTCTTTCAAAACAAAGAGATCCCGCCGCTTGAGCGTATGTAGATCGTACATGCGCTGCTCGCTAGGGGTGGCAATCAATTCGATCAGGTTCTCCGGCAGAGGTTCATTAGGCTCAATGTCGATGCCGAGAGCTGCAATCCTTTTCGTCCCTGCAATAGCGGCGGCTGCTACTGTATCGTGGTGCGCCAAAGATCCGACGACGCCGGCTGGCCAGATCGGAACACCAGAGCGCGTCTTTAAGATCGGCATTGGTGGGAATCCCAGCTGCCCAAGAAGTGTTCGGGCAGCTACCCTTGCGGCACCGCTTTCGCGGCGGACTTTGGAAACGGCGCGTCCCATAGACATAACTTCGGAAGTGTACAAGGTGGATTCGTCGCCCCTTTCTATTGGACGAATGCCGACCGTGATGTTCTGTTGATCAATCGTGATAATCTCCATTATTTGGCCCCGTTGAGCTTTTTGAACACTTCGACGTCGATCAGAGCGGGCGGCGGGCCACATATCGGCTGCTTCACAACTTGGACCACCGAGCCGATTCCCGCCTTGTGGGGTATTTGGGGCTCGAGACTGACCTTCGAACTCAGAACATTCGGAGAAAGTTCTTTGGGTCTATTTGAGAGTCCCGATTAAGGCCGTTGCAATGGCCCGAGCCAGAACTTGGCGGTTTTCTGGATTGCTCACCATTGTCGCGTGGTTGCCTGGCACCGGTACCGCATGAATGGATCCCGCATTCAAAACTAGGTCCCAATCCCGCTTTGGCAAGTTTGCCCTGCGATCTAGTTGTTTGTCGGGTGGTACCCAACGACTGATGAGAGGCTCGCTGGCATAAAACTGATGTATCTCAATTGGGAGCGACGGAACTCGATACGACTGTAGTGCCCGGTGAAATTTCGCGGCCCTTTGATACATCGAAACGTCACTGTGGAGATCGTGATCTGGGGGTAACGCTCCTATTTGCCGCGCCTTTTCAAGCAACTCAGTAATGGAACATTGTTCACTGTAGCGTTCCAAGACCTCGCGGTGTTCATCATGCAAGATTCCACAACGCCCCAAAACAAATTCTCGCGCCAGATTGATAAATGATGCGTTCGAAAACTCTGCAGGTAGAGTAACATCGATGAACGCCATGAATGACACGACTTCGTCGATACTCAGTAAGTGCTCGACAATTGCATAAGCCAGGATTGCACCTGATGAGTATCCAGCAAAGCGGTATGGGCCCCGTGGCTGGATCTCTTTAATAGCAAGGATCACCTCTGCGGCCATCGCCTCAAGAGTTGGTGGACAAGCGTCATTGAAGGGCGGCCATGGCAGAGCGTAGACGGGGCAGTCCACATGCATTTCCGCCACCAAACCGAGGACATAGGAACAGTCTCCAAAACCTGTGGGGACAAAGAAGAGCGGTGGCTGCGATCCGGTTGGTCGAACGGAAATCACTCCCCGGTCACTGGGCTGTCGCTCCGCACGAATCTTCAATGCAAGTTCCTTCAGAACAGGGGCTTGGAAGAGGTCGGCGGCGCTAAAGCTCAGCCCAAGATCTAATGCTCGACTGAG
>NZ_JACMYP010000493.1 GCF_020889705.1 Bradyrhizobium altum | reverse complement strand
CCCCCGCGGGTCACTTCAAATTCCTCCGGGTGCGGTCAGTCAAATTCCTCCACCCGCGAGGCAGGACAAGTTGATTGTTAGTTTGCCTTTGTTTCGCGGGCAAGAGCTTCAGCGGCCTCTTTGAGCCGATAGCTGCGTCCGTCGAACTCAAGCAGATGGCAATGATGCATCAGGCGATCGAGGATCGTCGTGCTCATGGTGTTGTCCCCCAGGTATGTCCCCCAATCCTGCACGACGCGATTGGAGGTGACGATGACGCTGCGGTGCAGTTTGTATCGCTGATGGATCAGGGTCTGCAGCAATGCGCCAGCGTCGTCAGGGATGGCGCGTGCGAGGAACAGATCGTCCAGCACGAGGAAATCGCAGTCGATGATGGTTCTCAGCCGGACCTCGCGTTGCGCCGGGGAGTTCAGGGCATAGCGGTGGAAGAAGTCGTCGGTCTCAAGATACTGGACCTTGTGGTTTTGCAGGATCGCCTGATAGGCAATCGCCTTGGCGATGTGGGATTTCCCGGTGCCAGTTTTGCCGACGAGCAGCGCGTTCTCGCCGGCGGCAATGAACGCCAGGGTGTGGAGCTGGAAGCAAGTTTGGCGCGGCAATTTGGGATTGAAGGACCAGTCGAACTCGGCGAGCGTCAGTTTTTCATCGAGCCCGGATTGCTGGTATCGCCGCTCGATAAGACGGGATTGGCGGCGATCCAGTTCGTCCTGCAAGATTAAGGAGAAGGTCTCGAGGAAGGGTTGGTTGGCGCCCTGCGCCTGCAGCACGCGCGTCTGCAGTGTGTCGCGGACGCCTGACAGGCGCAGCTGTCGCAGGCAACGCTCAATTTCCGGCATGGTCATCATGTGGTTGGGTCTCCAGTTTGAGCTGAGAAGGCGCAGCGGGAGCGCTCGTGGCGCCGGAGCTGGTCGGGGTTGCGCAGGCGACACGAGCGCGGGTTACAGGGGCGCGGTCGTCGTGATGAGCCTCGGCCTGCCGGCCATTGTCGCCGGCGTCGCGCCGCACAGCGCGGCTGAAGAGATCGCCGTATTCGGCGGGGGCGCGGATCAGCGGATGATCCTGAATGAGCTGCGATGTCGGTGGTGGCGTCGTTTCAATCTGCGCGAATGCCTGTTCAAACAGCCGCTCGACGGTCGCACGCACGTGCTTGTAACGGTAGATGCGGTTCTCGATGGCGTGCGCACAAGCCTGTTCGACCAGCCGTGCCGGATACTTCCGGCTCAGCCCGACAATGCCCCACATCGCGCGTTGTCCGACGCGCCCTTCGGTGTCAAACATCTGCTGGCACAGCGCCTTGGTCTGCGGGCCGATGCGGCCGGCGCTCGACAGCAGCAAGGCTGTTTGCCGCGACGGATTGAACGGCCGCTCGTTGGTCGGCAGGACGACAGAACCGGGATGCGCCATCCGGGGATGAACGCGCAGCAGCGCATGGGTATGGCGATCGCGGATCTCGATCGTCGAGGCGTAGATCCGCACCACGACCTGGCTGCCGATGGGCGCAGGCCGCGCGGCGTAATAGCTGCTATCAACACGCACGGTGGTATCGTCGCAGACGGTCCGAACGACCTCGGTGAAGATGCGGAAGGCAGCCACTGGCAACGGCCGCAGGTGCGGCTTCTCCTCCTGGAACATCGCCTCGACCTGACGGCGCGTGCTGCCGTGGATGCGTTTGGAAGCCCAGTTCTCCTCCCAGTGCCTCAAGAACTCGTTCTGGGCTTCCAGCGTCTCGAAGCGCCGTCCGGCCAGCGCGGTGCCCTGGGTATGTTGAATCGCGTTCTCGACGCTCCCCTTCCGGTTGGGATCGGCCACGCGCGCGGGATCGGCGACCACGGCGTAATGAGCCAGCATCGCGCTGTAAATCGGGTTGAGCTGGGGCTCGTACAAATCCGGCTTGAGGACCGCCTTCTTTCAGGTTGTCGAGCACGACATAGCTGGGGACCCCGCCAAAATACCGGAACGCTTCTTCGTGAAGCTGCGCCCAGACCTGCTGGCTGGATTGCCAGACCACCCGCCGGAAGCTCCGCCGCGAGTAGCGCAGCGTCATCACGAACAGGCGGGGACGACGGTACCGCCCACGCTTCGGATCAACCGTCGGCGCGCCCTCGCCATAGTCGACCTGAGCTTCCTCGCCGGGGAGGAACTCAAGGCGATCAAACTGCTCGGGATCGGCGTGCCGCAACGTGCGCACAAACCGCTTGACGCTCTGGTAGCTGGACGGAAAGCCAAATCGATCGACCAGGTCCTGGTAAATCGCCTGCGCATTTCGCTTCAGGCGGGCCTGTTCTTCGATCCATGCCCGATGCGGTTCGCAGGCCGAGCGGGCCTGGCTGCCGGTGACCGTCGCACCCGCCCCCCCAAAAGCCGGTGGTCGGGGTGGAGGAATTTGGCCGTCCACGCTCACCGGGCCGGTGGTCACTTCCCCGGGGGAATTTGCCTCCGCACCAGCCCACAGCGCCCGGTAACGCCGGATCGTCTTGCGGTCGACCCCCGTCAGCCTGTGGATCTCGCGCTGGCTGGCGTTGCGATCGAGTAGCGTAAATACCGTGCTTTGCAGGTGTGGCTTCAAGACGTTCAACTCCTCGGTCCCCTTGCTGGCTAAA
>NZ_JACMYP010000492.1 GCF_020889705.1 Bradyrhizobium altum | reverse complement strand
AGACTGCCCACCGCGAGCAGTGTTCCAAGCGTCGCCCCCGCGACGGCACCCAACTGCGTCTGCTGCCGCTTCTCCTCTTCCTGCCGGAGCCGGGGCATCTCGTCGGGCGGGATGTTGAACAGGGGCGCGACGATCTTCAGCTTTTCCGTGCTCAAGCGGACGACCCGCGAAAAGCTCAGGAACCAGAAGCGTCCCGCGCCTCTCAAATCGACGATCTCGATATTCGGGAACGTTTCCTTCAAGCCGCCGGGCAGCGGTCCGTCGAAATCGCCTGCGCCCCTGGCGACGATGACGTTGCCGGCTCCGGGGCCCGTGGCGAAATCCCGGATCTCGCGCTCGATCCAGTCCTCGACACCTCCAGGCCGCCGCATGGCGTTCGGCGTCGCGACGACAATGAGGTATCGCGAGGACAGCAGCGCCGGCCTGATGCTCTGCTGGTAGAAGTCGCTGGTGCCCCGTTCATAGGCCGAATCGAGATAGACGCGCAGCTTCCGGCCATAGACGTCGCGCAGCGCGGCCGGAAGACGAAAGCCGACAAGCGCGCGCCTCAGCCACCGTGCAACGGCAATCCCGTCGGACCGGCGGTAGGAAATGAATGCGTCATAATTGAACTCAGGCATCGAGTTCGACGGGCTGATTGAAACGAGGCGCGGGTCCGAACTGGCCGGATCGCGCATCTGAACCGAAATTGACGCGAAAAGAATCTTCACCGGATCGGCAAGCAAATTTAAACACGTTGTAGTGGCTCGATCAATCGTCGTCTCGCCAGGCGAGCATCGCCGCTGTCCAAGTGCCGGTCGCGCCCTGGGGATCATGCCGCGGTTCGCTCGACGGGGCGCGATCGGCTTGTTAAGCCGCGTGCCGCAAGGACAATTTGAGTCGGGACATGACCGTAGCGATCGAGATGGGACAAACGACGGCCGGTGCTTCGGCGGCCATCGACCTCGAGGAGCTATTGGCGACGCGCCTTTTGGTGCAGGGCAATTCGGGTTCCGGAAAATCCCATCTGCTGCGCCGGCTGCTGGAACAGAGCGCGCCATGGGTGCAGCAGACCATCATCGATCCCGAGGGTGACTTCGTGACCCTGGCCGAGCGATTCGGTCACCTCGTCATCGATGCCGAGGACCATACCGAGCGCAGCCTGCAGGTCGCCGGCGAGCGCGTGCGCATCCATCGCGTCTCCACCGTGCTCAATCTCGAGGGGCTCGACGCCGAGAATCAGATGCGGCGCGCCGCGGCCTTCCTCGGCGGCATGTTCGAGGTTGCCCGCGACCATTGGTATCCGATGCTGGTGGTGGTGGACGAGGCGCAGCTGTTCGCGCCGGCGATCGCGGGCGAAGTTTCCGACGAAGCACGCAAGCTCTCGCTCGGCGCGATGACCAACCTGATGTGCCGCGGCCGCAAGCGCGGGCTTGCCGGGATCATCGCGACCCAGCGGCTGGCCAAGCTCGCCAAGAATGTCGCGGCCGAAGCATCGAACTTCCTGATGGGCAGGACCTTCCTCGATATCGACATGGCGCGGGCCGCCGACCTGCTCGGCATGGAGCGGCGGCAGGCGGAGGCGTTCCGCGACCTGGAGCGCGGACAATTCATGGCGCTGGGACCCGCACTCTCCCGCCGCCCACTGGGCTTGCGCATCGGTCCGACCGACACGCAACCGCGCAACGCGGCGCCGCGGCTGATGCCGCTGCCTGAAGCGACGCTCGAAGACGCGCGCGCGATTATCCTGGCCGCGCCGCCACCTGAAACGGCTGCCAGGCCGCCGCGCCGGACACCGCCGCCCGACCTGCTCAGCCAGCTGATGGCCGCCAAGCAGCCGGCACCGGAGACCGATCCGGAGACCGCCGAACCGCCACTCAGCGCGGAGCAGTTGGCCGAACGGCGTGAGCGGCTGGATCGCATCCTGCGCGCGATCCTCGCCGAGCCCGACGCCGGCTTCCGCGCCATCGGCGTGCTCTATCAGGAGTTCGTGGTCCGCTGCCGGATCGAGGGTCTCGGCGCCGTCGTGCCCGAGCTGACCGATTTTCGCCGCATGCTGACGCGCGCCCGCGCCGGGCTCGGCACCGAGATGGCGGAGGACGACGCGTGGCAGGATGTCTCGCTGCGTGCCGCCATCCTGCCCGAGGACATGCAGGGCGTCTTCATGATGATCGCCCGTGCCGCGAAGGAAGGCTGGCCCTGCCCGAGCGATGCGGCGATCGCCCGCGCCTATGGCACGCACTCGCTGCGCCGCGCCCGGCATCTTCTGACCTACATCGAGGAGCAGGGCCTGATTGTCTGCCAGCTTGACGGTGCCGGCCGGCGGATCGTGACACTCGTCGAACTCGCCTGGGCCACGGCCGCGGCCGACCCGAATGCCGACGAGGCGCCGCCGGAAGCAGCGTGCAACAGCTCGTCGCTGTGATCAGTCGCTGGGCGACGAAGCGTTCGGTATTGCGCGGAATCCGGCAGGCGTCGCAAGATACGAAAAGGCCCGCCGAGAGGCGGACCCTTTTGGTCTCTGCCGGTTGAGGGATCTCGGTGGGCCCGCGACAGGCCCACACAATCCCTCATCCTCAAGCCTCACGCATGCTGTGGCTGCGCCAGCTGGCTGACCTGCATT
>NZ_JACMYP010000491.1 GCF_020889705.1 Bradyrhizobium altum | reverse complement strand
TGCGGATTCCGATTTATTCCGGCCGGGTATTCCGATTTGAAGCCGGCCACCGTTCCGAGATGAAGCCGGCCACCATTCCGAAATAAGACCGGCCGGCATTCCGATCTGAAGCCGGCCGGTTTTCTGGGAAGGCAGCGTTTTCGTTTGGGTCAGTCCCTCGGGCATCAAGTCCCTCGTTGATCAACGGGGGAAGCGGATGCCTGCCAAGCGAGAACTGACCATGCGACAGATACGACAAATGCTGCGGCTTGCCCGTGATGGGGTGAGCGCCCGGGAGATCGGCCGCACGCTCGGGGTGGCGCGCAGCACGATCCAGGACAATCTCAAGCGCGCCTCAGCTGCCGGGCTTACGTGGCCTTTGGCGGGCGATCTGACCGACGCCGTTCTTGAACAGCGCCTATTTGCCCACGCCGGCGTCAGGCGCGGCTTCCGTCGGCGCGTCGAGCCAGATTGGGCCTCGCTGGCCTGCGAACTGAAGCGGCCTGGCGTCAATCTGATGGTACTTTGGGAAGAGTACCGCGCGGTTCACCCGGAAGGATATGGCTACAGCCGGTTCTGCGATTTGTTCCGGGAGTTCGAGCGGCGCCTGTCTCCGACGATGCGGCAGGATCATCCGGCCGGCGACAAGGTATTTGTCGATTACTCCGGCAAGAAGATCATGATCGTCGATCGCGAAACCGGGGTTGTGCGCGACGCGGAGATCTTCGTCGCCGTGCTTGGCGCCTCGAATTACACCTACGCCGAGGCGACCTGGACGCAGACACTTCCGGACTGGATCGAGGCCCATGTCCGCATGTTCCGGTTCTTTGGCGGGGTGCCACGCCTGGTCGTTCCCGACAATCTGAAGTCCGGCGTCCACCGGGCTTCGTTCTACGATCCTGAAATCAATCGCAGCTACGGGATGATGGCGTCCCATTATGGCGTCGGCGTCCTTCCGGCACGGCCACGAAAACCCCGGGATAAGGCAAAAGTGGAAGCCGGGGTGCGTTTTGCCCAGACCTACATCCTGGGGCGGCTTCGCCGGCAGACCTTCTTCTCGCTGGTCGAGGCGAACGCGGCAATCGCCGCCGCGCTGGAGCGGATCAACGCGCACGTCATGCGCCGGCTCGGCGTTAGTCGTCGACAATTGTTCGAGACGGTCGAGATGGCTGTCCTGGCGCCGCTGCCGGATGCCGATTATCAGTTCGCGGAATGGCGCGTGGCCCGCGTCTCGCTCGATTATCACGTCGAGATCGATGGGTTCTTTTACTCTGTTCCCCACGGGCTGATCCGGGAGCAGGTCGACGTTCGCGCCACCACCCGGACCATCGAGTTGTTCCATCGGGGGTCGCGTGTTGCAGCTCACCAGCGCCGTTACGGCGGCCGCCGGCACGGCACCGATCCCGACCACATGCCCAGCGCGCATCGGCGTTACGCCGAGTGGACTCCCGAGCGGTTCCGTCGCTGGGGACGATCGATCGGACAAAACACCGAAGGTCTCGTCCTCGCCATCCTGGCCAATCGGCCTCATCCCGAACAGGGATTCCGGACCTGTCTGGGTGTGCTTCGGCTGTTCAAGGATCTCGATCCGGAACGCGCCGAGCTGATCGCGGCCCGCGCCATCGCGGTCCGCGCGCTGACCTACAAGAGCATTGCTTCGATCATCGCCAACAAACTCGACCGCAGCGCTCGCGCCACTGATGACGCGGTCGTCGACCATCCCAATCTGCGCGGCCCCGGCTACTTCCATTGAAAGGAAAACCCAGCATGCTGACCCACCCCACGCTTGACCTGCTGCAAAATCTCGGTCTCCACGGCATGGCCAAAGGCTTCAAGGAGCTTGATGCCCAGCCCGAAGCGCGCAGCCTCGAACATGCCGAATGGCTGGCCCTGCTCCTGGAGCAGGAGAAAACGCAGCGTCAGCAAAAGCGGTTTGAAAGCAGAGCTCGCGCCGCCAAGCTGCGTCATGCCGCTTGCGTCGAGGATGTCGACTACCGCGCTATCCGCGGGCTCGACCGCGCGCTCTTTCTAAAACTCGCCGCCGGCGACTGGATCCGGGCAAGACATAATCTTCTCGTCACCGGGCCGTGCGGCGTTGGCAAAAGTTGGCTTGCGTGCGCTCTCGGCCACAAGGCTTGTCGGGATGACTTCGCCGTTGCCTACCATCGCGTCCCACGTCTGTTCGCCGCTCTCGCACTCGGCCGCGCCGATGGACGGTATACCAAGATGCTGCGGGCGATCGCACGACTCGACTTGCTGATCCTTGACGACTGGGGACCAGAACCTCTCGACGCTGACCAGCGCCGCGATCTGCTCGAAATCGTCGAGGATCGATACGAAGCCCGTTCGATCATCGTCACCAGTCAACTGCCCGTCGACCGCTGGTACGAAATCATCGGAAATCCCACCATCGCCGACGCCATCCTCGATCGCCTCGTTCACAATGCCTATCGCATCGAACTCAAGGGAGAGAGCCTCAGGAAGCAGAAGCAACCCGCCCAAGACCAACCGGTCTCTTGACCTTCCCAGCCCTCAACGACATCATGAATTTGACCCATGCGAACGACGCCACGGGTGGCCGGCTTCAGATCGGAATACCCGGCCGGCTTCGAATTGGAATGCATGGCCGGCTTCGTT
>NZ_JACMYP010000490.1 GCF_020889705.1 Bradyrhizobium altum | reverse complement strand
CGGCGCGGTCGGCACGGCGGCTGCGATCGCGACCGCCCCGTTCGGAGGCCCCGACTATGCCCGCACCCCGATCGGCGGCGAGGAATACGCCCGGCAGAACGGCTTTGTCTGCACCCCCGGCACCTAGTTCCGCGGCAGCGACGGCCTGCGACATCCCTGCCAGTAGCTCAGGCGAACCGCTGATGCGCAAAAGGCGGCCTTCGGGCCGCCTTTTTGCCGCCTGGCCGGTGGAGGCGAAGGGTCGATCCGGACCTCCCGGGTTCTGGCATTCAGGTTCTGGCCCCGGCGCACCAAGTCTGCTATGCGAGCGCGCAAATCATACCCATGTCGCCGGCTTAGCTCAGCGGTAGAGCAGCAGTTTTGTAAACTGAAGGTCGGGGGTTCAATCCCCTCAGCCGGCACCAGTTTTTCGCGAAATCAATGAAGCGGGTCAGTTGGCCGCGCCCCGATACGGGATGCCCAACCTGGTTGGTTTCGAGGGCGTGGCGTTGGACAACCGGGTCGTGGAGGCTTGCACTCGCCGAAAACATTCCGCAAAATTGCGCGACAGGGAGCCACAAGCGGATTTCGGGCAGGCACCGGATGACGGAAAAGCAGTCGCGGGCGCGGACGTCGTTGCTGAAGGCATTGCTGCTGGTCTGCGCCCTGCTGATGGGCTACTCGGATCTGATCACCACCAACGAGATCTTGCAGCGGGGAATGGGCGAACTGAACCCGTTCATGTGGCTCACCCAAGAGTGGCTGGGTGAATGGTGGCTTATTGCTAAACTGGGCCTAACCTACCTCGTGATATGGTTGCTCTGGCACGGCAACAACGAACGCCAAGTGGCTTATGTGGTCGCCCTCATTACACTGCCCGTCTACAATAATCTGTTTATCCTGGCGGGCGCCAATTGAGCTGACCTTGCGGTGATGCTGGCGAGCCGCCGTTAGCGCTGCCTGGCACAGTTGCCGAGGCTCGTTGTTTGACAATGGACACTGCCAGGCGCGGTTCTGACTATGGACGGGTCCTACTGTCTCGTCGGCGTTGCTGTTGTCCTGCTCCTCCTCGCCTATCGCCTGCATGGCGGGCTGTTCAGGAAGGACACGCTGCGGGACGAGAGACTGAATCGATTGATCGATGAACGCATCGATCGCATGGACGTGAAGCGCGACAAAAGCACGAGCCGTCCGAGCTATGAAGACTGGTCAGCCACGCTTCGTCGCGCGCAGCTTCAGTCGGCCGAGATCGACCGTCGACCGCAGCAGCCCCGCCAGCTCGCAGGAGAATACGGCAGCTCCGAGCATGGCGAAGCGGGCTTTGATGCCGGCGAACTGACCGAAGCACGGTTCTTCGACGCAGATGCCGACGCGGTCCGCTGCTGCAAATCTCTTGATGATCCCGTGAATGCCGACCGTCCTGCCGCCGATGTCGCCTTCAAACCGAAGTGCCTGGGCATCGAGTCCTCCATCCAGATCTTCGCGGCTTGCGCCGCGCATTGTCCTTGATCCAAGCCGAGCATGTATTTGCGGCTCAATCAAAGAGCCTCAGTTGGATTACCCACAACGTTTAACGGAAGCCGCAGTCTTCCGGTCTCCACCAGATGCCTCGCATCACCGACGGCACTTGCGGGGAACACGCAAGACAGCGGTGACTCATCAAACGAGCCTTGCTCGGCAGGCTCGCAAGCGAAGCAGGATGATGTCCGTCATCTCAGTGCGCTTTTACGAAGCGCAACTTGTACAGCTGCCACTGGAAGCCAGTGGCGGACAGCTCGCCAGTCAAGCTCCGCTCGTCTCAAGCGCGTCTCGGATGTCGGCGATGATCCGGCGTAGCTGGCCAATATCGGCAGCCGTCGGGAACAGCCGGCCGTGCTTTGCCTTGGCAGGAATCGTGGGATCATCCCCGTAGGATCACCCATCCCGTGCCTTGTTTCTGTCCTTGCAGCCCAAAACGCGGTATGCAGAATGTGGGATGGGACTCAGCCAATGACCTATTTGATCCTTGCCCGGGATGGCACCAGCCAAATCGTGCTGAAGCGCGACAGCGAAGACGCGGCCGAGAAGAAGGCGCGCGAGTTGAAGGAGATGGGTTGGTTCGAGGTCGAGGTCCGCGAGGACAAGGCCGGCCACCCGGTCACGGCGACGGTGACCGATCAGTCCAGCACCCTTCAATAACGCCCTCCCTTCGATGACGTCTGCCCTTCAATGACGGCTTGATGAACCTTTGCCGGATGGCCCTTACACATGTGTGAGGAGCCTACGATGTCCGACACAGCCCATTATCGCTTCCAGTCCGATCAGGCGCGACGGCTGGCCCGCCAGGTCACCGACGCCGCGGTGCGTGAAAAGCTGCTCGAAATGGCCGAGGAGTATGGCCGCTACGCCGACCAGATCGAGGCCCGCAGCATTGAACCGGCACCTGCCCAGGCGATGGCTCACTAGGCGGAACCCGGCCGCTCCGGCCGGCCAATCAGGCCGGTGTACTGGTGTACTTGAGCTCTCAGGTCTGCTCCTGACGCACTTTCTCAGGCCTGCCGCCAAATCGCGCGAAAGCGTATGAGGATTTGTTCGGAACATTATGCCCCCTCACGCGATTTTCCCCGCATGAGGGTCCGCGAGACCAACCGCAATTTGGTGCTTCTGGGCAGCTTCACGCTGCTGAGCGTGGCCGCTGCCGGCATCGTCGCCCTGCTCGATCCGGCGCCCGCGCCGG
>NZ_JACMYP010000489.1 GCF_020889705.1 Bradyrhizobium altum | reverse complement strand
GCTTGCCTTTGCGCGGGGATGACGGGTTAAGTCGGGATTGAACTGTCAAAGAGCATGTTCGGTGTCATCACCCGCGCATGCGGGTGATCCAGTATTCCAGCGTCGCCGGCGCTTGAGCCGAGAAGCCGCGGCGTACTGGATCGCCCGGTCAGCCGGGCGATGACAGGTGTTGGTGGGAACGCAATTTTGCATTCTCGCGACATGGCTCGTCGCGGAATGCGGATCTAAGCGCAGCGCCGCCGCTGGCGACAACTCACCCGCGGTGCTTCTTCTTCGGCTTCTTGCCGAACTTCGGTTTCGCCGCCGACACGTCTGGCCAGTGTCCAGCCTGGCCGGGTTTGTTCCGATGCTGCTTTTTCTTTCCGAACCTTGGCTCATCGCCAGATTTCGGCTTCGCGCCTTTGCCGTCCCGGTCGAACCGGAACGCAGATCTCGGTTCCTGCCTTGGCGCGTAGTCTTCACGCGAACGGCTCGCGCCTTCGCTCGAAAACGCTCTCGCCTCGCGGTCCGGCTTGCCGCGTCGTTTTGCGGCCGCGTCGTCACGCGGCTCGTCGCGGCGCGGCGCGCTATGCCCCCCGTCATCCTTGTCGCGCCAAGGATCGTGCCTGGTCTTGCGTGCCGGCTTGTCCGAGGGTGCCTGCCGCTGCGGAGCGTCCGCCAGCGGCTCGATGCGGATCGTGTCTTCCTTGTCCGGACGCTTGATCTTGACGGCGAAAGAATCCGCGGCCCGCGCGGCGATCTCGAACTCGGTGGTCGTATCCATGATCTTGATGGCGCCGATGTCGTGCTTGTCGATGCCGCCGCGACGACAGATCATCGGCAACAGCCAGCGGGCTTCCGCATTCTTTTTGCGTCCGATAGAGGCGCGGAACCAGACGGTGGCCTCCTCCATGCCGTGACGCGGGGAGGCCTTGCCGGTCTTCGATCGCGTCCCGGCGGGACGATCCTCGCGGCGCGAGGTGCGCTCGCCGCGGCGATCGTCGCGCTCGCGGCCCCGTCCCTCGCCGGAATCGAGAATGTCTTCGGGCGCAGGCAGCCGCGCGCGATAAAACCGCGCAAGCGCCGCGGCGATCGCCTCGGGCGACCGTTCGGCAAGCAAGGCTTGCGCGAGCACCTGATCGTCGGAGGTCACCTCCTCGGAGAACACCGCGTCCTGCAGCAGGCGGTCATGGTCGAGCTTGCGGATCTCATCCGCCTGCGGCGCAGAACCCCAGACCACATCGATGCCGGCGAGATCCAGCAGCAATTCGGCGCGCCGCCGCCGTGCCGGCGGCACCAGCAGGATGCTGACACCCTTGCGGCCGGCGCGGCCGGTGCGGCCTGAGCGATGTTGCATGACCTCCGGGTCTTTCGGCAGATCGGCATGAATGACGAGGTCGAGGCTCGGCAGGTCGATGCCGCGCGCCGCCACGTCGGTCGCGACACAGACCCTGGACCGTCCGTCGCGCAACGCCTGCAGCGCCTGGGTGCGCTCGTTCTGGGTCATTTCGCCTGACAGCGAGGCCACGGAGAACCCGCGCTCCAGCAGCGCCGCCTGCAAATGCCTGACGGCTTCTCGCGTGTTGCAAAACACCAGCGCGCTCGGCGCCTCATGGAAGCGCAGCACGTTGACGACCGCGTGCTCGACATCGTCGGCAGCCACCCGGATGGCGCGGTACTCGATATCGGCGTGGCCGCCCTCGTCGCCCGCGACCTCGATCCGGAACGCCTGTTGCTGATACTGCTTGGCCAGCGCGACGATGCCGCGCGGAAACGTCGCCGAAAACAGCAAAGTGCGGCGGGTGTCCGGCGTGGTCTCAAGAATGAATTCCATGTCCTCGCGGAAGCCGAGATTGAGCATCTCATCGGCCTCGTCGAGAACGACGACCCGCAATCCCGAAATGTCGAGACGGCCCCGCCGCAAATGGTCGCACAACCGGCCGGGCGTGCCGACCACGATGTGGGCGCCTGCGGCAAGCTCGCGCTGCTCGCGGCGCGGGTCCATGCCACCGACGCAGGAGACGACGCGACCGTCCGCATGCTCATAGAGCCAGGCGAGCTCGCGCTGAACCTGCAAGGCGAGCTCCCGCGTCGGCGCGACGATCAGCGCCAGCGGTGCGGCGGCCGGCTCGAACCGCTCGGCGCCGTCGAGGAGGTCCTTTGCCATGGCCAATCCGTAGGCAACGGTCTTGCCCGAGCCGGTTTGGGCCGAAACGAGAAGATCACGGTCAGCGGCTTCGTCCGCGAGCACCGCGAGCTGGACAGGGGTCGGCTGATCGTAGTTGCGCTCAGCCAAGGCGCGGGCGAGCGGCGAACTTGTGGTCGGAAAGGGCACGGGATGGGAAACCTTGATTGATCCGGGTGCAGAACGTCGATCAGGACGACCTGAGGCTGCGTACCCGGCAGGCGGCACAGCCGCATGACGATTTGGGCTGCTTTACGCCAAGAACAACCAAACCGCCATGCCCCCAAGGCCCCCCAAGCCGGAAAAGGTGCCGGATCAGGCCGGCTGTCCGAGCGGGGCCTGGCTGCCGGCGATCCTGTCCACCAATCCGGACAACCGCGATGGCGGCCGGCTGGCTGCGGCAATCAGGCCGCCCGCCGCGCGCAACGCGCCCGGCACGAGTTCGCAGGCCAAAAGGCGATCGCGCTGATACGGGCCGGGCATGCGGAACGCGCCGGTCTGCGCCGCCGAGAAGCCGAAGCGGTCATAATAGGCTGCATCGCCGACCAGGATGACAGCGCGGTGGCCGAGCCGCTGCGCCCGCTGCAAGGCCTGCCGCATCAGCGCGGCGCCAATGCCGAGACACCGCGCCTCCTCGGCCACCGCGA
>NZ_JACMYP010000488.1 GCF_020889705.1 Bradyrhizobium altum | reverse complement strand
TCTTCACAGGCGGTGACGTTCTCACTCTTGCAGAGCGTAACTGAAAAATGCCCGGAAAAGGTGTTGGCGCTACGGGCAACCAGCGCGTTTAGCTGTCCGGCAAGCGGTCGAGAAAGGTTGGAGCGCTAAAGTTGCGGTTGCGCAGCCATCATGGGAAGGGCAGCAAGGCTCAATGCTCGTGCGGATTGGTCTGAATTATGCACCCGCGCCAATGAGGTGTGCTGCAATGACGAAGCTTGCGCGTTGGATTGCCGGAAACGCGAGCCGTTCCGGCGCTTCTACGGTTCTTGCAGGGTTGATTGCACAGCGACAACGAAGAGCGACTTGCAATAAACGAGCGATGAATGCAGCCAGATGCCATCTATGCGATTTGCGGCTTTAACGATATTCCGAGCCGCCAGGCCGTGGGATTCCATCTTATGGTCGTCGATGATGACGGCAATCACCGGCCCTGGTCCATCGTTGTGGTGCGCTGGGGCAAAAAGGTGCTTGGCTATGTCAATAAATGCCCGCACAACGGCGTTAATTTGGACTGGGAGCGGAACGAATTCCTCGATCCACACGGTGTCCGGCTGATGTGCGGCAAACACGGGGCGACCTTCGAACTCGGCACCGGGCGGTGCGTCGAAGGTCCATGTCATGGTGGAGCGCTCACGCCGATCGCGTTGGCAGTTCTGGATGGTGATATCTGCATCGTCGGCGCGCGTCTTGTCGAAGACGATGCATCGCCGAACAACTGAAGACCGTGCTCAGACCGGCCGGTTCTCGTTGCGGTTCCTCACCGGCTCCATCCTATTTAACCCGTCTTCGTACGAGATCTCCTCATAAGACAGATCGAGATCCTTTGTCGCATCGAGTAAGTAATCAAGCTTGCCCCCCGTATTGAGCTTCTTGATGTCGTCCTTGTTGAGCCCGACCAGGTCCATCATCTCCTTCCAAACGGTGGATTCATCGCACGGCAGGACGTGGAAGGTAATATCACCGAGCTTGACTCGGTATTTCGCCAGCAAATCTATGTTGTTGCAGAACATGAAGTACCTGCCGTTTGGGCTCAAGGCACCGTCAAGGACGGTCGCGACGTCGGCAAGATACGCGAAGGAATGCAGGTAGCCGGCCAGCACCGGAATAGTGCGTTCTCCGTCCTGCGCGATCGTCAAAACCTGCTCGATCGAATAGTCCGGCGGCCGTTTCTCGTCCGCGAGTTGACTCTGGAATTTTAGTGCGACGTCGCCGCGAAAGCCGAACCGGCCCGGCTCGGTCGTCCCGCCTTTGAGTACGGCATTGAGCAGGCGGCCCTCCTTCTCAAGTCTGCCGAGTGCGGTGTTCTCGATTGCAGTCATTAAATTCGTCCTCGATCTAAGCTCTTCACCGACGCGTTGGCCGGTGTCAGAGGCAATGCCAATTGCTTGCCGTCGCATGCGTAGCGGCCTTCGGCCTAGCTTGGGAAGAAAACGCGTCGGTGGGCCGCGATCGCCTCAAGCAGCTTGTCAGGAACCTGACACTGGTTCCAAAGTCCACAGACGCGATCCAAAAAAGTTAGAATCATCAAGCCTCTGCACATTGGCACGTGACTTGCCGTGGCAGCCCGACCTAAGCCGATGAGAGGTAAGCCGTGATCGACCTGACGGATAGCGCAGTGAATGCAATCAAGAGCGCGATTTCATCGTCGACGCACCCGACCGGCGGTCTGCGCATTATGGTCGAAGCAGGCGGCTGCAACGGTTTCAAATGCATGATGGGCTTCGCCGAGGAACCGAAGCCTGGCGACATCGTGATCGAATGCGACGGCCTGAAGGTGTTTGTCGAGAACAGGAGCCGTCAGCATCTGGTCGGCACGACCATCGATTTCGTGATGGCACTGGACGCCGCTGCTGCGCGCGATATCGAAGCCGCTGCCCTGACGGACGGCATGGACGTGCTGGTCGAGATCCAGGATGCCGCGGAACTCGATCGTGCTTTCACCCTTCGCTCACCGATGGTCGGCATCAATAATCGCAATTTGCGCAGGTTCGAAACCACGCTTTCAACGAGCGAGACCCTGGCACCGCTCATCCCCAAAGATCGTCTGATCGTCTCGGAAAGCGGCATGCTCGGGCCCGGCGATCTCGTCATGCTTTCGCGTGTTGGGATTTCGACCTTCCTGGTCGGTGAGAGCTTGATGCGGCAAGCCGATGTACGCGCCGCAATGCGTTCGCTGCTGGCGCCGACAGCAGCCATTACAACTTAGTGAAAGAGGTGCAGTGCGTCAAAGGAGACAATCGACGATGTCATGGCAAACGCTGGAAGCTCTCGGATCGATCGCGAAGATAGAGTACATTATTCGAAAGTTTCGGGAACTGATCGATACAGACGGCTCGATCCCGCCGGGGGCTGCGGGGGAGGCTGCACGTCACAATCGATGAGCATCTGTTCGCGGCGAAACAGCGCATTCTGGATGCGCAACCGGTGCGCCGATGCCTCTTATACGAAGAGGAACACGAACGGCGCGCCAATATCGGAATCGGCCTCACATGGCGCCCCCAAACTCTTGCAGACCTGGCTGGCGCGCTCCTACGCCGATTGCCACCAGAAGGTGGTCATGAGCCCATACGCCGAACCGCAGGTTCGAGACGGCCGCCACGGCACTCTCTGCGCAGCGATTGAGACAGCAAACTCGACGCCCCTTTACAGGCCGATCATCATGAGCTGCCAGTCCCCTTCCAAGATGCACGATATTCTGTCGGTCCAGGCGATCGAGTTCCGCCAGGCCATGCGAAATCTGGTGAGCGGCGTCGCGAATGTGACGACTGGAGCGGCCGTCAGGCCGCGTGGGCTAACCATCAGTTCTGT
>NZ_JACMYP010000487.1 GCF_020889705.1 Bradyrhizobium altum | reverse complement strand
AGGCCCGAGCAACACCCTGAGTTCTGGAGGATTTTCCTATGTCCGACGCCGTCAAGGTCGGCTTCGTCCCGTTCTCCGCGTCCGCCCGCGGCATTCTGGTCGCCTTTTGCGACGAGCAATTGAAGCTGGGAGCCGCCACCCGGAAGGCGCTGGGAGCTGCCGCCGAGACCGTCAAGCGGGCCGCGGCCGCCAACCAGTTCAAGGGCAAGAGCGGGGCGGCGCTCGACATCCTGGCGCCGGAGGGAATCAAGGTCGACCGGCTGATCGTGATCGGCACCGGCAAGGCGGCCGACCTCAAGGAGAAGGATCTGCTCAAATTCGGCGGCGTAGTGGCCGGCAAGCTCAACGCCGGCAGCGGTGCGATGACTGTCCTCGCGGAACTGCCCGATGCCGCAATGACAGCCGGCCAGGCGGCGACGATCGCCACCGGGATCCGGCTGCGTGCCTACAAGTTCGATCGGTACAAGACCAAGAAGAAGGACGGCGAGGACGGCGCCGTGCGCGCCGATGTCTCGATCGCGGTCGACGATGTCGCTTCTGCCAGGAAGGCGTTTGCGCCCGAATCGTCCATCGTCGACGGCGTGAATCTGGCGCGTGAGCTCGTCAACGAGCCGCCGAACGTGCTGTACCCCGAAGAGTTCGCACGCCGCGCCAGCCAGCTGCGCAAGCTCGGCGTCACGGTCGAGGTCCTCGACGTCAAGGCGATGACCAAGCTCGGCATGGGCGCGCTGCTCGGCGTCGGGCAGGGCTCGGTACGGCCCAGCCGCACCGTGATCATGCGCTGGAACGGCGGCAAGAAGAGCGAGGCGCCGGTCGCATTCGTCGGCAAGGGCGTCTGCTTCGACACCGGAGGTATCTCGATCAAGTCGGCCGGCGGCATGGAGGATATGAAGGGTGACATGGGCGGTGCGGCCTGCGTGGTCGGGCTGATGCACGCGCTCGCGGCGCGAAAGGCCCGCGTCAACGCGGTCGGCGCCATCGGCGTCGTCGAGAACATGCCCGACGGCAACGCGCAGCGTCCGGGCGACATCGTCACCTCGATGTCCGGCCAGACCATCGAAATCATCAACACCGACGCGGAGGGGCGCCTCGTGCTCGCCGACGTGCTCTGGTACGTCGCCAAGAAGTGCAAACCGAAATTCATGGTCGATCTCGCAACGCTGACCGGCGCGATCATGGTCGCGCTCGGCACCGATTACGCCGGCCTGTTCTCTAACAATGACGAACTCGCCGAGCGCCTCGCCAAGGTCGGCCTTCAGACCGGCGAGAAAGTGTGGCGCATGCCGCTTGGTCCCGAATACGACAAGCAGATCGACTCGCAATTCGCCGACATGAAGAACACCGGCGGACGCAATGGCGGCTCGATCACGGCCGCGCAATTCCTGCAGCGCTTCGTCGACGGCACGCCCTGGGCCCATCTCGACATCGCCGGCACCGCGATGGGCGCGCCGAAGACCGAGATCAATCAGAGCTGGGGCTCGGGTTACGGCGTCCGGTTGCTCGAGCGGCTCGTCTCCGAATATTATGAAGCCAGGAAATAACAATAGAGTGTCGGCCGGCGCATGACCGAGGTTCTGTTTTACCATCTGCAGAACATGACGCTGGAAAGCGTGCTGCCTCCGCTGCTCGAGAAGTCGCTCGAGCGCGGCTGGCGGGTGGTCGTGCAATCGACATCGCAGGAGCGCGCCGAGACGCTCGACGCGCATCTGTGGACCTACAGCGACGATTCATTCCTGCCGCATGCGAGCTCGCGCGTTGCCGACGCGCAGGACCAGCCGATCATCCTGTCGATCGAGGAGGGCAATCCGAATCGGGCCAATGTCCGATTCCTGGTCGACAACGCGGCGCTTCCGGCCGACTGCGACAGCTACGAGCGCCTGGTCCTCGTGTTCAACGGCGACGACCCCGACGCGGTGGCTTCGGCGCGGGAGAGCTGGACTGCTTGTAAGGCGCGCGGCTTCGAGGTCACCTATTGGCAGACCGACGAGCGGGGACGCTGGCAGCGGCGCCAATAGCGATATCGATGAATTAATGATAATTCGACGTTTCCTCGGGCAGGTCACGGTCATGCCGCAAAGTGATGTTCGGACAAGCCCTTAGGTAGAGGGGTTAGGAGCCTTGTCGATCGTGCGAGACGGAACATTCAGTCGGAAGTCGCTGCTGGCGTTGCTGGTACTTGCGCCGGGCCTTGCCGGCTGCTCGGGCGCGTCCGACATCTTTTCGCGTGACGCGGATTGGTTCTCGCGCCCTGGACGGGTGTTCATCCGCAACATCTCGATCGAATCGCCGCCGCTGACGCCGGACAAACCGGTGACCAACGACGATCTCGTCAGTGCCGACGGAAGCTGTCCCGGCATGGCGCCGCGGGCGGGTGCCACTGACGCGAACGCGCAGGCTGGCGGTGCGCCGCAGCCGACCGGCGGCAGTGTCGCGCTTGGTCACACCGAATGCGACGTCGTGCGCGGCATCGGCGCCCCCGACAGCGTCAACCTGTCCAGCGGGCCGGGCGGCGAGCGCGTCGCGGTCGTGACCTGGTCGCGTGGCGCGCGTGCCGGTATCTACACGTTCTCCTCAGGACGCCTGACGTCGGTCGAGCGCGGCCCGGATGCTGCGCCGGAGCCGAAGCCCGCGAAGCCGAAGAAGAAAAAGACCGCGCACGGTTAGGGCATTTTCGCCGCAGCGACAGCTCGATGCCTGCATGCGCGGGCATGACACCGGAAAGAATGAGAGCCCAGGCTCCCTCCACACGTCGCCCCTGCGAAAGCAGGGACCCATACTCCGCGGCGGATGTGGTCAAGGGACGCGTCGTTCGACGATCGCGCAACAATAACCATCTGTGGTT
>NZ_JACMYP010000486.1 GCF_020889705.1 Bradyrhizobium altum | reverse complement strand
CGGTGCCACGGGCGGCGTCGTCGGGGCGCTGTCGCAGGCCGGCGTATCGGACGAGGAAGCGCCCCTCTACGCCGAAGGCGTGCGGCGCGGCGGCACGCTGGTTTCGGCACGCGTTCGCGACGCTGATCGTGCGCGATACGAAGCCATCCTGAATCAATCGGCCGTCAATCTGCGCGACCGCAGCGCGGCCTGGCAGAAGTCAGGTTGGAAAAGCTACGATCCGTCCGCCCAGCCCTATGGTGCGGACGAGGTTCGCCGAGAGCGCCAACTCTACGGCACCGGCGTATGGTAAACAGTGGGCGGCCCGCCCAGGCGGGTCGCCTTTTCCTCGCACCCGCTGCATGTCTCGCGTCGGCATCATGGAAAGACGGTGGTGATGATCAGATCTGAGAAAGTCGTCAAGTCGGCGAAGGCAGTCTCTTTGGCTTTGATGGTGTGGTCGTCGGTCGCGTCAGCTCAGCCCGTGAGATGGACGACCTATACCATCCCGTCGACCGGCACCTCCGTCGATTTCCCCGCCTCGATCTTCACCGAAGACGCCGGCAGGCCCGATGGACAGGGACAGCGCTTCCGGACCGCCGACGGCCGAGCCGACCTCACGATTCAAGCCGCGCCCAACGTCTCCAACGACACGCCGGCGGTCTTTCTCGCCAGGAAGAATCCACCCTCGCGCATCCAGTACAAGCGCGTGACGTCGCGCTTCTTCGCGGTGTCGAGCTACAAGGGCGACAAGGTCTTCTACGACCGCTGCAACTTTTCGGGCCGGTTGGTCCATTGCGTGCTGATCAATTATCCCGCCAGTGAAGAGCGCGATTGGGACGGCATCGTCACGCGCATCAGCCTGTCTCTCCGCGGCAGCTAACCGGTCCCCCGTTCGAGCAGCCTGGACCGGCTATTCCGAAGCTCAGTTTGGTCGAACGCGGCAATCGGTGCGACGTTTTGTCAAAGCACCCGGGAACATTCAATAAATCACCGCATTGCTCCAGCATTGAAACAACTGGAGGCTAGGAAATGAAATACGCTTTGGCAGTTGCTGCTGTTGTTGCGCTTTCGACCCCCGCTTTCGCTGATGAAGTCGGCGTCCACGTCGGGCCGGTCGGCGCCGGGATTACCACTGGCGAATCCCATCGCGATATCGACCGCGATCGCACGACGACCGTGATCAAGGAGCGCGAGCCAACCGATCGTACGACGGTGATTAAGAAGGAGCACGACGAGCCTCGCGAGAAGACGATCATCAAAGAAGAGCACAACTGATCGGCAAGGGGCTGCGGTATTTCCGGAGCCCTTTCGCAGACGCGAAAGAATAGGCGCACCTGTCTTTGCCCGGGACCAGCGACATTCGCAACATGCGCCGGTTCCGCTAGTGGAGCACGCAAACGGGATTTGCCGCTTCGTCAGTCACTTCCATTCGCCATCCCTGACCGTGGGCGCCATCCAAGTCTTGAAGAAGCTGTCCAGTAGTGAAGGTAGCCTCCTTCCAAGCGGCACCCCTGCCCGGAAGAACCACCCCGGTCTCGTCAGCATGGCGTTTACCATGATGAATGTGAAAAATACCGAGGCATCCGGTGGTCCCATTACTGTGCGACGAAGCTGGCGGAATAATTAATCACCGAGGCTCTCGTTCCAAGCGTACGGCCGGAACGACACTTCCCGTTGGTTGACCTTCCCGAGGGACTTTAACGATGATCCGCAAATTGGATGGGGCGCGGCCATGATGCTCACTGGAGAGCATTTCGTGTGCCCGGTCCTGTTCCGGGTGAGGCGCGCCTTCCGCTTCTTTCGCGCGACATCCGCTGCGAACTCTGGGAGATAATCCCTGGCCCATGTCGGTGCGCTCTCCGGCTATCGGGACGGAACGCCTGGGCTGTTCATGCCTTATCCGCTGGAGAGGACCCAATGACACGCGCCTGGAACACGCCGATCTTCGCCATCGCCGCAATCTACTTCGTCGTGGACGGCTTTGCTTCGGCTGTGAACAGGCCGCTGACGGCTTGGCTCAGCAAAATGAGATTGCTGGAGCGTGTCCGACGATGGGTTACCACGCTCGGCCCCTATCAGTCGTTCGCGCTGTTTGCAGTGCCCGTGGCATTATTGGAACCGGCAAAACCCCTGAGCGGATACCTGATCGCCACCGGGCATTTCTTCACGGGCGCGGTTGTCTTCATCGCGGCAGAAGTCATCAAGCTCACCGTTGTCGAGCGACTCTTCCAACTGAACAAAAAGAAGCTGTTGTCGGTCCCGCTCTTCGCATGGGGATACAGTTATTGGCGCCGGATGATGGATTTTCTCGAATCCACGACGGCCTGGCAAAAGTGTCGGCGAATGGTTGCCGACGTCGGGAAATGGGTAGCAATCGCCAAATCCGCGCTACGATCTCATTCCTTAAATCAACCGGGACGTATGATCATCCGTCGCATACGGCGATCATAAACCGGTGTCGGCTGACTGGAAGATCGCCTCGATGAGCTTCATGGAAGGATCCGACGTTCGCGCCGAGGCCCCGGTCGCGGAGAACAGTACTGGCGGTTGGCGGTACCCGGACGTCCGCGCTTTCCGGGCGGAGCCGCTCGACAGCCTAGGCTACCAACCGATCTCGTCGAGCGGCGGACTGTCCGGCTCTCGATAGGCTAGTGCCGGAAGCAATGTTCGCAGATTTCGCCATCCCCGGCATGAACGGAACCGCCCTCGCGCCGTTCAAGATCGGATGCCGCACCTGCGATCAATTCGACGCGGCTAACCGCCGTCGTAGCCGCCCCCGCGCCTGCAGTTGGAGCCGGGTCTCCTCCGAAGACACCATGCGCGATTTCATCAGGATGATGGCGGCAATGATTTGCAGGCTATTGCTGACCCGGTGTTCTAGTTCTTCAAGCAGCACATCCTTCTCTCGCAAGAGCACCCGCTGCTTCTGCAACAGGCCCTCCCTTTCGCGCTC
>NZ_JACMYP010000485.1 GCF_020889705.1 Bradyrhizobium altum | reverse complement strand
CGGGCAGCGCGTGCTGTGCGCCGCCTTGCTGCTGCGTGCCCGGGTACTGCTGCGAGCCCTGCCTGCCGCGTGTGCCCGGTTGCTGCGGCTGGCCCGGACGGTTCGGCTGGCCGGGCTGCTGCAACTGGCCCGGACGGTTTTGCTGACCCGGCTGCTGCGGCGCGTTGCGGTTCTGGCCCGGCAGACCGTTCTGGCGCTGCGGGTTCGGCTGCACCGGCTGGCCACGATTCGGATAGGGCGCGGCCGGATTGGCCCTGCGGAAGTCGGGATTGGCGCGGCGGAAGTCGCGCTGTTCGGTCACGACCTGGCGGCCCAGTGTCTGCGCGGAATGCACCGCGCGCACGAAGCCCTGGTCACGCGTCATCTGTTGCGGCGAGATCGTCAGCGGCACCGCGGCGAAGCGCGCGCCGCCGGTGCCGGGACGAATCGCAAACCCGCTCGCCCCGCGCGTCAGCACGCCGAGCGAAGCGCCGCCGCGGTCGTTGACCTCGATGCGGCCGACATGTCCGTCGGCGTCGGGATAGAGCTTGATGCCGACATTGTTGCTGGTCGCGGTCGCGCCTTCCGGCACCTCGACAAGGCCGGTGGTGCCGCGGATGCCGAGGGTTGCGGTCGGCGTCGAGATCTTCATGTCGCCGGTCTTGGCCACGGCGGCGGCGACGAACGCCGCCGTGCCCTTGGCGACGTTGAACAGTGCGCTGTTCTGCTGGCCGCCGTCCTCATAGACATAATTGTCGATCGTGATCCTGGCGTTGGCCCGCAGGTTGAAGGTGGTGCCGTCGTTGAAGGTGATGCCGAGCGAGGAGGTCGCCGATGTGGCGACGTCGTCATTGGCGAAGATATCGTCGCGGATCTGCAGCGGCGTCGTGGTGTTGTTGCGCGTGACGGTGGCGGTGCCGGTCAGTGTCGCGACGTTGCCGATCGGCTCGGGCGCGGTGGCCAGCGGCGCGGCAGCCGGAGCGGGTGCAGGTGTGGCAGGCGCCGGCGTTGACGGTGTCGCACTCGGCGCCGGGGCGGGTGAGGGTGCCGGCTGCGCTTGCGCGATCTGCGTGAGGTCCGGCGCGGCATTGGCCGTTGCATGCCAACCGATCGTGACGCCGGCACCAAGCAGAAGCGCATAAAGGAAGGCGCGGCGCATCACCATCGATTCCCGGGAGGCATTGGGGATCGGCAATTGAGCCGCGTCAGGCTGAATGCCGAATGAACGGTCCTGCCTTGTTGTCATGGCGGACCCGAACGATCAAGCGCCGCGCTCCCGGAAGAAGCGCGGCGCTTGGTCGTTGTTGGGGTTTTGGTTAGCCGCGCTTGTGAGGAGTGATGTTGAGTGGCTTCGCCGGCCTGGCCGCGGGAGCATAGCTTGCAGGCTGCGCGGCGGTCGCCGGCGGCACGTAGTGGAACACCGCCTTGCAGCCGTCGCTGAGCAGCGCGCGCTGCCGGACCATGCAGGCGGTGACGCGATCGACATCGGGGATTTCCGAGCTGCACAGCCGCATTGCATCGCCGGTGCACATCTGCTGCTGCTCGTCGGTGTAGGCATAGGACGCCGAGGTCAACAGACCGAGCGTGAACGCGGTTGCCGCCAGCAGTTTGCCGTGACGCAGCGTCGAAGCGGTGAAAGCCATGATGTCCCCCTTGTGGTGGGCGCGCCGTTGCAGCGCGTCGTCGAGGTGATCACTAGGGAGGCTTGGTTTCGGCAATTCTTCGTGCGCATGGCAAAATGGTTTCGTCGCACGCCGGTTTGTTTCGTTAACCACACGCCGCCGGGTAACGTCAGCGCCTACGGTGTCGCCGCCGCCGGAGCCCCCTCGAGCGCGCGAGCACGGCCTCGCGCTGGGCTTCAGGCATGGCGCGGATGCGGCGCCTGGCGGTGAGGCGGATCGCGGCAAAGCCGCCGAGGAACACCACGATCTTGCTGACGATGCCGAAGATCGGCATCACGACAGCCCATGTCGTGATCTCGCAGGTCAGCGCGACGAACGCGTTCACGGCGGCGGAGGTGAACATCAGGGCGGCCCAGACGTAGCCGACCATGACGGCGACATCGGGCACGACGGTCTGCGCGATCTCGGGCAGATAGCGGTTGAGCCAACCTCGCTTCAGCATCACGACGCCGACGATTGCGTAGATCACGCTCGGCTTGAACAGCACGAAGCGCGGGTCATTCGTGAGCAATGTCGCAGTGCCGGCGGTGACCACCAGGAACAGGCTCAGCCATTCCATGGTGTCGATCCGCCTCCGCCGCACGATCTGGATGCCGATCTGCGTGACGCCGAACGCGATGCCGATACCGACCGAGAGCGCGGTGATGTGGGTCAGCAGGAACAGAACAAGAAAGACAAGGGTCGATGCCAGGTCGAGGGCCAGCAGCTTTGCCGCGGTAAAAAAGTGCTTCATCGGCCGTCGAACCCCGCTTGCCAGGTCACGCTGTCATGTCACGCCTTGGCGCGATCCGCGCCCGTGTCGGCACAGCTAGGCAGATTGTGGGGCCGCAAGCCTATCGATTTCTGAAATCGAGGAGTGAATTCTCACTCCGACCGAGCGATTTCCGCAGTGTCCGTGGTTTGCGCGGCCGTCGCCCGGCGCCGAAACTCGGTCGGCGTCAGCCCGGTGTCCGCCTTGAAGGCGCGGTTGAACGGCGCCAGCGACTGGAACCCGGCATCGAGCGCAATCGTCAGCACCGGCACCTCGGCCTGGCCGGCATCGGCGAGCGCCGCCTTGGCTTCGTCGAGCCGATAGCGGTTGAGGAAGGCGTTGAAGTTGCGGTGGCCAAGTCCGTCATTGATCAGCGTCCGCAGCCGGTATTCCGGCATGCCGAGCTTGACCGCCAAGACGCCGATGGTCAGCCCCTCCTGCCGATAGGCCCGCTCGGTTGCCATCAGGTGCTTGAGGTGATTGAGCGCGGCCTGGCTGGACGGCGGCGGGCCGGCATTGGCGAGCGAACGCGCGACCGGTGCGGCCTGGCGAC
>NZ_JACMYP010000484.1 GCF_020889705.1 Bradyrhizobium altum | reverse complement strand
AGCCGCCACCACCATGGAAGCCGCCGCCACCGTGGAAGCCGCCCCCGCCGAAGCCACCGCGCGCCGACGCGGCATCGACCGTGAACAGGCCGACCGTGGCCGTCGCCAGCAAGGCAATCATCGCTTTACGCAACATCACCCGTCACTCCTCTTTCCAAGGCTTTTCTCTGCAAGCCTCCTCCGCCGCGTCCCGCGCATGCTAACTCAATGTAGGACCGTGGCTTCGACCGCGCGCTTGTGTCACGCTCACTTCTGCGCGACCCGCGTTCATCAAAGGCGCAGCCGTCAAAAGTTAGCAGCCGCGGCAGATGCCATTGACCCGGCGGTCGACCGTCCTGTTCTCGTCGGCGATCGCCCTGTCGATGCTCTCGCTCGACGCCGTGCCGGTGGTGACGCCCTCACCGGTATTCAGCCGGCCGGAGGATTGCGCCGTGCCGGCGCTGTTGGTGCCGGGCGGCGGTGACGCGACTTGCGGCGATGTCGGGCTGGCTGACGAGGGGCTCCCGCTCCCAGTGCCGCTTCCAGTACCTTGAGCAACGGTAATCGTGGGTGCCAGCAGAATCGCGATTGTCGCTGACGCGACGGTGACGGATAATTTGCGCATGGCAATTCTCCCTTGCGGACATCAACGGGTCCGCAAAACGCCGGTTCCCACAGGCGTTGGGGCAATACAGTTTGGGAGCAATGCAATTTGCGCAAGCTGATCGAGTTTGACGACGACACTGCCGACAAGCTGAAGCAGCTTGGGCGCGACCGGATGGCGACGTTGCAGGAGCTCGCGGACGAGGCCTTCGCCGACCTCCTCAAGAAGCACGGTATTCCGATCGACCTGAAGGATGCGCTGCGCAAGAGCGCGAGACTTCAGGAGACAGCAGGGCTGCGGGAAGCAGCGAAGCCGGGCCCCGCAACACCGAAGCGCGCACGCAAGCAGGGCCGGAAGCGCTGAGGCTTCAGCCGATCTTCTTCAGTCCGGCTTTGTACTGCGGGCCCCGGATCGCATAGGACTTCGCCGGCCGCGACAAAGCCTCCGCCTGCGCGGCGTCCAGCGTGCGCACCACGCGCGCGGGCGCGCCGATGATCAGGGAATTTTCCGGAAACTCCTTGCCCTCGGTGATGACGGAGCCAGCGCCGACGACACTGCCGCGCCTGATGCGCGCGCCGTTCATCACGATCGATCCCATCCCGATCAGCACGCCGTCTTCCAGCGTGCAGCCGTGCACGATCGCATTGTGGCCGATCGTGACGTTGTTGCCGATGGTCAGGGGAAAGCCGGGATCGACATGCAGGGTCGAATTGTCCTGGACGTTGGAGCCTTCGCCGATCTCGATCCACTCATTGTCGCCGCGCAGCACGGCGCCGAACCAGACGCTCGCCGCGGATTTGAGGCGCACCTTGCCGATCACAACGGCATTGTCGGCGATGAAGTAGCTGCCGTCGGCGGGAAGATCGGGCCCCTGCCCGTCGAGTTCGTAGATCGCCATAGAGGTCTCCCTGAATCAAGGTGACCTTGGCACAGCGGACGACTTGGTTTCAAGCAAGTGCAGTCATGATCCGGCGCGGATCATGAGCGGATCACCCGATCACGCCGGCAGCGCGCAGCGTCATCACGAAGAAGGTGCCGGACATCAGGCTCCAGAAGCCGGAGATGACGGTTGCCATCATCACGAACTCGAAACGGCGGCGCTCGATGCGCGCACCACGCAGCGTGTTGCGCATGATGATGAACGGTGCAGCGAAGACGAGAAACGGGACCGCCGCGAAGGTCCTCGGCGCCGCGCCCTCCTGCAGCAGGCCGAAGCCGGCCGGACGCTCCGCCATCGCCTGATAACCGCTGGCCAATGCGCCGGCGAGCGCGAAGCCGATGAAGAGCGAGAACAGGGAATTCAAGGTATCGGGCGACATCGGAACTTCCGCTACGCAACAGGCCACTCACCCTGCTTCGCAGAATTGGCGGCGGGCCGCCACATCATCCTTAAGGAAAGGTTAACCGGTAGCGCCCGGCGCGGCGTTTGCGCGTGGCCATTCGCTGCGGGATTCCATTGGAATCGTACGGAAATTCCGCGTCACGTGGCATATTCGGCAGGTGATTCGGCCACTCCCTACCTGCTCATTGCCTCGCTCATGACGCTACTCTCGACCGCCCAGCATCTCGCCCGCGACACCCGCCGCAATCCGCGCGCGCATCTCGTTCCGATCATCGCCTCGGCAGTCATCGCCGCCGGTGCAATTGCGCTCGTCGCCTATCTGCTGTGGCCGACCTATACGACCGTCCCGCCGAGCGATCCGTCGCGGCTGCCGGTGAGCGTCGGCGGCACGCTGTTCAACGTGCCGACCATGGCCGTGCGAATGAAGATCCAGCGCCACTCCGGGCCGCAGGAGCGCGTCGATCTGAGCTTCCTCTATCCGTCGCTGGCGGCGCCTGCCGCGCCGAAGCACTACAGCGCCGAGACGGTCGAGGACAAGGTGCAGCCGATCGACAGGATCTTCGTGTCGATCGCGGCACATCACGATTCACTCGCGCCGGACATGCGGCTGCGTACGATCTATCCGCGCTATCTCGACGAGCGTGCGAACACCGATGACGGCCTGACGGCACGCGCGTTCCGCGACGGCACGCCCTATGGCGGCGAGGACCTGTTCACCGCGACCGAGCCGCAGCTGATCGCGCGCTGCACGCGCGACACCTCGACGCCCGGCATGTGCCTGAGTGAGCAGCGCATCGAGGGCGCCGATCTGACCTTCCGCTTTCCACGCAGCTGGCTTGCGCAATGGCGCGACATCGCCACCGCGATGAACCGCCTCTCCGCGCAGATGCACAGCGCGAAGGGGTAACGCCGTCATTGCGGCGGAGCGACGCCGCTCCGCGGGTTCCTCGCAATGACGGCCCTAGGACCGATCGACATTCATTGCATCCAGATCATTGCGGCTGCGAGATGGATGAAGCCGGTAAAGTTGGCGGTTCGCCTGTCATAACGGGTTGCCAAGCGTCGGAGG
>NZ_JACMYP010000483.1 GCF_020889705.1 Bradyrhizobium altum | reverse complement strand
GACAGGCATGATGCCGCCTCCTATCAGCGGATCGAGGTGATCACGGGGGAGAGGCGACGGCGCAGTTGGAGCGATGCGGAGAAGGCGCGGATCGTGGCCGAGAGCGCCGATCCGGAGACGAGCATTTCCGAGGTGGCTCGACGCAACCGGGTCAACCGGGGACTGCTCAGTGTGTGGCGGCGCCAGGCGCGGCTCGCGTCGAGCGAAGCGCCGCAGTTCGTGCAAGTCAGGCTCGACACCGCCGTCGAGGCGCAGCCGAACGCGATCGATAAGGCGCATGTTCTGGTGAGTCCGGCCGAGCGGATCGAGGTGATGATCGCGGGCGCGACGGTGCGCGTGCCCGTCGGCGTCGACGCCGCGACGCTGGAGCGCGTGCTGGCGGCGGTGAGGTCGACGCAATGATCTCGTTTGGTCCAATGGTCCGTGTGTTTGTCGCGACGCAGCCGATTGACTTTCGCAAAGGCGTTCATGGCCTGGTCGCGCTGGTAGCGGAGGGATTAGGCGGCAAGCCCTACAGCGGCGACGTTTATGTCTTCCGATCGAAGCGATCGGATCGTTTGAAGCTACTGGTTTTTGACGGCTCGGGAATGGTTCTAGCGACGAAGTGGCTCGAGAATGGGGGCTTCGCCTGGCCACCTGTTCGCGAGGGTACGATGCCGGTGACGGGGGCGCAACTGGCGATGCTGATTGAAGGTCTTGCGGAGTGGTCGCGTGTGGTCCCGAAGGTGACGAAGCGGCCGACGAAAGTTGCCTGAATCGTCTTGTTTTGCTGGCGATTGCGAGTGTGTTCGTGTAGCTCTGCGATATGGCGCTTCGCCTTGAAGATCTCCCCTCTGACCCTGCGGCTCTCGCCGAGATGGTGCTGGCTTTCGAAGGCGAGAACGACGATCTGCGCGCAGAGATCGCCACGTTGAAGAGCCTGATCTTCGGCGCGCGATCGGAGCGCTCGGCAATCGTCTGCGCTGAACAGATCGCGCTCGATCTGGAACGGACCGCGGGCGCGCAGCCTCCGGCCAATGACGACAAACCGGACGCGCCGAGACCGAAGCGGCGCAAAGCGAGGCGCAACATCGGCGCGCTGCCGGCGCATCTGCCCCGGGTCGAGCGGGTGATCGAGCCGGCGTCCACGCTGTGCCCGTGCTGCACGGGTCAGATGCATCGGATCGGCGAGGAGAGCAGCGAAGCGCTCGATCGGGTTCCCGCGTGGCTGCGTGTGCTCCGCACGATCCGCCCAAAATACGCCTGCCGCTCCTGTGAGGGCCCGATTGTCCAGGCCCCGGCACCGGCGCGGCTCGTCGAGGGCGGCATGGCGACGACGGCGCTGATCGCGCATATCGCCGCGGCCAAATATGCCTGGCAATCGACGCTCTACCGCCAGACGCAGATCCTGGCGGGCCAGGGTGTCGTCGTCGACCGTCAGACGCTGGCGCGCTGGATGGGGAGCGCGGCGTGGCTGGTCAGGGGCCTCTACGATCTGCAACTGAAGACCATGCATGGCTTCGAGCGGCTGTTCTGCGACGAGACGCCGATGCCAGTTCTCGATCCGGGACGCGGCCGCACGAGGATCTGCCAGTTCTGGGCGCACGCGACGGACGATCGGGCGTGGAAGGGGCCGGCGCCGCCGGCGGTCGCCTACGTGTTCGCAGGCGGTCGCGGCAAGAAGGAGATCGTGGCGCAGTTGGCCGGCTTCGAAGGCGTGCTGCAAGTCGACGGCTATGCCGCCTACGCCTCGCTGGCCGGCGATGCGAAGATGTCGGGCCAGATCCAGCTGGCGTATTGTCTCGTTCACGCGCGCCGCAACTTCGTGAGGGTGCACAAGACGACGAACTCACCCTTCGCCGCAGAGGTTATCGAGCGCGTTGCGGCCGTCTACGCGATCGAGGAGAGGATCCGCGGTCTCGACGCTGGGGAACGCCGCGCGACGCGACAGGCCGAGACGAAGCCGCTGATGGAGGCGTTGAGGGCCCGTCTGATCGCGGTGAAGGACGGGATCTCCCGCCGCTCGACGCTCATCAAGGCGATCGACTACATGCTCGAACGCTGGCAGGGCCTGACGGCATTCCTGGATGACGGGCGGCTCGAGCCGGACACCAACACGGTCGAGCGATCGATCAGGCCAATTGCGATCGGAAAAAAGAACTCGTTGTTCAGTGGTGACGAAGGCGGGGGCGAGACCTGGGCGATACTCGCTTCGCTTCTTAACACAGCGAAATTGAATGGCCTCGACCCCGAGGCGTATCTCGTCGACGTTCTCGATCGCATGGTGAGCGGCGCCACGAAGACCAACCAGCTTCACGAACTTCTGGCCTGGAACTGGAAGGCCGCACGCGAAGCCGAAAAGCGAGCCGTGGCATGACGAAGCCGAAGCAACGGCGGGGAACGCGAAAAGCACGCAAGACGACGATGGCGGACTATGCCATGTCGTTCGAACGGCTCGGGCGATGGATCAGCGAGCGCGCCAGGTCGCCGACGCTTCGGCATCCGCGGGCGACGTCGCTCTCCATGCTCGACGGCGCGGTGGCCGCGGTCGTCGCCGGGCCGGTCTCGATGGCGTCCGAGGAATGGGTGTGCCCGCTCCTCGGCGTAGATCCCGACGCCTTCAATCACGACACCGAGGAGTTCTCGGCGATCGCCGCCACGCTGATGCGCCACAACGCAATCGGCGAGACGCTGTCGACGAGACCGGAGAGCTTCGAACCGCTGTTCGTGCGATCACCGGACGGCGAAGTCGACCCGCAGCCCTGGTGCATGGGCTTCTACGCCGTCATGAAGCTTCGGCTTCTCGTCTGGTCGCGGCTTCTCTCCCCGAACGGAACCGAACACCTTATGCTGCGGCCGATCTTGGTCCATTGCATCGACGACGCCGGTCGGCCCTTGCTACCTCCGGCCCGGCGCACGCTGGGAACGCAGCCCATTGTCCAAAACGCCTGGCGCGACATTCCAGCAACTGTCGAGGCCCTGCGCCAGTTCTGGATGCCTATACGCTTCAAGCGCGG
>NZ_JACMYP010000482.1 GCF_020889705.1 Bradyrhizobium altum | reverse complement strand
TTATTGCTGAGACGGCCCCTCACCCCAACCCTCTCCCCGTAAGAACGGGGAGAGGGAGCGCAGAGCTGGAAAGGAACATGCAGATGAGGATCGTGAGCAGAAAGGAGAGGGCGGTGATCGCCCGCGAACTGATGATGGTCAGCCGCGCCGCGCATGTGCTGCAGCGAACCGGCCTGGCGATGGCCGGCGCCATGGGCGGCACCTTCGTCGCCGCCCAGCTCGCGAAGGGGCACATCGCCTTCTTCGGTACGCTCGCGTTCATCGTGACGACGATCGTGATCGGTGCCGTCGGCTTCTATCTCGGCATCGATATTCCAAGGCCGGCCTTGCGCGCCACGGGGCGCATCGATGCCGTCGAGCTGATGAGCGCGGGCGGCATCTTCCTCGCCGCGCTGGCTGCGCTGGTGTCGGTCTATGGCATCGTGTTCGACGAGATTCCGCCGCGCGCCTGGGAGTTCGTGATCGGCTCCTGGTGGTTCGGCGGCGACGTCATGCTGGCAACCGCCGGCCTCGTCGGCCGCCAGCGGCTGACCCAGAAGATTGCGCCGATACCGGCAGCGGGGCCGATCCGGGATCAACGGTTGCGACGGTGAGGTTCGGCGCGGGGGTTGTTCAATCGTCATGCCCGGGCTTGTCCCGGGCGTCCACGTCTTGGGTTTCCAACGTGAAGGAAGACGTGGATGGCCGGGCATAGGCGAGCGGAAGCGACGCCGTTCTTCGAACGGCTAAGCCCGGCCATGACGGCCAGGAATCGAAAGCGCTCTAGCCACCCCAGCCGAAGCGGTAGTTGAAGCCCACCTTGGCGGTATGCTCGTCGTCCCTGAACCGGACGCCGACGATCGTGGCGGGGCCGCCGGCGAAGGTGGTGTTGCCGAAGTTGAAATACTGATACTCGGCCTTCGCGGACCAGTTCCGCGCGAACATGTATTCGAGACCGCCGCCGAGGGTAAAGCCGCTCCGGTGACTGCCATTGGTCGCAACGACCACCGGAATTCCGCCGGAGCTGGCGCCGATATTGAGGTTGTCGCGGACGGCGTAACCGCCCTTGGCGTAGAGGAGCGCCGGGCCCCAGGCGTAGCCGACCCGGCCGGTGATCGAGCCAAGCTGATTGCTTGTTACCAGGGTGCCTGCCGGAAGAGTCGAGCCTTTGCCACCGTTGCCGGTGAGCCCACTAAACTGAGCCTCAGCACCGATCACCCAGTTCGATGCGAACTGGTAGTCGAAGCCACCCTGCAAGCCGCCCAGGAATCGGACCTTGTCCCCGCCGAGGCTGTTGTTGCCCGCGAAGGCACCACCGACGTGGCCGCCGATATAGAAGCCGGTCCAGTTATAGACCGCCTCCGGCGCCGCATAGGCCGGCGCCTTCGGATAGGTTCGCGCCGGAAGATCGGCCGCGAACGCGGGAGCCGCGCAGGCGATACCAGCGACCGCACCGAGCAGAAGCTTTTTCATGAGATTGGTTTCCCGTTGTTGTGGTTGTATGGCGAGGCTGGAGGACCGTCGTTGATGCGCGCGTGTCTTGTGGCGACTTGCGCATTGAAGGGTCTTCCTGCCCCGCTTCTGACCTATGACCTTGGGGCCGGCTCAAGCGGTTTATCGCCTGCCGCGCCGAAAAAGGCCTTGAGCCGGACCTAAGGTCACACCGTAAGGTACGGGCGAAAGGGCCTCCGTCGATGAACGAGCCGAGAGACAAAGCCGACAAGGACGTTTTGCTGACCGCGGCAGAGTGCGCCGCTCGCATCGGTCTCACGGTACGCGGACTTCGGCTCTATGAGAGCCGCGGCCTGATTTCGCCGCGCCGCACGGCGAAGAGTTGGCGGCTCTATGGGGCTGCGGAGATCAGCCGGCTACACGAGATCCTCGCGCTCAAGCGAATGGGGCTCAGCCTGGCGCAAATCGCCAAGCTTCTCGAAGGCCGCGAGATCGATCTCGACCGAATCCTGGCCATGCAACAATCGTCGATCCTTCAACTGCGCAACCGCGCCGATGAGGGCCTTGCGCTGGTGCATGTGGCGCGTTTGAAGCTTTCCGTCGGTGGATCGCTCTCGATCGCCGACCTCATTACGCTGGCCAAAGAGACCAACATGGCCGAAGCATCGTTCGATGCCGTCGCGCAACGGCGCTACGAACAGGCCCGGCCCCGCGCTGCGATTCAAATCGATCCCGGCCTGATGGAGCGCTACGTCGGTCATTTTCGGTTTCAGACCGGCGGGCAGGTGGTCACGATCACACGCGATGGCGGTCATCTGTTCGCGAAGCCGCTTGGACAGTTCGCCTCGGAAATATATCCCGAAAGCGAGCACACGTTTTTTCTCAAGACCACGGCGGCGCAGATTACCTTCGCCGTCGAGCCGGATGGAATCGCGAACGCCCTGACGCTTCATCAAGGCGGGTTGACGCACAACGCGACCCGGATCGACGACCAGCAGGCCCAAGATGCGGTGACCGCGCTGGCAAAGAAGATTGACAACAAGACGCCGTCGCCGGGAACCGAGGAGGCGATCCGCCGCCTGATCATTCAGCACCAGCAAGGTGCCGTCGACTACGCCGGCATGAGCGACGTCATGGCGGCGGTGGCCCGCGAGCAGGCTCCGGCGATCATCGCCGCGCTGGATCTGGCCGGGGGCATGCAAACGATTCGCTTTAAGGGTGTCGGGCGAGACGGTTGGGATGTCTATGACGTCAGCTTCGCCAATGTCGACATGGAATGGCGGATCATTTTGGCATCCGACGGAAAGATCGATGGCGTGTTGCTTCGGTCGCTACCCTGACCAGACGCGCTGAAGCTGTTCGTCGCGAACCGGGTGCGACAGATCAACCCGACGGGCAACACAGCAAAACCTGTCAACCCTTTGACTCGGACAAATCGTGTCGCGAGAGTGCGAAGCTGCGTCCCCATCCACACTATCATCGCTCGGCTCGACGGGGCGATCCAGTACGCCGCGGCTTCTCGATTCCAGCACCAGACGTCTCTGGAATACTGGATCGCCCGGTCGAG
>NZ_JACMYP010000481.1 GCF_020889705.1 Bradyrhizobium altum | reverse complement strand
CGATGTAGCCCGGCTCGAGCGCCGGGTCGCCGCGGATAACGGTCTCCGCCCAAGCTCCCGGGACTGTTTCCAAGATAACTGGGAAATCGTAGGTAGCCGGATTTATCATCGACAATGGCCGAAGCGGCAGCGGCGGGCTGCCCGGCCCGCGATCGAGGAGCAGGACTCCGAGGGAGGGGAGGGATTGTGTTAACATTCATGAACCATAGCGGCGATTCAAAGCTGAATTTCCCTGATGTGGGTCGTGCTACTGCCGAAATTCTGCGCAAGGTCGCGAATGCGCGGCGCATTTCACAACGTGATGCTGGTATGCTCCGCTGGGAGCGCCATTTGGAGTGCGCGCTACACTATATCGGCGAAAAATCACCGATCTATCAACTGACAACCAAGGAGAAGCTGAACGATGAAGGTTCTTTGCTTGTGGCATGCGACGGAAGCCGAGATCGATTTGATCAAGCAGAACGTGCCGCGTGGCACGGAAGTCGTGGCCCCGGAAGGAGAGTACTTTTCCCGCTTCGAGAGCACATACTCGGACCTGAAGCGCCACGCCGTCGACGCCGACGCGTTCATCGGCTGGACGCTTCCGGACGGCATTCTTGAAATCGCGGAAAAACTCAAGATCCTATCCTGGCTGCACACCGGCGTCGACGATCTCAGGAGAATGGGTGTGCTTGCGCTGGCGAAGCAACGCGGTTTCAAGGTGGCGAATGCCCGCGGCGCCAATGCGATTGCGGTTGCGGAGCAGGCGATGATGTTCCTGCTTGCCCTCGCGAAGAAGACCATACTCAAGAATGAAGCTTCGCGGGACAAGCGAAGGCTCTTCCCCCTGTTCGCAGACGAGTACCGATCGGCGATGCTGCATGGTCGCACAATCGGAATCATCGGGGTCGGGAGCATCGGGAGCCACATTGCCAAGCGTGCGAAGGCATTCGACATGCACGTTATCGGCGTGCGTCGCAACAAGGAGCGGCAGGTCGAATACGTCGATTCGATGCATGGAATGGACGAGCTGCATTCTGTGCTCGCGAAATGCGACTATATCGTCCTGGCGACTCCCAATACGGCTGAAACTTCCAGCTTCTTCGGCAAGCTAGAACTGGCTGCCATGAAACCGTCTGCCTTCCTAGTGAACATCGCCCGTGGCTCGCTGGTCCAGGAGAAGCCGCTTCACGAGGCGCTGACGTCCGGTCGCCTGCGCGGCTACGCGGCAGATGTCTGGCCGATGTACGATTTCGGTAAAACCTTTCCAATCAGCTGGGTACCCCGGCTGGAGATCCAGAAGCTTCCGAATGTCACCGGCTCCATCGACCAGGCGGCCAATGCGGACGACGTGCTCGAGCGGTATCTTGACTTGGGTACTCAGAACTTGGTGGAGTTTGCGACGGGAAAGTCGCTCACACGCGAGGTTAACCTAGACTTGGGTTACTAGGTCGCCCTTACGAATTCAGATCGTGGTGAGCCGCCGGTTCGAGTCCACGTGATTGAAAGCGGGCATCGGTGCCCGTTTTCTTGCGATTATAAGATCCGTGTTTGCGCAGTTCGTCATTCGATTTCGGTTGTGCGTCGATGGTCGCCGGCGGGATTGGATGGCAAGAGATAATCGCCAGAAGGACCTCTTGCGACCGGCGCTTGACCAGGTCATCAATATGCACTTCCGCTGGTGCGTAAGCGGTACGTCCAGGCCACGGCAGCTGGCTCCGGGTTGCTCGTCGATGCGGCTCACGGGCCAGTCGTAGACAAGCCTGCTGAGGACGTCATGCTAGCGGGCCGAGCGGTCGAACACTCCCGATCCTCAGCGGGAATGTCGGAGAACTTCTGGAGCGTTTGCGCGGTTCAAGCAGAAAGCGCACGCGCGAACGGGTGTCGATGTTCCGATTATTGTCATCCAGGAAACTGGACTGGACGGCTTCTGGATCCATCGCGTGCTGGATAGGGAGAGCATCGAAAGCCACGTAGTTGATCCTGCATCGATATTGACGTCACGCAGGCGCCGGCGAGCCGAGACCGATACCATCGACGGAGAAACATTGGTCCGTACCCTCATGGCCCATAAGCGGTCCGTACGCTTATGGCCCATAAGCGCGGGGAGCCTCGGGTGTGCGCCATGGTTAGGGCGCCAACTCCCCAGGAAGAGAGTCGCCGCCGGATCTGCCGCAAACGCAAGATCTTGCTGGCCAAGCGGATCGAACACGTCCACCGCGTCAAAGGTCTCCTATTCACCCAAGGGATCTGCGACTATGAACCTCTCCGTCGCAATTGCCGAAGGTGGCTGGATGAGGTGAAGACGAGTGAGGGCCGCGCCTTGCCTGCACATCTCAAGGCTCAGATTGTCCGCGAACTCGCTTGAGTTCGTCGTCATGCAGCTATCGAGGCCGAGCGGGACGCGTTGCTTGTGAGCATGCGCGCGAAAGCGTTCCAGCTCCACTGCCATGGTAAATCTGAAGGGAGTCAGCCCAGAGCACGCAGCGATCATCTGGTCCGAGGGACTGTTCCGCAGCTTTGCGAACCGGCGGCAAGTGGCGGCGTATGCCGGACTGGCCAACGCCTTGACAGAGTGGATCGGTTTGATCGCGAACAAGAGGTGTCCAAGGCAGGCTATCCGCGGCTGCGGACAGCGATGATACAGCTGGCTTGGTTATGGCGCGCTCGCGCGCAAGCGTCTCATCGCTTTATGGAAGTATGCTACTGCAGGAGTCGTCATCGAGGGAGCAGCAATGAAAGCCACCTCCTGACACTCTCCGACTAATCCAAATTCTCTAAGCTCCGAGATCTGATCAATCTCGGCAGATCCGGGTGGACGAACCGAACGCCGAATTGGATCACAAGCCCCATTTACGAGTATGGCTCGTCCTCCTGAGCCCGTCGCCCGACGTAAGCGAGATAATGGTGCAGCCGTAGCAGACGGCGACCGAATGTGAGTTTGAAGCGGCCTCAGAAACGGGCCGAATCATGCAAGGGCCAACCTCGGATCTGATACTGCGCGGGTTACACAATGCTCAGTTGA
>NZ_JACMYP010000480.1 GCF_020889705.1 Bradyrhizobium altum | reverse complement strand
CCCGTTCAGCCCTGCTCGCCCAGATCTTCTTCCAGGATGGCCATCTGGAACTGGAACGAGCGATCATCGTCCTCGTCGTCGACGAACAGCACGCCGATGAACTCCTCACCGATATAGACCTCGGCCGAGTCGTCCTTCTTGGGCCGCGGCACCACGCGGATCTTGGGATTGCTGAACACGCGTTTGAGATACGCGTCGAGCTTCCTGACTTCCTGAACGTCCACAGCCGTCTCCAATCGGGTCGATGATTTTCGGGGGAGTTTTAGGACGAGACGACAAAGATCGCCAGAGCCTTTTCAGGCTTTGGCGACGTGATGTTGCGCACACGCTAAAGCGCGGTACCGATCAGAAAGCGAGTGAAATCAAAGCCCGATCGCGTTGAGCATCTGGTCCATGGTGCGCGACGGCTCCGCACAGCCGGCCTCGCCGACGATTTTCGCCGGCACGCCCGCGACCGTGACGTTGTGCGGCACGGGCTTGACCACGACGGAGCCCGCCGCGATCCGCGCGCAATGACCGATCTCGATATTGCCGAGGATCTTGGCGCCGGCGCCGATCAGCACGCCGTGCCGGATCTTCGGATGGCGATCCTCGTTCTCCTTGCCGGTGCCGCCGAGCGTGACGCCATGCAGGATCGAGACATCGTCGTCGATGACGGCCGTCTCGCCGCAGACGAAGCCGGTGGCGTGATCGAGGAAGATGCCGCGGCCGATCCTGGCCGCCGGATTGATGTCGGTCTGGAACACCGCCGACGAGCGGCTCTGCAGGTAGAAGGCAAAATCCTTGCGGCCCTTCTGATAGAGCCAATGCGCGAGACGATGGGTCTGCAGCGCGTGGAAGCCCTTGAAGTAGAGCAATGGATCGATGAAGCGCGAGGTCGCGGGATCGCGGTCATAGACGGCGACGAGATCGGCGCGGAAGGCGTTGCCGATATCGGGCTCATCGCGCAATGCCTCACCATAGGTCTGGCGGATCAGGTCGCCCGACAGCGCAGCGTGGTCGAGCCGATCGGCAATGCGATGGACCACGGAATCTTCCAGGCGCTCATGATGCAACACGGTCGCATAGATGAAGGATGCGAGCTCCGGCTCGCGGCGCAGGATGTCTTCCGCCTCGCCGCGGATTCGATCCCAGATCGGATCGAGTGCCGCCAGCTTCGCCCCCTGCGGATTGACCTGATGAACTGCCATAGCTGCTCTCGCAATTCGGTTGTTCTGATGTGCGTTATAGCACGGTGACCCCAGCGCGTCCCGGTACGGTAAACCCCAGCCGAACGCCCCCGGGCCGATGTCTAGGGGAATTGGTCGGGATTTTGCCGAAATCAAGCCGCGCTTCTGCAACTATTGGCGGATTTCGTCCCGAGTGTGGTTTTGGGCATGGTCGGCCCCAATAAAAGGGGGAAAATACCATCAATACCCTGACGTTACGTGGGCGCCTGACCGATGCACGGTCGGTCTGGATCGCCACCATTGCCATTCCCCTCCTGCTCCTCGCGCCTGCCTTCTGGAACGGCTATCCGCTGCTCCAATGGGATACCGGCGGCTATCTGGCGCGCTGGTACGAGGGCTATCTGGTGCCGAGCCGGTCCACGGTGTTCGGCATCTATCTTCATATCGGTGAGACGTCGGGCTTCTGGCTCAACCTCGGCATACAGACCCTGGCGACGCTGTGGATCCTGCAACTGACCCTGCGCATGCTCGAGCTCGCCCGGCCGGTCCGGCTGATCGCGATCAGCCTCGCACTGATCGCCACCACCGCCCTGCCCTGGCTCGCCAGCATGCTGCTGACCGACATCTTTGCCGGCCTCTCGGTGCTCGCCCTCTTTATTCTCGTCCTGCACGGCGAGCGGATTTCTACGCTCGAGAAGGCGGTGCTGTTCGGGTTCATCGCGTTTTCCGCCGCCACGCACAGCGCGACGCTCGCGGTGCTGCTTGGCCTGTGCTGCGTCGGCTGGATGCTGCGTCCGTGGCTCGGCCGCCGCGTCCCGGTCGCGGGGCTCATGCAAGGCAGCCTGACCATCGTCACCGCCGCCGTGATGCTGCTGGCGGCGAACTTCGCGCTGTCGGGTCAGCTTGCCTGGACACCCGGCGGCTATGGCGTCGCCTTCGGCCGCATGCTGCAGGATGGCATCGTCGCGCAATATCTGCGCGATCATTGCGCCAGGGATAACCTGAAGCTGTGCCCCTATCGCGACGAGTTGCCGCCGACCGCCGACGACTTCCTGTGGGGTCACAGCATGTTCAACACGCTCGGCCGCTTTCAGGGACTGAATGACGAGATGGGCCACATCGTGGTGCGTTCGCTCGCCGAATATCCGGGATGGCAGGCCAGGGCGGCGCTGACGGCAACCGCGGACCAGCTGTTGGATGTCGCGACCGGCGAAGGCTCCTCAGGCTGGATCCCGCATACCTACGGCATCATCGAGCGCTATGTTCCCAAGCAGGTCGCGCCGATGCGCGCCGCGCGGCAACAACAATGGGCCCTCGACTTCACCGCGATCAATCGCATCCACGTGCCGGTCGCGCTGGCCTCGATGCTCTTTGTCGTGATCCTGTTCGGCCGCGGACTGTGGCAGCGGCGGCTCGACGATTTGACGCTGCTGGCGGGCACGGTGACGCTCGCTCTGCTCGGCAATGCCGCCGTCTGTGGCGTGATCTCGGGGCCGCACGACCGCTATGGCGCGCGCATGGTGTGGGTCGCGACCTTCGTGGTGCTGATCGCAGCGGCGCGCGCCTTCGCCAAGGACGATGCCGAGAACGATGCCGACGAGCTATTTTCGCCCCGACAGGAAGTCGATGACGCCGGTCTTGTAGACCTTGTCACCGACCGCCCGCATGTGGTCGCGGTTCGGAATGTCGAGCACCTGCGAACCCGGAATGATCCGGCCGAGCGCTGACGCCGAGCCCGCGATCTCGTCCTTGCTGCCGACCGCGATCAGAACCGGCACGCGGATCCCGGCGGCCTCCTCGCGCGTCAGCAGGCGGCGCGAGCCGCGCAGGCAGGCGGCAAGCGCGCGGCGGTCGGAACGGGTCTGAT
>NZ_JACMYP010000479.1 GCF_020889705.1 Bradyrhizobium altum | reverse complement strand
GCGGCTGTTGCGCGGCAATTGCGAGGAGCACGAAAGGCTGGAGGCCGAGGCCGCCGCGTTCTTCCGCGCCGAGACCGCGCTGTTCTTCGGCGGCGGCTATGTCGCCAACTTTGCCGTGCTGACGACGCTGCCGCAGCGCGGCGATCTGCTCGTGCTCGATTCGCTGGTGCACGCCAGCATCCACGAAGGCGCGCGGGCCGGCCGGGCCACGTTCCGGTTCAGCGCGCACAACGATCCCGGGTCGGTCGAGGACACCATTCGCGGCTGGCGTGCCGAGGGCGGAACGGGCCGGGTCTGGATCGTGGTCGAAAGCGTCTACAGCATGGACGGCGATGTCGCGCCGCTCGACGACCTCGTCGCCATCGCCGAACGACACGACGCGTTCCTGATGGTGGACGAGGCGCACGGCACCGGCGTCTACGGCGAACAGGGGCGGGGGCTGACGGCGCCCTATGAAGGGCGCGAGAATCTTGTGATCGTGCATACCTGCGGCAAGGCGCTCGGCGGCGCCGGCGCATTGGTCACGGCCTCGACCGTGCTGCGCGACTTCATGGTCAATCGCTGCCGCCCGTTCATCTTCGCCACCGCGCCGTCACCGCTTGTGGCCGTCGCCGTGCGTGAAGCGCTGCTGATCCTGCGAGAGGAGCCTGAGCGCCAGCAGCGCCTCGCAAAGCTGGTTGCGTTCACGCATCGCGAGCTCGATCTGCGCGGCCGGCACAGTCCGTCGAGCTCCCAGATCGTGCCCTATATCGTCGGCGACAATGCACGTGCGATGCAGCTTGCCTCAGTGCTGCAGGCGCGCGGCTTCGACGTCAGAGGCATCCGCCCGCCGACCGTGCCGACAGGCACCGCGCGGTTGCGCATCGCGCTGACGCTTAATGTCGACGAGGGCGATGTGCGCGCGCTGCTCGATGCGCTCGTCGAGGAGACGAAAGGCTGGTCGCGATGATCAGCCGGATCGTGGTGACCGGCACCGATACCGGGATCGGAAAGACGATCTTCTCCGCGGGCCTCACTGGCTTCCTCGGCGCGAGCTACTGGAAGCCGGTTCAGTCCGGCCTTGAGGAAGAGACCGATGCACAACTGGTGGCGCGGCTTGCAGGTCTTGCGGCCGATCGCATCGTGCCGGAGCGTTACCGGCTTCGAACGCCGGCTTCGCCGCATCAGTCCGCCGCGATCGACGGCGTGTGTATCGATCCTGCTGCGCTCGACGTGCCCGATGCCTTCGACCGGCCGCTGGTGATCGAGGGCGCCGGCGGGCTGATGGTGCCGCTGAATGACGACACGCTCTTTATCGACATGTTCGAGCGATGGCGGCTTCCTGTCGTGCTCTGCGCCCGCACCGCGCTCGGCACCATCAATCACTCGTTGTTGTCGGTCGAGGCGCTGCGCAAGCGCCGGATCGATATTCTCGGGATCGCCTTCATCGGCGAGAGCAATCCCGAGAGTGAGCGCGCCATCTGCGAGATCGGGCAAGTGCGTCGGCTGGGTCGGTTGCCCTGGCTGTCTCCGCTCGCGGCAGCCACGTTGCAAGCGGCTTTCAACGCCTCGTTCCGCCGCGACCATTTCAACCCATGATATCAGCTCGGAAATCGCCGATCTGGCACCCCTTCACCCAGCACGCGCTGCACGATCAGATGACAAGGATCGTGCGCGGGGAGGGTGCCTATCTCTACACCGCGGATGACCGCCGCATCATCGATGCGATCGCATCCTGGTGGGTCGTGACCCATGGCCATTGCCATCCGCATATCGTGCGCGCGATCCAGAACCAGGCGGAACAGCTCAACCAGATCATCTTCGCCGGCCATACCCACGATCCGGCGGAGGAGGTTGCCGCGCAGCTCCTGAAGCTGGCGCCGCGTGGCCTGGAGTATGTGTTCTTCTCCGACTCTGGATCGACCAGCGTTGAAGTGGCGCTGAAGATGGCGCTCGGCTACTGGCACAATATCGGCGTGCCGCGCACGCGGATCATCGTGATGCAGCATTCCTACCACGGCGACACCGTGGGGACGATGTCGGTCGGCGCGCGCGGCGTCTTCAACAAGGCCTACGAGCCGCTGCTGTTCGATGTCGAATCGATCCCGTTTCCGGCCGCCGGCCACGAGCAGGCGACGCTCGATGCGCTCGAAGCCGCGTGCACGACGGAAACCGCGGCCGCGTTCATCGTCGAGCCACTGATCCTGGGCGCCGGCGGGATGCTGATGTATTCGCCCTGGGTGCTGAAGGAAATGAAGCGGATCTGCGAGGCCTCCGATGTGCTGTTCATTGCCGATGAGGTGATGACCGGTTGGGGTCGCACCGGCACATTGTTCGCGTGCGAGCAGGCCGACGTCACGCCGGACATCGCCTGCTATTCGAAGGGCCTTACCGGGGGATCGCTGCCGCTCGCAGTGACGCTCTGCCGCGCCGACATCTACGACGCGCATTATTCCAGCGATCGTTCGCGAACCTTCTTCCATTCCAGTTCCTATACGGCGAACCCGGTCGCTTGCGCCGCCGCAAGGGCAAACCTCGAACTCTGGCAACGCGGCGCGGGCGAGCGCACAGCCTCGCTCGCCGCGATGCAGGAGCGCCTGATCGCACGATTTCGCGCCGACGCACGTTTCGAGAACGTCCGCCGCACCGGCACCATCACCGCGCTTGACCTGAAGGCAAGCGATGCCGGCTATCTCGCAGGCATCGGCCCAAAGCTTCAGGCCTTCTTCGCGCGTCGAAACCTGCTGCTGCGCCCGCTCGGCAACACGATCTACGTGATGCCGCCCTACTGCGTGACGGAGGCCGATCTCGTTGAGATTTATGCCGCGATCGCGGACGCAGCCGACGAGCTGGCCTGACGGTACGCCTTGCGCGCCTGAAATCCCGTGACTGACGATTTGCATCGCGTGCGGTTCTGCACGCGATGGGTTCTCATACGAAATCGGCGTGCCGTTGCGGGCACGCCGATAGGCTGGATCACGCGTGCCTGTGTGGCGCTGGCCTCGCAGCGGGATGCTGCGGCCGTGGCGCAGGATGGGGCCGCGGAGCCGGCCGTGACACATGCGGT
>NZ_JACMYP010000478.1 GCF_020889705.1 Bradyrhizobium altum | reverse complement strand
CGACGGTGATGCGGCCGGCCCGGGCGCAGCGTTCGACGGTCCCGTTGCGCCACCTGGAACGGCTGCGCCGCTTGGAGCGGCTGCGCCGGCTGGAATGGCTGCGCCGCCCGGACTGAACGAGAAATCCTCGGCCAGCGACGACGAGATCCACGGCACCTGTTCCTGCCGCGAGGCGCGGGTGACGCCGACCCGGGTGCGGTTCAGCGTTTCCTCCGCCATCAGGTCGGGGGTGCGGATCTCCTTCAGCAGTTCCCGCACGAACAGGCTGCGGTCGCTGCCATTGTCCGAGACCACGGACGACAGCGCGGCCGAATACATCACCAACGTACCATTGGGTGCGATCACCGGGGCGAGCCCGGCCGAGAAGCTGCGAAAGCGGCGCTCGAACGGGTTGCGCCGCGAGGCGTCAACCAGGGCGATCTTGACCCCGGCGCCGCGGCTGTTGATCTCGCCGAGCACGGTCTCGAGGCTGAAGCCGTCGCGGCGGACGTCGGCCTCGGCCCAGATCTGGGCATCGATCGGGATCATGTAGCTCTGCCGGTTCGACTGGATGCCGTAACCCGAGAAGAAGATCAGCGCGACCGAGCCCGGCTTGATCTTGCCATAGAGCCGGTCGAAGGCGCGGCGCATGCCGTCGCCGGTCAGGTTCTCGCCGACCTCGACGGTGAAGCCGTCGCGCTTGAGCTCGTCGGCGACGTCACGCGCGTCGTTGACCGGCTCCTTCAGCGGCGCGTCGGCGTCGGGATATTTGGCATTGCCGATGACCAGCGCGAAACGATCGCCGGCGGCGACGGACAGGGTTGGCGACGCGATTGAAAAAATCAGCGTGGCGAGCAAGGCAAGGCGGATTTTCATAATCGCGGCTAATCCAGATCGCGGCATTGCAATGAAATGGCGCCGCTTTCGGCCTGCGCCCCGGGGACCTTACTCTAGCGAAAATCCATTATCAAACCACGGCCAAACCCCCGTCAACGGCTTGCTGCACCATCGCTAATCGCGGCGGCGATAACGAGGCCGCAGTGCAACAGCCGCGATCATGGCGGCCATCGCCTCCGGGGCATGGTGGAGGTTCCTGCGACCGGATAGTGTGATTGCATTCACAGAGGCTGCGGCCGTCCCGTCATGCGCTCGTCGCACTCTGCGCGGTTTGACCTTTGCGCGAGGCGATGGCTTTGTGGTCGGGACGCCAAGCCATTCAAGAACAGCCAACAAGAGCGATACCGATGGGAAACGCCTACGAAATCTACGCCCTGCGCTATGCGACGATGTCGCCGCGCACGCCTCACCTCAATTTCCTGGTGCCCGATCCGCACGACACCACGGCGCAGGATCTCGATTATTTCGTCTGGCTGATCCGCGGCCACGGCCGCGACATCCTGGTCGACACCGGCTTCAACGCCGAGGAGGCCAAGGCGCGCGCCCGCAAGCTGACGCTCAACCCGGTCGATGCGCTGGCCGGCTTCGGCGTCAGCGCCGATGCGATCCGCGACGTCATCGTGACCCATCTGCATTATGACCACGCCGGCAATCTGGATCGCTTCCCGAATGCCAAATTCCATCTGCAGGAACGCGAGATGAGCTACGCGACCGGCCGCTGCATGTGCAACGGCATGCTGCGCCATCCGTTCTCCATTGAACACGTCACGCAGATGGTGCGTCATGTCTATGGCGAGCGCGTCACCTTCCATTCAGGGGATGGCGAGATCGCGCCCGGCGTCACCGTGCATCGCGTTGGCGGCCATTCCGATGGCCTGCAGGTGGTGCGGGTCGAGACCGCGCGCGGTCCGGTCGTGCTGGCGTCGGACGCCGCGCATTACTATGCGAACCTGCACAAGAAGAGCCCGTTCCCGATCGTCTACAATGTCGGAGACATGGCGCAGGGCTGGGAGACCGTCGAGCGGCTCGCCGGTCATCCCGACCGCTTCATCCCTGGACACGATCCGATCGTCAGCGAGATCTATCCGCGTGCCAGCGACAAGGTCGATGCGTTCGCGTTGCATCTGGCGCCGTCGCGATCATTCGCGAAATAGCTGGGCACGTCTGCAACACGTCAAGAAACGTCAAAAAGAAGAAGCGATATGACTGAATACAAGACTCTCGGGTTCATCGGCCTCGGCGTGATGGGTGAGCCGATTTGCCGCAACCTGGTCAAGAAGAGCGGCAAGCGCGTTATCGTGTTCGACCTCGCGGCCGAACCGCTGCAGCGTCTGCGCGCCGACGGCGCCGAGATTGCCGGCTCGGTCGCCGATGTCATCGCGCAGAGCGACGTGCTGTTCCTCTGCCTGCCGAGCGCCAAGCATGTACGCGCGGTGTTCGAGGGCGACGGCATTCTGAAGAATGCGAAAGCCGGCCAGGTCGTGGTCGATCTCGGCACGTCTTCGGTCAGCCAGACCCGCGACTTCGCCGGGCAATTGCGGGCCAAGGGCGCGGCCTGGGCCGACGCGCCGATCGCGCGCACCCGGCAGGCGGCGCAGGACGGCACGCTCAGCGTGATGGTCGGTGCGGTGCCCGCGCTCTATGCCGCAATCGAGCCCTTGATCCGCTGCTTTGCCACCGACGTCACCAATTGCGGCGACGTCGGCGCCGGGCAGGTGACCAAGATCCTCAACAACATGGTGCTGTTCGAGACCGTGAACGCGCTGGCTGAGGCCGTCGCGGTGGCGAAGCACAACGGCGTCGATCCAAAACTGCTGCTCGAAACCCTGTCAAAGGGCTCGGCCGACAGCTTCGCACTGCGCAACCACGGCATGAAGGCGATCGTGCCCGGCGTGTTTCCGGAGCGCGCGTTCTCGACCGAATATGCGCTGAAGGATTTGTCCTACGCGCTGGAGCTCGCCGCCGACGCCGGCGTCAAGATTCGCGGCGCGGAGCTGATCGGCACGGTGCTGCAGGAGGCGATCGACAAGGGATCGAAGGATAATTATTTCCCTGTGATCGCGAAGCATATCGACAGGGCGTAGTGCAATATTTCACGCCGGCATTGCGCGCGTAGTCCCATCACCGTCATGCTGAGGAGGCCGCGCAGCGGCCGTCTCGAAGCACGACGGCCCCACTGTGGCCGATTCATCC
>NZ_JACMYP010000477.1 GCF_020889705.1 Bradyrhizobium altum | reverse complement strand
CGCCGCCGCCGGCTTTGCCGCCGCACTCGTTGCCCTCGGCATGCTGTCGCGGACAACCGCCGAAGCCGGCCACGGCAGCCTGCCCCCGGCGGAGTGAACCAGGTCTCCTTCGGACGTGTGACCAGTCGCGTGGCAGCATCTCCGTCATTGCGAGCCACCCGGTCGGCGCGCAGCGCCGCCGGATGACAGGCTCCGCGAAGCAATCCATCTCACCACTTGTGGAAACGTGGATTGCTTCGTCACTAACGCTCCTCGCAATGACGGAATTGGATACTTTCGCAACGCCTCAGACGAAGGCGCTCAATCCCGTGATCGACTTGCCGACGATCAGGGTGTTCATCTCGCGGGTGCCCTCATAGGAATAGATCGCCTCGGCATCGGCCACGAAGCGGCCGATATGGTTCTCGAGCAGGATGCCGTTGCCGCCAAGCAGCTCGCGCGCATAGCCGACGGTCTCGCGGCACTTGACGGTGCAGAACGCTTTCGCCAGCGAGGCATGCTCGTCCAGCATCACGCCCTCGTGCTGCATCTGTCCGAGCCGCAGCATCATCGCCTGCGTCGCGGTGACATTGCCGAGCATCCGGACCAGCAGATCCTGCACCAGCTGGAAGCCGCCGATCGGTCTGCCGAACTGCTGCCGCTCGGTTGCATAACGCAGCGCATGCTCGTAGGCGCCCATCGCGCAGCCGACGGCAAACCACGCCACGCCGGTGCGGGTCATACGCAGCACCTTGGCGGTGTCCTTGAAGGAGTTGGCGTTCTGCAGCCGGTCCGCCTCGGGCACGCGGCAGTCCTTCAGCGTGATCAGGCCGTTCTGCACCACGCGTAGCGCCATCTTGGTCTTGATCTTCTCGACCGAGAAGCCGGGATTGTCCTTGGCCACGACAAAGCCCTTGACCTGGTTGGAGCCTTCCTCGCGCGCCCAGATCACGTTGATGTCGGCGAAGGTGGCGTTGCCGATCCACTTCTTCTGGCCGTTGAGAATCCAGACGTCGCCCTCGCGCCGGCAGGTGGTGAGCATCCCGCCCGACGTCGCCGAGCCGACCAGCGGCTCCGTGAGGCCAAACGAGCCGATCTTCTCGAAGCGCATCATCGCAGGCAGCCAGCGCTGCTTCTGGGCCTCGTCGCCGCACAGATAGATCGAGCCCGCCGAAAGTCCGGTGTGCACGCCCCAGAAGGTCGCGACCGAGGAATCGACCCGCGCCAGCTCCATCGCGACAAAGCCGTTCAGCAGCCAGCTGCCGCCGGCCGCGCCATAGCCCTGGTAGCCGACACCGCCGATGCCGATTTCGGCCATCTTCGGGATGATCGCGAATGGAAATTCGTCGCGGCTCCAGAACTCTTCGATAACCGGCGCGACCACGCCCTCCGTGAACTCGCGCACGCGCCGCACCAGCGCGCGCTCCTTCTCATTGAGGACGGTGGCAATCCCGTAGAAGTCGCCGTTGATCGGCGGCGGCGCGTAATCCGGCTTGGCTGACCGTGTCGCCTGCGCGTTAGCCATGGTGTCCTCCCTGATGCATGGCGATGCTTCGCCCTTATCTCGCGCTCCCGACAGGACCCACGCCCTGCCGGGATTCATCTCATCGTGACGTCAGGTTGGCTTGTTCGGGCGGACGCTGGCGCGGAACTCCTCGAAATTCTCCTTCATCCGGTCCTGGATGATCTTCACCGCTTCCGTGGTCGACTGCCGCGCCGTCGACGCGCTGTCCTGCGCGCCCTTGACCGCGATGTCGAACACCTTTCGCGCGAATTCGGTTTGCAGAGCGAGGTTCTCATGAATCTTGCCGAGCGGCTTGTACTCGCGCGCCAGCGTCGAGGCCTCGCGCAAGCCGGCCTCAATCACCTCGCGCTGCTTCTGCGCCACCGATTGCGCGCCCTGGGCCGCAACCTTCGCGCTCTGGCCGAGCGCCTCGAGGTTCTTCTTCTGGGCTTGCAGCAATTCGTCCACGTTCAGCTTCGGCAAGCCGAGATCACTGCCGAACTTCCGCAGCATGTCGATATAAGAGGTATTGTCGGTCACGATATCCTCCCTGGTTGCTGTGTTTAAGGCTTCTGCTGTCCGCCTCCGGACGTTGGAACGAGATCCCTGAAGTAGCTCGTCGTGCGCGAGAGCAGGGATGACGACACGGCCTGACGGCTCTCGTCGGCCAGAAACGCTTCGATCAAGTCGGCGGTTTCCTTTGGCCGCGTCACCATGAACAGGTGTCCGTCGTCGATCAGGCGCAGCTCGGCGTTCGGGATCAGGCTCGCCATGATCTGACCGTTGACCGAAGGGACCAGCGGATCGTCACTGCCCATCAGGATCAGCGTCGGCTGCGGCAGCGACCACAGCCAGGGCAGGCTGGTCCAGCCGGTCATCGCTAGCAGTTGATAAAGATAGCCCAGGCTGCGCGCACCATGCATCGCGGCCGCATGCCGGCCGATCAATGACGGATCGGCGCGAAACGCCCCGCCATAGATGTCGGCGGCGATCGATTTCATGTAGCCCTTGTCGGTGTAGCGGCGCGGCGTCGCCATCTTCCACAGCACCGCAGGGCTTGCCGGCACCATGGTGAAACCCGGCGCGGTCGCGGCAAGCACCAGGCGGCGGCAGCGCTTTGGAAACTGATGCGCGAATTGCTGCGCGATGCCACCGCCCCAGGACACCCCGGCGACATCGACCTCGGCGTAGCCCAGCTCCGCAACGAGCCCGGCGGCGAGCCGCGCCAGGGTCGACGGACGATACGGCCACGCCGGCCTTGGCGATCCGCCGACCCCGGGCACGTCGAAGATGATGGCGGTGGTGCCGGTCAGCGCGTCGAGGAACGGCTTCGCCAGCTCCCAGTTGGCGCCGATCCCGTTGAACAGCAGCAGTGGCGGTCCGCTGCCGCCGCCATGCCTGACCGCGACCTGAAGCACCTGGTCGTCGACCGTCATCTGCCGGGTTTCGATCGCGCCCGGTTCGGCCTTATGCCCGCTGGTGATATTGTCAATCAAAGACGTACGTCCCCGGTGCGGCACCAAGAGTCGGGTGACGGTCGCTGCCGAGCGAGGCAGGCGACGCCACCTCTTCGCCCGAGCGCGCATGCAGCCAGTCGC
>NZ_JACMYP010000476.1 GCF_020889705.1 Bradyrhizobium altum | reverse complement strand
CGGCGATACCGCGACCGCCTCGGCAATCGCCCCTGCCGCCATGCCATCGGGACCGGCCTGGACCAGCAGCCGCACGATCCGCAGCCGCGTTTCCTGCGACAGCGCGGCGAAGGCGGTTCGGGCTTGACGCTCCTCCATCCCGGTGCCCTGCACCCGGTCGAAGAGCTGTCATCCGCAGCCCTGCTTTCCAGCCTCGAGGCGCACAAGGAGAAGCCGCTAATCTTCAGCTACGACGGCCGGGACGTCCGCCCCAGCTACCACGTGACCGAAGTCAAGACCGGTTCGTTCAGGGCGCTCGATTGCGGCGCGAACCCGGAGAGCTGGAGCGAGACCTTCATTCAGCTCTGGGACATCGATGAGGAAAACCGCGGTCACATGCCGGCCGCAAAATTTCTTGCGATCATCCGCGAGGTCGACGAGGCCGTCGGCTTCGACCCGCAGGCCAGGCTGACGTTTGAGGTGAGCGACGGTGCGCGGCCAATGCAATCTATCGTGCGGAGCGCCTTGAGGCCGATGACACTGCGATCCGCGTCTATCTTTCGGCACGTCCGTCAAGCTGCAAGCCGCGCGACCGATGGCTAAAGGAACAGCAATCCTGCTGGGCTTCGACATCCAAGCAGCCTCGCTGCGGTTGATGCTGCCGTGACCCAGTAGCGGCTTGTCGTCCGCTTTGTGCCTCTACGGTGACGCTATGTCCGATATGGCTGGAATGCGCGCTGTCCGGGTAGGTCAGGATGATGTGCTTCGTGATCGACACCCCGGTCACCAACCAGAACGGTGGCCGATAGCGTTGGCGCATGGGCGGCTCGGCATGACCAGGATGGATCGCTGAGGAAAGAATACGCCCGCGCTGCGTGGGCAAAGCGACCCTCGAACGACGAGGTTATTATGCTTGGCGTCCGCTAGCCGCCTAAGCGCCTCATCCGCCAAGGGGGGACGCTCTACTTGCTCTGTTGATCCGCCGGAGCTAACACCATGTTGGATCGACGTAGGGGAACACGGTGAGCAAGGCCCGCGAGTTCATTGATTTCTGGATCGAGAATAGCATTCACGCTGTCGAGCAGTATCGAACTGCCGGCGCCTCGCAGGACGTGACCGAGCTGACCGGGCGCCTTGTAAAAGCTGCCAAGGGGCAGGGCCTTTCAGAGGCCGACTTGCAGGCTGAGATCGGTGATATCTCCCACTACATTGCAGACCGGCTTAAAGCAGCGAACCAGGCAGAAAGCGAACGGCGCAAGCCAAGTTAGGGGAATTATATACTCGATAAGCACGACGCTAAAAGCCGAGTCGTTTCAGACCGTTCCCATGGCACAAATCGCCCTAGCTTGCAGGGATCCTTGGGCGCAGGTTCCCGGCTCTAACGCAGGAGTTGTGTCATGCGCAATGACCTACTTTACCGCGCGTGCATCATCGGGTTGGGCCTTTGTCCCATCGCTCTCGCGGCGATTGTTGCGTTTTCGCAGTGAACCCGGCTAGCCCTTCGTTGGCTTCCTGGGTTCGGGCTTCTTAGCAGCCAGCCATTTCATAAGTTCATCGGCCGCTGACTTCTCTTCGTCAGCTTCGTCTCGCGCGCCTTATCGATGAAGGCTTTCGATTGCTCTGCGTTATCCGGAGCCTTGAGATGGCGGGGCGTTGTCTTGCTTGGGCGGTGCTGGCTCAACGTCTACGCTCCCTGTGCTGCTTCATGAGAAACGATGTCCAGATCATATTTTCCGCACACCTTGTTCACGCCGCTCCACTTGTAGAGTTCCACAAGGGGAATTTTGATTCCCTTCTGGTCATTGTCACGAATGTGAATTGGCCTTCGCGCATAGCCTCGCGCAGCCTGTGTTCCATGAACCAAGCGGTTTTGTAAGTGACCTTGAGCGCGCGGTGCAGCTGATGGGCGCTGATGCCTTTCTTGCTGGAGGCCATCAGGTGAGCAGCCTGAAACCAGATGTGCAGCTTGACGTGGCTGCGCTCGAAAATCGCGCCGACCGTGACGGTGAATTCGCGCTTGCAGGGGCCGCAACGGCGTAGGCCAGCCCCGGCCGGCCTTCACGTCCGTAATGCGGTCGAAGCCGCCGCAGCGCGGGCAATGAGGTCCCTGCGACCACACGATCTCTTCCAGCCGCACGATGGCTGCGGCCTCATTGTGGAAGTGCGGAGCGGAAGGATGGACATGGCGGATTCCCTCTGTGGTTGACTCAACCACAGAGCGACCATACCTGTTAAGTATATAACTCCCAGGTTAGGCTTACTCCAGCCTGTAAACGTCGCCGGGATCGAGGTTGAGTTCCTCAAACATCCCCTGTTGCTGAGCCGTCAGCGCGAGATCCAACACTTCCGCAGTCCAGCCTTCCGGCACCGCAGCGAGGACCAAAGTGAGGGCCTGGCTCGGCTTGGCACGTGCCACCCAAATCTGCGTCCCTTTTAGATCGTCAGCCGTCACCTCGACGACGACAAACGAGTTGCCGAACGACTCCGCCATTACAGGCAATCCGGATGAGTGGTGCCGGTTTCTATTCCGGGCTGGCAGGAACTCGGGAACGTCTACTGCTTCCGGCGCATACTTCATCATGAGTGCTGAGGAATATCTAGAAATGGCCGACAACTACCGACGCGCCAAGGAAGCTGCGCCGGACGACTTCACGCGTTATTTCCTGGAGCGGATGGAACGTGGCTATCGAGTCCTGGCGACAAGCAAAGCGGTACTGGATAGGCCCCAAAATGTGCAGGGGCCGATCGATAGGCCTAGCGGGTCGGACCCGGCAAAGACGTAGGGGCGCCCAGAGCAAGGGCACTTGCGAGCAAAGTAAGAGCCCCGCCGACCACACCATCGAGTGTCGACCGGTCCCGTGCTGAGTGGTAGTGACCCATCCTCGTTCCGATTGTGGTTCATGTGCTCAGGACCACCATCGAGGCCAAGACGGCCGAAAAAATGAACAGTCCATAAATCGCGATTTGGAATAGTCGGTCGGCTGTCATTGCGTTTCCTCGCAAATGATGGAACCGCGCGGGCGGATGACTTGGGGTTCTAGTCTGACTGAGTCACAAAACCGCCGGCCAGAATCAGTGATGGTTGAAGCATGGACCATCAGCCGATGAGGCCGACATGAGCGGGCGTGGCACCAAGACC
>NZ_JACMYP010000475.1 GCF_020889705.1 Bradyrhizobium altum | reverse complement strand
CCCAGTCGGCACCAGCAGCCAGCGCCAGCGCCAGCGCCGCTGCGACGGTATCGCCGGCCCCGGAGACGTCGCGCACCTTGACCGGCAGCGCCGGCACGTGGATCGAACCGCCCTCCCGCATCACCAGCGTCATGCCGCGCTCGCCCTGTGTCACCAGCATCGCCTCGCAATCGGCGAGGACCATCGCATCGGGCGCGGCCTGCGCGATGCTGTCCTGGCTGTCGGCGCGGCTGCGGGTCGCCTCGGCAAATTCCTTCCGGTTCGGCGTCAACACGGTCGCGCCGCGATAGATCGCGAGGTTGGCGCTCTTCGGATCGACGATCACGCGCTTGCCCGCCTGGCGCGCGGCGTCGATCACATTGCGGATCACGCGCGCGGTCAGCACGCCCTTGGCATAGTCGGACAGCAGCACGATGTCGGCGCGCGCAAGGTGCGGCAGGATCGCGTCGATCAGCTGCTGCTCGATGGCGGGGGCGGCCGGCGCGGCCAGCTCCCAATCGGAGCGCAGCATGTGGGTCGAGAATTGTTCGGAGACGAAGCGCACCTTGCGCGTGGTCGGACGCGCGTCGTCGCGTACCAGCACGGTCTCGATCCCCACCTCTTTCGCCAGCGCCTCGGTCAACACCGTGCCGGCGGCATCCTCGCCGATCAGGCCGACGAAAATGCAGCGGCCGCCAAGCGCGGCGATATTGCGCGCGACGTTGCCGGCGCCGCCGATATTGATCTCGCTGCGCCTGACCGCGATCACCGGCGCCGGCGCCTCCGGCGAGATCCGCGACACCTCGCCATAGACGAACTCGTCGAGCATGAGGTCGCCGACGCAGAGCACGGTCTGGCCGGACATTGCACGCGAGATCGCTTCAAAATCGAACATCAGTCACCGTCATCCGCTCTAGCGATAGCGATCCGCGCGATCGAGAAAGCCGTTCACATAGGCTCCGACCGCGTCTTCCAACTGCGTAAAACCGCCATTGTATCCGGCGCGCCCGAGACGATCGACGACGCTCTGGGTGAAATATTGGTAACTGCCGCGAATCTGCTCGGGCATGTCGACATACTGGATGTTCGGCTTCAGGCCGAGCGCGGCATAGGCCGAGACGATCAGGTCCTTGAAGCTCCGCGCCGTGCCGGTGCCGACATTGAAGAGGCCGGAGACCCGCGGCGTCGCGACCAGCCACATCATCACCCGCACGACGTCGTCGACATAGATGAAGTCGCGGCGCTGATCGCCATCGGCGATGCCCTCGCGATGCGACTTGAACAGCTGCACGACGCGGCCCGCCTTGATGTCGTCGAAGCGGCGCGCCAGCACGCTCATCATCGTGCCCTTGTGATATTCATTCGGGCCGAACACGTTGAAGAATTTCAGCCCCGCCCATTGCGGCGGCAGGGGTTCGCCTTTCGCAGCGCGCTCGGCGACGGCGAGGTCGAACAGGTTCTTGCTCCAGCCATACAGGTTCATCGGCCGCAGACGCTTCAACGCCTCCACTGAACCGTCGTCGTCAAAACCCTGGTCGCCGTCGCCATAGGTGGCCGCCGACGAGGCATAGATCAGCGGGGTTCCGGTCGCGGTGCACCAGTCGAGCAGCCGCATCGAGAGACGGAAATTGGTCTCGATCACCAGATCGCCGTCGGTCGCGGTGGTCTCCGAGATGGCACCGAGATGGAGGACGGCATCAAGCCGCCGGCCCTGCAGCCAAGCCATTAACTCGGCCGGCGGCACGAAATCGGCGATCCGGCGCTTGGCCAGGTTCCGCCATTTGCCGTCGTTCCCAAGAATGTCGCAGACCGCCACGTCGCTGCGTCCGGCGTCATTCAACGCGGCCACGACGTTCGATCCGATAAAACCGGCGCCCCCGGTTACCAGAAACATGATGAAATCCCGCCAGATTCCTTTGCAGCCGCCAGCTTTGCCCCACTCCCGCGCCACAGGCAACGACGGCTTTACCTCACATCGCGAACCGGTTACCGACTTGGCCGCGCCGATCCGGCTTTGGCCTGTTTAGAAATGAATATTGATTCAATATCTGACATCGAAACGCAGGATACCGAGGATACCAGACCCATCCTCGTCGTGCCCTATGTTTGGATCGGCGATTTCGTGCGCGGCCACACCGTGGTCAGGGTGCTCCGCAAGCGCTGGCCCAACCGGCCGGTCGACCTCCTGACCAGCCGGCTTTGCGCCGCTTTGGTGGATTATATGCCCGGGGTCCGTGCCGGTGTCGTGTTCGATCTGCCGCGCAGCCGGCTGGCACTGGCCCGGCAGCGGGCGCTGGCAGCCGAGTTTCGGAAGCGGAACTACGCCACCGCGCTGGTGCTGCCGCGCACCTGGAAGGCGGCCATCGCGCCGGCCCTGGCGGGCATCCCGGAGCGGGTCGGCTTCTTCGGTGAGGCGCGGTTCGGCCTGATCAACGCCATGCGATGGGGCGAGAAGAAGCAGCCGCGCTTCATCGACAAGAACGCCATCCTGGCGCTGCCCGATGGCACTCCGCGCCCGCCCGAATGGCCGGTGCCACAGCTGCGGGTTCCCACCGACGAGGTCGGCCGATGGCGGCAGGCCAACGGCCTCGGCACCGGTCCGGCCATCGCACTCGGACCCGGCTCGGTCGGGGTCTCGAAACGCTGGACCTATTATCCTGAAGCCGCCCGGCTGTTCGCCGAACACGGCTTCGACGTCTGGGTGGTCGGCGGCCCCGGCGAGAAGGCGCTGGCGCAGGAGATCGCCGCTGTCGGCGGCGCGCGGGTCCGCGATCTCACCGGCACCGATCTGCGCAACGGCGTGCTGGCGATGGCCGCGGCCAGCGTCGCTGTGACCAACGACTCCGGGCTGATGCACATCGCAGCCGCGATCGGCACCCCGACCATGGGCATCTTCGGCCCGACCGATCCCTATCTCTGGTCGCCCCTCAACGGCCTCGCCGCCACGGTGCGGCAGACCAAAAGCAAGCTGCCGTGCCAGCCGTGCCAGCGCACGGTCTGCACCATGAACGACCATCGCTGCATGCGCGACATCGCCCCCGAAGACATCGTGGGGATCGCCGAGCGCGTGCTGGCTCAGATCAGCGCGCGATAGACCTTAGCGATCGCGTTCGCCTCCGCATCGAGGCTGAACTTATCCACAACTCGTTGGCGCGCCCGCGCCCCCATCGCCGCGGCCG
>NZ_JACMYP010000474.1 GCF_020889705.1 Bradyrhizobium altum | reverse complement strand
TGAAGCCGGGCTGCGGCTGGCTGCCCGCCGACTGGATGCCGACCGAGGCGCTGCGGCGCGCGTTCCGCGGCCTGGCGCGGGCCGAGGACGCCGTGCTCGCGGATTACGGTGCGACGCGCGGCTCGCTGGCGCTGCGCCGCATGCTGATGGCGCGGTTCGCCGACGAGGGCCTCGAAGTGTCGCCCGAGCAGGTGCTGCTCACGATGTCCGGCACCCAGGCGATCGACCTGATCTGCCGCTTCCTGCTGCGGCCCGGCGACACCGTGCTGGTCGACGATCCCTGCTATTTCAATTTCCGGGCGCTGCTGCGCGCCCATCAGGTCAAGCTCGTCAGCGTGCCCTACACGCCAGCGGGGCCCGATGTCGCAAGCTTCGAGGCGGTGCTCGAGGCCGAGCGGCCGCGGCTCTACATCACCGTGTCCGGGCTGCACAATCCGACCGGGGCGACGATGTCGCCGCAGACCGCGCACCGCGTGCTGAATGCCGCCACCGCCCGCGATCTCACCATCGTCGAGGACGACATCTTCGCCGATTTCGAGCCGGAGCCGTCGGCGCGGCTCGCGGCGCTCGACGGGCTCAACCGCGTGATCCGGATCGGCAGCTTCTCCAAGACGCTGTCGGCATCGTTGCGCTGCGGCTTCATCGCGGCGCGCGCCGACTGGATCGAGCAACTGGTCGACCTGCAGGTCGCCACCGGATTCGGCGGCCCCTGCGCGGTCGCGACCGAAATCATCGCAAGCGTTTTGGCGACCGGCTTCTACCGCAAGCATGTCGAGGAGCTGCGCCGGCGGCTGGCGCGCGCCCGCCGCGACGTCGGCGAGAAGCTGCAGCGCATCGGCATCGAGCCGTGGCTGATGCCGCGCGGCGGCTTCCAGCTCTGGTGCCGCCTGCCCGACGGCTGCGACTCCGCCGACGTGGCGCGCGCAGCACTCGCCGACAATATCGTGCTGGCCCCGGGCAACGTGTTCAGCACCACGCAATCGGCCACCGGCTTCATGCGCTTCAACGTCGCGCAATGCCGCGACCCGAAACTGATGCCGGCCTTGCTGCGGGCGATCGGGCGCTAACAAGCCCCCGATCGCGGCAGCGCTCGCTTACTTCTCACCGACCTTGAACGGCTCTTCCTTGCCGGGCGGCACCGTCTCTTCCGCCATCGCCAGCAGCATTGCGACCATCACGTAATTGCCGGCGACCGCGGTGAGGTCGACGATCTGCTGATCGTTGAAGATTGTCTTGGCCCGCACATAGGTCTGGTCGGAGACCTTCTTGGTCGTGGTCAGCTCGGTGACGAAATCGTACACCACGGCCTCATCGTCGGCCATTTTCGACGGGCGGTTGCCGGCCTTGAGCTCGGCGATGACATCGGTCGACAAGCCGGCCTTGGCCGCGAGCGGCGCATGCGCGAACCACTCGACCTGCGAGCGCCACTGCCGACCGATGATCAGGATCGCGAACTCGTTGAGCCTGGTCGGCACAGAGGTCTGCCAGCGCAGATAATAGAACAGATCGTAGAGCCGCTGGCCGAGCACCGGGCTGCGGATCATCGGATTGTACGGCCCGCCGATGCCGACGCTCGACACCTTCATGATCGCCTCGCCGAGCGGCCGCTGCTGGTCGTTGAGCTGATCCATCGTGAGCTGCGGGAAGCGCGGCTCCTTGCTGGTGGCCGGCGCCGAAAACATTGTGGCCGCGAGCCAGCCGCCGGCCGCGGCCAGCGTGAGCGACGACAGCCAGATCGAAGCTGATTGCATGATTTCCTCCGGTTTTGCTTTTATCGGAGAATGCTAATCGAGCGGCGGCGCGCCTGCCAGTCGCAGCGTACGCAGGTCAGCCCGTCACAGCGCGGCGATATCGGTGAGGCATTGCTGCGTCACGCTCATCCGCGCATCGATCTGCGCCTGGGTCTTGCAGTCCATGTTCATCGCGAACACGGTGACCTCGCTGCCCTTCTCGGCCCAGCCGACCAGCCAGCCGAGCGAGCCGTGCTCCTTGTCGGTCAGTCCGGTCTTGGCGTGAATGACGGCGTCGCCGACTTTCGTGACCGGCAGAATGTCGCACACCAGCTCTTGGCTGCGCTTGCCGACCGGCAGCACGCCGCGGCGCAGCCGGTCGAGGAAATCGATCTGCTGCACCGGATCGATCCGCAAATTGCCCGTCACCCAGAACTGGTCGATGCCGCCGCCGATGTCGCGGTTGCCGTAGTCGACGACGTCGAGATACTTCTGCATCCGCTCCGCGCCGATCCGGCGAGCGATTTCCTGGAACACCGGGAAGGCCGACACCGCGATTGCCGAGCGCAGCGTGTGATCCTTGTTCCAGGCCTCGATGCTGCGCGTCGTGCCGTCCCACTTGAAGACGTCCTTGTCGGGATCCTGCACCACGCCGGTCTCGAGCGCGATCAGCGCGTTCGGGATCTTGAAGGTCGAGGCCGGCAATTTGCCGTCGCCCGAGCGAACCTTGTCGCTCGCGATGATCAGGTAGTCGTCGACCTTGTAGCCGACGAAGGTGCCCTCGGTGCCGAGATCGAAGAACCGTTTTGCCAGATCCTCGCGAAACTCGCTGCGCTGGTAGGATACGTTGGCGAAGCTGCGCGACGGCAAGATGCTCGCGGCAGCAAGCAGACCGAGCGCATGGCGGCGATGGATCACGACGGGACCTGATCTGGTTCGGGTTGACGACGATGGTGATGCCATCGTGGTGAAAGGATGGCAATAAGTCTCGGTTGCCCGACGCGTTCTCTTCACGCGAGCCGGTGCCCACTTCGCTTGAAGACGCTATCGCTACCGCGCCCGGCCCGACAGCCGCAGCACGAACACCAAGACCTCGGCGACGGCCTTGTAGAGCTCGGCCGGGATCTCGTCGCCGAGCTCGACATTCGAGAGCGCGCCGGCCAAGACCTCGTTCTCCTCGATCGGGATGTCGTTGGCCCTGGCGACCTCGATGATCTTGGCGCCGATTGCGCCCCTGCCTTTGGCGACCACGCGCGGCGCGCCGGAATGGTCGTAATGCAGCGCGACCGCGAGCTGGTTCGGCGCCTCGCTCATGATGCGCGGTCCAGGAAATGGCCGGCGCGCGCGGGCGCAGGTTGCGGCGGGCTGCCGTCGCGGATCTCGATATCGCCGGGCGTAAGCTCGGCCCTGGTCAGCGCCTGGCTCAGTTCGGAGG
>NZ_JACMYP010000473.1 GCF_020889705.1 Bradyrhizobium altum | reverse complement strand
CCCGAACACGGGCCGCGCCGGCGCAAACTGCGGCCGCGCCGGAGGGCGGCACTGGGATCCCGGGCCCCTCCGACCGTGACTCGAGCCTGCTCGACCGCGACAAGATCCCGTCCAACACCGAGGTGCTGACCTCGGCGGATTTCAGCCGCAACTATTCGACGAACTTTCTCGACTCGGTGAACCGCAGGCTGCCCGGCGTCACACTCACGGACCAGACCGGCAATCCGTTCCAGCGCAATCTCGACTACCGCGGCTTCGTCGCCTCGCCGGTTCAGGGAACGCCGCAGGGCATCGCGGTCTATCAGAACGGCGTGCGCATCAACGAATCCTGGGGCGACGTGGTCAACTGGGATTTCATCCCGGAAAAGGCCATCGACCGGGTTTCGCTGGTTCCCAACAACCCGATATTCGGCCTCAACGCGATCGGCGGCGCGCTCAGCATCCAGATGAAGAACGGCTTCACCTATCAGGGGGTCGAGGCTGAAGTCTTGGGCGGCTCCTACGGGCGCGTGCAGGGCAGCGTGCAGGCCGGCGGCCAGAAGGACAATATCTCGGCCTATGCCGCGTTCGAATCCGCCTATGACCACGGCTGGCGCGACTATGCCAATTCCTCGCACGTCAACCGCATGTATGTCGACATCGGCGCGCGCAACGACGACACCGAATTCCACGTTAATTTCACCGGCGCCAGCAATCTGCTCGGCAACGTGGCCGCAACGCCGGTCGAGATGCTCAACCAGCGCTGGTCGAGCGTCTACACCTGGCTGCAATCGACGATGCTGCAGCTCGCCTTCGTCAACGCCACGCTGAGCCATAATTTCTCGGACACCTGGTCGTTCCAGGGCAACGCCTATTTCCGCGGCTTCCGGCAGACCCATGTCGACGGCAACGGCACCGACGTTGCGCCGTGCGACGATCCCACGACCTTGTGCATCGGCGACGGTCTCCCGGTTTTCGGTCCTGCGGACGGTCCCGCAACTCCGAACACGCTGGGCAATGCTTTCCTTGGCGAGCTCGATCGCAACCGAGCTGCCACCAACAGCTTTGGCGGCACGGCCCAGTTCACCAATACGGACAGACTGTTCGGGCACGACAACCACGTCGTCATGGGCGTCAGCGTCGACCATGGCAACACCAAGTTTACTGCGACCAGCGAGCTCGGCACCGTCGACCAGAATCTGTTCGTGACGGGCACCGGGGTCTTCATCAACCAGCCCGACGCCGGTCTCAGCCCGGTCGATCTGCGCGCCACCAACACCTACACCGGCGTCTACCTCACCGACACGTTCGACGTGACGAACAGGTTCTCGGTCACGGCCGGGGGACGGTTCAACTATGCCCAGATCGACCTGCAGGACCAGACCGGGACCAACGACCTGCTCAACAGCAGCAATCGTTTCCAGCGGTTCAACCCGGTGATCGGCGGCACCTTCAAGATCACCCCGAACCTCACCGCCTATGCCGGCTATTCGGAAGCCAACCGGGCACCGACGCCGCTGGAGCTCGGCTGCTCCGATCCCAACCATCCCTGCATGATCGACACCTTCCTGGTGGCCGACCCGCCGCTCAAGCAGGTGGTGTCGCACACGGTCGAGGCCGGCCTGCGCGGCAGCTGGGGCCGCGACGCCAGGACCGGCGTGCTGAGCTGGGGCCTGGGCGTGTTCCACACCCTGTCCGACGACGACATCATCCAGGTGACGAGCCCGCTCGGCGTCAACAATTTCGGCTTCTTCCAGAATGCCGGGCAGACCTTGCGGCAGGGCATCGAGGCCAAGCTCGACTATCGCCTCGATCGCTGGAACGCCTACGCCAACTACACCTATGTCGACGCGACCTATCGAAGCGCGATCACGCTGTCCTCGCCGAACAATCCGAACGCGCTGACCAACGACGCCGGCGCGCAATTTGTCAACGTCACGCCGGGTGACCACATCCCCGGCATTCCAGCGCACCGCTTCAAGGCCGGCGTCGACTACAACGTCACGGATGCGTGGAAGGTCGGCGCCGACCTCAATTTCGTGGGCAGCCAGTGGATCATCCATGACTACACCAACCAGAGCCCGAAGGTGCCGGCCTACTCGGTCGTCAATTTGCACACGTCATACCAGGTCACGAAGAACATCGAGGTGTTCGGCCTGATCAACAATGTGTTCAACCGGCACTACTATCTGAGCGGTGCGTTCTATCAAACGGGCGGCTTTACCAGCGCCGGCGGTCTGCCCAACCTGATGGCGCAGCTGAGCGATCCCCGCACCTTCGTGCCCGGCATGCCGCTCGCCGCCTATGCCGGCATCAGGGCGAAGTTCTAGGGGAATTTCCCGCGCACCCGCGATGCTTTCGACGCCGTCATTGCGAGGAGCGAAGCGACGAAGCAATCCATTTTTATTCGCGGAGCCTGTCATCCGGCGGCGCTATGCGCCGACCGGGTGGCTCGCAATGACGTGGATAGAGCAACCCACATCATCTCCGCGGGCCTGACTGATGCCGCGCGCTACGCCACCGTCCCGCCGTCGACCGGCATCGCGATGCCGGTGACGAACGAGGCCTTGTCCGACAGCAGGAACACCGCGACCTCCGCGATCTCCTCCGGGCGCGCGGCGCGGCCCATCGGATTGCGGGTCACCGCAGCCTTGATCAATTCCTCAGGATCGGCCTCGTTGTGGCCCGGCTGGTCGGGCCGGTTGACGAACACCCGCAGCATCGGCGTGTCGATCGCGCCAGGGCAGATCGCATTGACGCGCACGCCGTCCTTGGCGTGGCGTTTGGCGAGCGCCCGCGCCAACCCGATCACGCCGGCCTTGGCCGCCGAATAGGTCGGGCTCCACGGCGAGCCGACCAGGCCCGAGGTCGATGCGGTGAACAGGATGCTGCCCTTGCGCCGCGCCGTCATCTGCCCGAGCGCGGCGTGAGTGGTGATCAGCTGCGAGCGCAAATTGAGATCGACGCTGAGATCCCAGCCTTCCAGATCGTCGATCACGGACGGGCCGGGAATGCCGAGATGATTCCAGACGCAATCGAGCGCGCCGAACTCCTTCACCGTCGCTGCAACGATATCGCGCGCAAAGCCGTCGTCGCGGAGATCGCCGGTCAGCGCCAGCGCGCGTCCGCCGCCCTTTTTGATCTCGTCGACCACCGCCTTCGCGCCGGCCTCGTTCTGGTCGACCACCGCGACCGCCG
>NZ_JACMYP010000472.1 GCF_020889705.1 Bradyrhizobium altum | reverse complement strand
CGATTGCGCGGTCGAGCAGCTGAGCAGGAGATCGCCCAACCCAGACAGGCCGGCGAGGGTTTCGGTGCGAGCCCCGCAGGCGCGGCCCAATCGCGCGAGCTCGCTGAAGCCGCGCGTGGTCAGCGCGGCGAGCGCGGAAGCACCGAGATTTTTACCGACGACGATGCCGGCGGCGATCGCCAGCACGTTCTTGGCCGCGCCGCCGATCTCGACGCCGCGCACATCGGTGGTGTGATAGGGCCGGAAGGTCGCCGAGCCGAGCGCCTGCACGAGCGCGCGTGCCAGCGCCTCGTCCCTGGTGGCCAAGGTTACGGCCGTCGGCAATCCGCGCGCGACGTCGTCGGCAAAGCTCGGTCCCGACAGGATCGCGGGCACCGCGCGCGGTGCTGCTTCCGCAATCACCTCGGTCATGAACTTGTGGGTGCCGTGCTCGATGCCCTTCGCGCAGGCGATGACAGGTGTTTCGGGCGCAAGATGCGGCGCGAGATGACTGACCGCGGCGCGCAAATGCTGCGCCGGAGTGACCGCGAGAATGATGTCCGCGCGCGCGGCAGCGGCGATATCCGATGTCACCGCGATGTCGGGATGAAGCTGGACGCCGGCCAGCCGTGGATTGACCCGCGTCGCCTGGATCTGCGCGGCATGTTCGGCATTGCGCGCATACAGCGTCACCTTGCGTCCGGCGCGTGCCGCGACCTCGGCCAATGCCGTGCCCCAGGCACCGGCACCGATCACGCTGACTGACATATGCGCGGGCATCGGAACCCTCAGCTCAATATCCGGCGCGGCTGTTGGCGTAGCCGGCCGGCGCCTTGGCGTTGGCATCGAGCAGCCAGCGTGCCCGCGGCGGCGCTTCCAGCGTGTCGGTGAGCCCGAGCGCCATCCGCTCGGCACCGGCCCAGGCGATCATCGCGCCATTGTCGGTGCAGAGCGCCGGCGGCGGGATGATCAGCGTGGTCTGCGCTTTCGCCGCGACATCCTGCAGCGCGCTGCGAATGGCATGGTTGGCGGCAACGCCGCCGGCCGCGACCAGCGCGCGCGGCGTGCCGAACCGCTCCTGGAACAACCTCAAGCCGACGGTCAGCCGATCCGCGGTCGATTCCAGCACCGCGGCCTGGAAGCTTGCGCAGAGGTCGCTGATGTCCTGCGGCTCCAATGGCTCCAGCCGGCTCGCTTCGTTGCGCACCGCCGTCTTCAATCCCGACAGCGAGAAATTCGCATCGGGACGGCCGAGCATCGGGCGCGGAAACGCAAATCGCGTCGGGTCGCCGCCGGCCGCCGCGCGCTCGACTTGCGGCCCGCCGGGATAGGGCAGCGACAGCATCTTCGCCACCTTGTCGAACGCCTCGCCCATCGCGTCGTCGACGGTGGTGCCGAGCCGCACATATTCGCCGACGCCGACCACGGCGACGATCTGGGTGTGGCCGCCCGAGGCCAGGAACAGGCAATAGGGAAACGCCAGCGCGCAGGTCAGCCGTGGCGTCAGTGCGTGCGCCTCGAGATGGTTCACCGCGATCAGCGGCGTGTCGTGCACCATCGCGATCGCTTTCGCGGTGGTGAGGCCGACGATCACCCCGCCGATCAGGCCGGGGCCGGCGGCTGCCGCGACCGCCGACAATTGTCCGTAGCCGACACCGGCCTCCTTCATGGCGGAGGCGACGATACCGTCGAGCAGGTCGACATGGGCGCGCGCGGCGATCTCCGGCACCACGCCGCCGAAGCGGGCGTGCTCGTCGGTCTGCGAGCGCACGACGTTGGAGAGGATTTTCGCCTGTCCGTCAGCCTGGCGCTCGACCACCGCGGCTGCGGTTTCATCGCAGGTGGTCTCGATCCCCAGCACCAGCATCGGTGGTTCGTGTCCCAATTTAGGCCCTTGTGCTACCAGCATGATCCGGACAGGCCGAAACCGGTTTCCGGCAAGATCATGTTCATCAACATGTCCCCTCCGGGGTAGCATTGCGAGGTCTTAAAGTGCAATCGGTCGGCAAGGTCCAATTCGTAAGCCGGGAGACCTGATCCGTGACCATCCTTGTCACACGACCGCATCCGGACAACGAAGCGACGCTCGCGACGCTGCGCCAACGCGGCTTTGAGGCCGTCGCGGCACCGGTGCTGCGCTTCGAGCCGCTACCGTTCCATGACGATGATGCGGATTATGACGCGGTCATCCTGACCAGCGCCAACGCCCCGCGCGCGATCGATCTCGCCGGCAGCCGGCTGTTGCGGCTGCCATTGTTCGCGGTCGGGGCGCACACCGCCGATGCCGCGCGCGCCGCGGGCTTCGGCATGGTGATGGTGGCCAAGGGCGATGCGGTGAGCTTGCGCGATCTCGTGCTCGCGCGGGTCAAGGCCGGCGAACTGGCGGCTTCGGCCACGCTGCTCTATCTTGCCGGCGCCGACCTGTCGCGCGATCTGGCGGGCGAACTCAGCGAAACCGGCCTGAGCGTCGTCACCCACACCACCTACCGGATGGCGCCGGTGGCCGGCTTCCCGACGGAGGTCAGCGACGCCTTCCTGGCGAACCGGATCACCGCGGTGCTGCACTATTCCCGCCGCAGCGCGCAGGCGTTCCTGGACACAATACGGGCCGACGGAATCGAGATTTCGGCGCTCGCGCTGCCGCAATGCTGCATCTCGGCCGCGGTCGCCGCGGTGCTGCATGACGCCGGCGCGACCAAGGTGGTGGTGGCGGCGCGGCCGGACGAAAACGCCCTGCTGGAGGCGCTCGGCCGCACCCTGCGGCCGTGAGCGGAATAATTCTTTCGTCTGACCATGATGTTAGGCAATGCTCCGCTTTTCGGATCGTGCTCTAAGAACCTGAGCCGATTCTGACGGAGCGTTTTCAAGCGAAGTGGGGACCGGTTCGCGTTAAGAAAACGCGACCAAAAGGATAAAAGCATGATCCAATTCAATCGGATCGGATCATGCTCTAGAATGTGCGGCCAGTAGTTTTGAGGACCCTCGCGATGGCTGAAGAAAGGCCCGACGACCCAGGACCTTCGCCGGATTTCCGGCCCAAGCGCGCGCCGCCGACTATCGACCTTCAGGCGACCGAGATCTCCAGCGATCCGCCAAAGGCGGAGGGGGGCGAGGAAGGCGCCAAGGATACTGACAAGGATACCGGCAAGGCAGCGGAGGCGGCTGCGCCTGAGGCGGAGCCCCATCCCGATCCTGCTCCCCACGCAGAGCCGCAGCCCGAGGCCGCCGCCGCGGCG
>NZ_JACMYP010000471.1 GCF_020889705.1 Bradyrhizobium altum | reverse complement strand
CATGGACGATCTGTTGCGCGAGTTCCTGACGGAGAGCAGCGAGAGCCTGGATACGGTCGACAACCAGCTGGTGCAGTTCGAGCAGGATCCGAACAACGCGAAGATCCTGGATAACATTTTCCGGCTTGTGCACACGATCAAGGGGACCTGCGGCTTCCTCGGACTGCCGCGGCTGGAAGCGCTGGCGCATGCCGGCGAGACCCTGATGGGCAAATTCCGCGACGGCATGCCGGTGAAGGCGGAAGCCGTGACGCTGATCCTGTCCTCGATCGACCGCATCAAGGAGATCCTTGGCGGGCTCGAGGCGACCGAGGCCGAGCCTGAGGGCAACGACCGCGACCTGATCGATCAGCTCGAGGCGATGGTCGAGCACGGCATGGCGGCGATGGTGGCCGGTGAGGCTGCTCCTGAAGACATGCCTGTCGTTGAATCTCCATCCGTGCAGGCGGCGATGACTGAAGGCACGCTGGTGGTGCAGACGCTGGAGCGTCCGCTGCGCCCGGGTGAGGTCTCGCTCGACGAGCTCGAGCGCGCCTTCCGCGAGACCGAGATCGAAGTCGCAGCACCCGCACCGGTCGCGAAGCCCGTCGCCGCCGCTGCCCCGGCAGCCGAGCCGGCCGAGGCCGCAAGGAAGCCGGCCCGCAAGGCCGCCACCGAGGATGTCCAGGAAGGCGACAAGATCGCCAACCAGTCGATCCGGGTCAATGTCGACACCCTCGAACACCTCATGACCATGGTCTCCGAGCTGGTGCTGACCCGCAACCAGCTGCTGGAGATCAGTCGCCGCAACGAGGACACCGAGTTCAAGGTGCCGCTGCAGCGGCTCTCCAACGTCACCGCCGAGCTGCAGGAAGGCGTCATGAAGACGCGCATGCAGCCGATCGGCAATGCCTGGCAGAAGCTGCCGCGCATCGTCCGCGATCTCTCCGGCGAACTCGGCAAGCAGATCGAGCTCGAGATGCACGGCGCCGACACCGAGCTCGACCGCCAGGTGCTCGACCTGATCAAGGATCCGTTGACGCACATGGTGCGCAACTCCGCCGATCATGGCCTGGAGACCACCGCCGAGCGGGTTGCCGCCGGCAAGCCCGAGCAGGGCACCATTCGCCTCAGCGCCTATCACGAGGGCGGCCATATCATCATCTGCATCGCCGACAATGGCCGCGGGCTCAACACCGAGCGGATCAAGGCCAAGGCGCTCCAGAACGGTCTCGTCACCGAGGCTGAGCTCGAGAAGATGACCGAAGCCCAGATCCACAAGTTCATCTTCGCGCCGGGCTTCTCGACCGCGGCGCAAGTGACCTCGGTGTCCGGCCGCGGCGTCGGCATGGACGTGGTGCGCACCAATATCGACCAGATCGGCGGCACCATCGACATCAAGAGCGTGGCCGGCGAGGGCGCCTCCGTCACCATCAAGATCCCGCTGACCCTGGCGATCGTCTCCGCGCTGATCGTCGAAGCCGGCGGCGACCGCTTCGCCATCCCGCAGCTCTCGGTGGTCGAGCTGGTGCGGGCCCGCGCCAACTCCGAGCACCGCATCGAGCGGATCAAGGACACGGCAGTGCTGCGGCTGCGCAACAAGCTGCTGCCGCTGATCCATCTGAAGAAGCTCCTGAAGATCGACGACGGCGCCACCAGCGATGCCGAGAACGGCTTCATCGTGGTGACCCAAGTCGGCAGCCAGACCTTTGGCATCGTGGTCGACGGCGTGTTCCACACCGAGGAGATCGTGGTCAAACCGATGTCCACGAAACTGCGTCACATCGACATGTTCTCCGGCAACACCATTTTGGGCGATGGCGCGGTCATCATGATCATCGACCCCAACGGCATTGCCAAGGCGCTCGGCGCGTCCGGCTCCTCGGCCCATGACATGGCCGAGGACAATTCCGCGGCGCATGCCACGAGCGGCGAGCAGCTCACCTCGCTGTTGGTGTTCCGCGCCGGCACCTCGCAGCCCAAGGCGGTGCCGCTCGGCCTCGTCACCCGGCTGGAGGAGATCGCAACCGACAAGATCGAGCTCTCCAACGGCCGCTACATGGTGCAGTACCGCGAGCAGCTGATGCCGCTGGTGCAGATGGTAGGCGTCGAGGTGCAGACGCAAGGCGCGCAGCCGATCCTGGTGTTCGCCGACGACGGCCGCTCGATGGGGCTCGTGGTCGACGAGATCATCGACATCGTCGAGGAGCGGCTCAACATCGAGGTCGCGGGCTCCCAGGACGGCATTCTGGGCTCGGCCGTGATCAAGGGCCAGGCCACCGAGGTGATCGACGTCGGCCACTTCCTGCCGATGGCGTTTGCCGACTGGTTCTCGCGCAAGGAGATGCGCCCGTCGGCCTCGGCGCAGTCGGTGCTGCTGGTCGACGACTCCGCGTTCTTCCGCAACATGCTGGCGCCGGTCTTGAAGGCCGCCGGCTACAAGGTGCGGACCGCGCCGAACGCGCAGGAAGGGCTCGCCGCACTGCGCTCGGGGCAGGCCTTCGACGTCGTGCTGACCGACATCGAGATGCCCGAGATGAACGGCTTTGAGTTCGCCGAGAACATCCGAAGTGACCACAACCTCATCGGGCTGCCGATCATCGCGCTGTCGGCGATGGTGTCGCCGGCGGCGATCGAGCGCGGCCGGCAGGCCGGCTTCCACGACTATGTCGCCAAGTTTGACCGTCCCGGACTGATCGCGGCGCTGAAAGAGCAGACCGCCGAACTGCGTCGGGCGGCGTGAGGGAAGCGAGCATGATCCGGAAAAGTGGGAACCGGTTTTCCGATCCGATCATGCTCAAACAAAAGGTTGAGTGATGAGCAGCAAGACCGAGACCAGCGAAGGCGCGATGGCCGAATACGTCACTGCCGTGATCGGCGGGCAGCTGTTCGGCCTGCCGATCTCGCGGGTGCAGGACGTCTTCATGCCGGAGCGGCTGACGCGGGTGCCGCTGGCCTCCAGCGAGATCGCCGGCGTGCTCAACCTGCGCGGCCGCATCGTCACCGTGGTCGACATGCGCGCCCGGCTCGGCCTGCCGAAGGCCGATGACGGCAAGCCGCCGATGGCGGTCGGCGTCGACCAGCGCGGTGAATCCTATGGCCTCTTGATCGACCAGATCGGCGAGGTCTTAAGGCTGCCCGACGACAGCCGCCAGGACAACCCGGTCAACCTCGATCCCCGCATGGCCAGGCTCGCCGGCGGCGTTCACCGCCTCGACGGCCAGCTCATGGTCGTCCTCGATGTCGATCGCGTGCTCGAACTGGTGCC
>NZ_JACMYP010000470.1 GCF_020889705.1 Bradyrhizobium altum | reverse complement strand
CGCGACCATGAAGGCGGTGAAGATCACGCAGCCGACCGAGAGCAGGATGATCGGCCGCAGATTGGCCTTGAACTCGCGCCAGCTCATCGCGACGCTCGCCGAATAGATCAGCGGCGGCAGCACCACCAGAAGCACGAGTTCGGGCGGCAGTTCCAGCGACGGCATGCCCGGCACGAAGGCGAGCACGATGCCGACCAGCAGGAGCAGGATCGCCGGCGCGATGTCGGTCCGTCGTGCAACCAGGGCGGTTCCCGCCAGCACGCCGAGCAGGGTGAGAAAGATCTGAAACTTGGCTTCCATAATGGGCTCAATTCGCCCGGAAAGCAGCGCCAGTCAATGCGGTCCGGCCGGAGCCGGACCGCTGGGGCGTGTCATAAAGCCGTCGCAGGGATGCGGTGGGCCGCCCGGTCAGTCCCGCTGATCGTAGCGGTAGGACTTCGAGACGATCTGCCAGCCGTCGGCGAGCTTCATTGCGACAAGGTAGTCGGTGAAATAGCGCGGCGGCAGCTGGCAACGCACCTTGATAAAGGCGGTGTTGTCGTCGGAGCGGTCGATGGTGACGATGAAGTCCTCGCGCGGCTTGCCTTCGGCCTTCGCCGACGGCCGCTTGCGCACCAAAGCGAGCCAGTCCGGCACGCTGAGGACCTTCAGCTCGCCCTTGTCCACCCAGCGCAGGTCGGCGCTGGGATGAAAGGCCGTCGCGAGCTTGTCGGCATTGCTCTCGTAGAGGCCGTCGAAATAGGTTTGCACGACGCTTTCGACGCTGGATCGTTCTTGAAATCGTTCTTGGGATCGTTCTTGGCTCATTGGGTGGTCCTCCCGGCAGGGTTTTGGTCTACTGGAGCGTTTTCGAGCGAAGTGGGTACCGGTTCGCGTGAAGAAAACGCGTCAAACAAGAATCGAGAGCCCCCGTTCCGATTCAATCGGAACGGAAAGGGCTTTAGGATTTAGCCATGAACCGCCGGATTGCGCCATGGCCGGCGATAAAATTCCGCGTGAGGAGTGAGTTGTGACCGCATCTGAAAATTCGAACGCAAGTTCGAACGAAACTATCCTGACCGGCGAATGCTTCTGCCGCGACGTGCGCTATGAGGTGGCCGACGCGTTTGGCTATGCGCTGAATTGTCACTGCTCGAACTGCCGGCGCACCACGGGATCGGCGTTCAAGCCGTTCGCAGGCATCGTGCGCGAAAAATTCACCGTCACCAGCGGCGCCGAGGGTCTTTTGATCTACGGCGACGAACTCACCCATGACGCGCATTGCGGCCGCTGCGGATCGCTGCTCTATTCGCGCGTGCGTAACGGCGCCTATGTCCATGTCACGATGGGTACGCTGCGCGATGCGCCGACGATCCGGCCGACCGCGCATATCTTCGTCGGCTCCAAGGCGCCTTGGTACGAGATACTGGACGACCTGCCGCAATATCAGGAGCATATGACGCAAGGCGGGGAATAAATCCGCGCGATATCAGTTCTTGTCTTGGGCCTGGTCCGCTTGCGCGGCAACGGTCGTGGATGGTCCCAACGCGAAGGCGAGCACGACGTTGTCGGCGCGTTGCTTGAATTCCTTCCCGACCGCGCTGCGCGCGGCGTCTGCGAGTGCCTGCAACGGCTTGTCCTGCAGCAGGCTGGGGAAGGTGACGGTCACGGACGTGAGCCGGCCATTGTGCCAGTTGAAGCCAACCGCCGGCTTGACCCCGATCGTTGAGGAGATCCTGCTCCACGGTCCTGGCGTGCTTGAAGCCGTCGAACACGGCGTCGACCAGGCCGCAGCCCGCGGCGCAGCCGGCCAAGAGCGCGAGGGCGAGGAGGGCCCGTGCCATGCTGCGGACCTGGCCGGCTCTGGCGGCTGGAACCGCCGCACTTGTGCCCTGCATCATGTCCTCCGTGCTTCTGTTCTTGTTGCCGCGATCGTGCACGAAATCGCGTGACCAGCCAAATCCGAACCGGCGGTCTGTTTCGTCGACTAACAGTCAGGATGGCATGGTCCACGCCGTCGCGGATCGTGAGGCGCCTCACAAAGCACCCCGCCTGCTTCTGGTAAACGGACCTGCGTGCTAGAGCGTTTTCGAGCGAAGTGGATACCGGTTCGCGTGAAGAAAACGCGTCAAACAAGAAACCAGAGCCTCGTTCCGATTCAATCGGAACGGGGCTCTGAAAACGGCCAGAGTGTCGCCATGAACGGGTCTGGGCTCTTGAACTTGAAACGGTTGCTGCTCGCCGTCGCGGCCTTGCTCCTGATCGCCTGCCAGCCCGCTTTCGCCGAGAAGCGCGTGGCGCTGGTGCTTGGCAACTCGGCCTATCGGAACACCGCGCCGCTGGCCAACCCGGTCAACGACGCCTCGGTGATGGCCGCGACGTTGAAGAATGCCGGCTTCGACGTGGTCGACTTCCGCAAGGACCTTCCAGCCGTCGAGACCCGCCGCGCGCTGCGCGAATTCGCCGACCTCGCCCGCGACGCCGATATCGCGCTGGTCTATTACGCCGGCCACGGCATCGAGGTGGACGGCGCCAATTACCTGATCCCGGTCGACGCCCGGCTGGAGCGCGATACCGACGTTTATGACGAGGCGTTTTCGCTCGACCGCATCCTGGTCGCGATCGAGCCGGCTAGGCGACTGCGGCTGGTGATCCTCGATGCCTGCCGCGACAATCCGTTTGCCAAGACCATGAAGCGGACGCTGGCGACCCGGGCGATCGGGCAGGGGCTCGCCAAGGTCGAGCCGACCAGTCCGAATGTGCTGATCGCCTATTCCGCGAAGGCCGGCTCGACTGCGGCCGACGGCGACGGCAAGAACAGTCCGTTCACGATCGCGCTGTCCAAGTTCCTGCCGACCCCCGGCCTCGATGTCCGCCGCGCCTTCGGTTATGTCCGCGACGAGGTGCTGAAGACCACGAACAACCGCCAGGAGCCGTTCGTCTATGGCTCGCTCGGCGGCGAGGACGTGCCGCTGGTGCCGGCACCGGCCAAACCGGCGCCCGCCGCCGCTGTTGCCGCGCCCACAGCGCCGGCACCGACGCCGCAGTCGGAGGCCCGGCGCGATTACGAGCTGGCGCTGCAGATCGGCAACAAGAGCGCGATGAACGCCTTCCTTGCCCAATATCCCAGCGGCTACTACGCCAATCTCGCCAGACTGCAGCTGGAGAAGTTCGCCGCCGAGGACGCGCGCGTGTCCGCCACCGAGAGGGCGCGTCTGGCCGAGCAGGAGCGCGCCCGGCTCGCCGCCGAGGGCGCGCAGAAGGCGCAGCAGGTCAAGGCCGAG
>NZ_JACMYP010000469.1 GCF_020889705.1 Bradyrhizobium altum | reverse complement strand
GGGACCGTCGCGCCGGCGGCGAGGCTGCGGCGCATCGTGCGCGGGCGTCGACGCGCGAGACCAGCGAGGACGTCGCCAGGCGCGACGCGTCCGGCCTCGAGGAAGCCCCGCAGGCCAATTACGGCACCTCGGCCACCATCCCGACGCTTGATCCGGAACTGGCGCGGCAACTCGGGCTGCCGACCGCCGAGGACGATGACGAGGCGCTCGCCCGTCCGCCGCGCAGCAAGATGGAAGCGCTTGGCGTCAAGGCGACCGCCGACGCGCTGGAGAACCTGATCCGCGACGGCCGCCCGGAGTTCCGCAGGGATGACGGCTCGATGCGGGTGTGGACCCCGCACCGGCCGCCGCGCCCGGAGAAATCCGAAGGCGGCGTGCGGTTCGAGATCAAGTCGTCCTACGAGCCCAAGGGCGACCAGCCGACGGCGATCGCGGAGCTGGTCGAAGGCATTGGGCGCAACGACCGCACCCAGGTGCTGCTCGGCGTCACCGGCTCGGGCAAGACCTACACTATGGCCAAGGTGATCGAGGCGACGCAGCGCCCGGCGCTGATCCTGGCGCCGAACAAGACGCTGGCCGCGCAGCTCTATGGCGAGTTCAAGAGCTTCTTCCCCGACAACGCGGTCGAGTATTTCGTCAGCTATTACGACTACTACCAGCCGGAAGCCTACGTTCCGCGCACCGACACCTACATCGAGAAGGATTCTTCGATCAACGAGCAGATCGACCGCATGCGCCATTCGGCGACGCGCGCGCTGCTCGAGCGCGACGACGTCATCATCGTCGCTTCGGTGTCCTGCATCTACGGTATCGGCTCGGTCGAGACCTACACCGCGATGACCTTCGCGCTGAAGAAGGGCGAGCGCATCGACCAGCGGCAGCTGATCGCCGACCTGGTCGCGCTGCAATACAAGCGCACCCAGGCCGACTTCCCCCGCGGCACCTTCCGGGTTCGCGGCGACGTCATCGATATCTTCCCGGCGCACTATGAGGACCGCGCCTGGCGCGTGAACCTGTTCGGCGACACCATCGAGACCATCGAGGAGTTCGATCCGCTCACCGGCCACAAGCAGGACGAGCTCGAATTCATCAAGATGTACGCCAATTCGCACTATGTGACGCCGCGCCCGACCTTGGTGCAGGCGATCAAGTCGATCAAATCAGAATTGAAGATGCGGCTCGACCAGCTCAACGACCAGGGCCGCCTGCTGGAAGCGCAGCGGCTGGAGCAGCGCACCACCTTCGATCTCGAGATGATGGAGGCGACCGGAAGCTGCGCCGGCATCGAGAACTATTCGCGCTATCTGACCGGTCGCCGCCCCGGCGAGCCGCCGCCGACGCTGTTCGAATACGTGCCCGACAACGCGCTGGTGTTCGCCGACGAAAGCCACGTCACCGTGCCGCAGATCGGCGGCATGTTCCGCGGCGACTTCCGCCGCAAGGCAACGCTCGCCGAATACGGCTTCCGCCTGCCCTCCTGCATGGACAACCGCCCGCTCCGCTTCGAGGAATGGGACATGATGCGGCCGCAGACGGTCGCGGTGTCGGCGACGCCGAGCGGCTGGGAGATCAACGAAAGCGGCGGCGTGTTCGTCGAGCAGGTGATCCGCCCGACCGGGCTGATCGATCCTCCTGTCAATATTCGCCCCGCCCGCACCCAGGTCGACGACCTCGTAGGCGAGGTCCGCGCCACCGCGCAGGCCGGCTACCGCTCGCTGATCACGGTGCTGACAAAGCGCATGGCGGAGGATCTCACCGAATATCTGCATGAGCAGGGCATCCGCGTCCGCTACATGCACTCGGATATCGACACCATCGAGCGCATCGAGATCATCAGGGATCTCCGCCTCGGCGCATTCGACGCGCTGGTCGGCATCAATTTGCTGCGCGAGGGCCTCGACATTCCCGAATGCGCGCTGGTCGCGATCCTCGATGCCGACAAGGAAGGCTTTTTGCGCAGCGAAACATCTTTGATCCAGACCATCGGCCGCGCCGCGCGCAACGTCGACGGCAAGGTGATCCTCTATGCCGATCAGATGACCGGCTCGATGGAGCGCGCCATCGCCGAGACCAACCGCCGCCGCGAGAAGCAGGTCGAATACAACGAGGCCAACGGCATCACGCCGGAGAGCGTGAAGAAGTCGATCGGCGACATCCTCAGCTCCGTCTACGAGCGCGACCACGTGCTGGTCGAGATCGGCGATGGCGGCATGGCCGACGACGTGATCTCGATCGGGCATAATTTCGAGGCCGTGCTGAGCGACCTCGAAACACGGATGCGCGAGGCCGCGGCCGACCTGAACTTCGAGGAAGCCGCGCGGCTGCGCGACGAGGTCAAGCGCCTGCGCGCCACCGAGATGGCCGTGGTCGACGATCCGACCGCCAAGCAGCGCAACGTGCAGAAGCAGGCCGGCGCCTATGCCGGCACAAGAAAGTACGGCGACGCCGCCAACCTGCCGGTGGCGGCGCTGAAGAACAAGCCCGCGCAGACCTCGCTCAAGGCGGGCCGCGGCGGCAAGTCCGGCTCACGGGTGCACAAGCCCGACCTCGACGAGATGCACGGCCCGGAATCGCTGCCGTTCCGCCCCGACGGCGCACTGCCGGCAAAGCCGTTCGGCACGACGAGCCGGATCATCCAGCCGACGGACTCACGGCAGTCCGGGCCGGAGTTCGGGCCGTCGCCGCGATCGAGCGGCGGGGCGCCGGGGAAACGGGGCGGGTGGAAGAAGCGGTAATGTGCCGCACCACTGCGGCACCGCAACAATTCCTCTCCTTTAGGCAGTGTTTCCCCTACACTTTTGGCGAATACCTCCTTGAATTTCCTCGAAGCGTTAGTGTCATCAACCTAACGGTGCTACCTGTTGGTGCATTTGCGAATCGGGGGAATCTAGAAATCATGCTGGAAGGGCTGGCTTGCAGCAAAGCCGAACGTGTCGCGGAATTGAAGAAGCGCAAGCAGCGCTTTCAGCAGATCAAAGCGCATCCGGCAGACCGAGAGAAGATGATCGCGGACGGTTGGAGTGCAACCGGACGCGAGCTAAAGGACGGTCGCTTAGTTTTCGAGAAATCCAAAACTCACGACGAAATCTTGGAGAATCGATTTTGGTCGGTCCTATATTACCTAGGATACGATGAACTGAACGCCGGACGAAAATTCAAGATTCAAATAACGGATTCAAAGGGCGATAAAGACGTATCAAAGCAAGTTGATGTGTTTGCGAAAGATGATGACACCGTCGTTGTCGCCGAATGTAAGTCCGCGGCGACAAAGTCGGCACGCAACCTGCAAAAAGACATCATGGAGTTCGCCGCTCTGCAGAGATCCATTGTGCGAACGGTG
>NZ_JACMYP010000468.1 GCF_020889705.1 Bradyrhizobium altum | reverse complement strand
CTACGTGCATTCATACTACACCTCCTTCAGCTTCAGTTGAGGGTTTTAGCACCAGTGACGTCGTGAGGGCGGCGGCTCGATCGACAAGACGATTCCATCGGCTGCATTGCTTGCGGGGCAGGTTCGATGTGGGAATCTCGTATAGGCAATAGTGTGCATTGTAGGCATGCCTGGTAACGAGTCCATGTTCAGCCCACCTTGCGAGGGTCGTTTCGTGGATGTTAAGGCGCGCCGCGGCTTCCCGTTTTGTCAGCATTCCGCGATCTCGCAGTCGGTCATAGCGCGAGCGCAAGCCATAGCGATGGACGAGATATGCGACCCGCAAGGCCGTGAAGCGGGTCTCGTGGCGGCCAGGGCGCGCTGATCCACCCGGGCGATATCCTTGCTGGTTGAGAAGTTCGGCAATCTCGGAATAGATGTGTTTATCGAGGAGCTTGTCGACCAACTCGACGATACCGGGTTGCGTCTTGACCTGCTGCGCGGAAGATTTTGGGCTCATGGTGGTGAGCGTTTGGATTTTGCCGCCCTTGAAGCGAACATGAATTTTGGTGGTTCGTTCCGCCGGCATCTTGATGAGGGTGACATCTTCGATGATGTGGGCGAGCAGCCGTTTGCGTTCACGATCCGGCGTGTCTGGATCTGCCCAAAGCTTTTTGAAGTCGACGGTCATCGCGGTCAGCCGCTCGCGAACAGCTTCATCGAGGACGAGCTGATCCTGCTCTCGCGCGCGCTCGCGATCGTCGCGGGCTTTGGCCAGCACGCGGAGCTTGTCATTCCATTCGCCTTCGAGCGTGTCGGCGACGAGACGATTATTGGGGTCGACCAACATGAAGCGGCGCTGAGCGAGATCCGCTTCGATTTGGGCCCGTTCGATCGCCCGACAGCGCAGCCGGTCTGCTTCCTCATACCTGGCTTCGATCTCCTTGCGGATGTCGAGCGTCAACTCGACGGCGGCCGGCGTCATCTGTTCGGCAATCAGCATGCCGATGGCTTTATCGATCTGAGGCCCGGCGATTGACTGGCAGTTTGGCTCGCCACGATAGCCGTGAGCGCGATCACAGACGTACCAGGCATCCAGCCGTCCGCGCCGGGCAGTGTAGCGGATGCGAAAATGTTTACCGCATTGCCCGCACACCGCCCGTCCTTGCAGCAGTGCCGTCCCCTCCCGAGGAGGCGATGCGCGCGCCACTTCATATCCTCGACCGTTGGTCTTGAGAATTTTGAGATTCTCCTGGAACTGCTCCCACGTGATGTAGCCGGGATGGGCATCCGGGATACAAGCCAGCCAGTCATCGTGGTCACGCCGCTGCAGAGTCTTCTTACCGTCGATGGTTCGTCGATAGCGCCGGCGTCCATAGGCGTAGGCGCCGGCATACCGCGGATTGTTCAAGACGCGTATCGCCGTTGACGCGGTCAGTGTCCGAAACACCGTGGTCTCGCTGTTGCGCAGACGCGAGGGAAACAGAAGGCCCTCCTTGCGAAAGGCCTTGACGGTCTGGCATGCGGAGCCCACGCGAGAGAACGTGTCGAAGAAATGGACGATTGTCTCCCTGATCTGAGTGTCGGGATCGAACGTCACGTTGCCGGAGTGGTCATAGATCAGCCCGGTTGGCAAGACGCAGCGGTACTCGCCGCGCCTGACCTTGTTGAGGATTCCGCCGCGCAGCCTTGCTTTGATCACATGCAACTCGGCCTCACTCATTGTGCCCTTGAGCCCGAGCAGGAGGCGGTCATTGAAGCTTGACGGATCGTAGACGCCATCCTCATCGAGGATCAGGGTGTCGGCCAGTGCGCAGATCTCCAGCAAACGCTGCCAGTCAGCATTGTTCCGCGCCAGGCGGGAGACCTCCAGGCCCATCACGATGCCGGCGTGCCCCATGCCGACGTCGCTGACCAGGCGCTGAAAGCCCTCGCGCCAGACAGCCGATGCACCGGACTCGCCCTGATCGCTGTCGATGACGATTATTTGCTCGTCGCGCCAGCCAAGGGCAATTGCGCGCCCACGAAGTGCATATTGCCGCTTCGCGCTCTCGACGTTCTCGATGACTTGTCGCATCGAGGACTGGCGAATGTAGAGGTAAGCACCCCGTTCGAGGTGGTGAGGCTGGACTTTGAGGGACTCCTTCATGGCGTTCTCCGCTCGGGTGTGCTCATCGCCATTGTCGCGAGCACGTAAACGACAGCTGTGTGCTCGTTACGCGGCACTGGTGGAGTACACGATGCAACTGACTGTTGAACGGGGGCTGCGGTGGCCAGCGTCTGCGCCCACCCCCACATGCCCCGGCGCAGAAAAAGCATGAGGCCACTGCGGGCCGTAGGCGGCAACGCTTCGCCGAGAGCTGCCATACGCAGCACCTCATACTGGGCCGCAATGGCGGTCGAGAGGATCGAACACGCCGGTGTCGTGGGGTGTTCATCCGGCAGTTTTTTTTAATGCACGCTCGATCGTCCTGGGATGAACCTCGATGCCGAGCTCGGCGCGGATCAAGCTCGCCAGCTCCCGAGCGCGAACCGGCTCGCCCGGGACCAGCCGCGCCTGCAGGAAGGCGAGGACCTCGCCCTGGACCTTGTGGGGGCCGCGGGGGCCCGGCTTCTTTGGGACCAGTCCCGCAATCCCGGCGGCATCGAAGCTCGCCTTCGCTTGGTAGTAGGTCGGCCTGGAGACGCCATACTCGTCGGAAGCCTCCGTCACCGAAGCGTTGTCGATCGAGACACGGCGCAGCATCTCGTACTTGACCTGCACGGCGTCGTGCGGATCGAAGAACTCGCTTCCCTGAAACTTTGGATCGCGCACCTTCTCGGGCGTCGGATTGAGCGTGCCCTCCTCGAGGAGGGCGTCGATCTTTGAGCGCTTGCTGTCGTGCTTCGCCGGCACCGTCGGCTCCGAGCGTACAAGAAGGCGTTAACGTAAATATATTTACGCCGCCAAATTCATCGCTGTCAAGGTCGCGAAAGTAGCCTATAGCGCATTTATAACCTGCATTTAATGGACCGATGCGGACAAAAGAGGGCTGATGCGGCATTAATCACCTTACATGTGCGGCATAATCATCCTTACGGTTTGCGCGCGATCGCAACGCTGCCCCGTCGGAAAGGCGCTTCACCAGGCTGGCCAGCTCCATCAGGTCGAAAGTACGCAAAAGTGCCCGTCCATGACCCATGACGATCTCTGCGTCCGGGCTCACAAGGTCCGTCCATTGCGGAGGAACCGACCATACGGTCGCGCCGTCGCCCTGCAGCAAGAGGCGTTCGCCATACCGGTTGTATCGTTTGCCGACGCAGAGAAGCTGCCGCCCAAACAATGGGTGGAATGGATGCATCACCCGCACAAACTGCCGCGCTGCATCCGAAGAGTCTGCATTCTCAGTTGAGGTACAA
>NZ_JACMYP010000467.1 GCF_020889705.1 Bradyrhizobium altum | reverse complement strand
GCGGCGCGCGCCGCGATCGTGGCCCTGGTCGGGCTGCCGGTCATCGCTTCGGGCTTCTATCTCGCGCTCGGCTCGCCGCGCCTTGGCGACTTTCCGCTCGCCGAGCGCAGCCGGGTGGCCGATGCCAACCAGCCGCTCACCAATCTGGTCGCGCAGGTCGAGGTCCATCTGGAAAAGAACCCGACCGACGGCCGCGGCTGGACGGTGCTGGCGCCGGTGCTGTCGCGCCTTGGCCGCTACGATGATGCGGTGCGTGCCTATCGCAATGCCATCACCTATGCTGGCGACAGCGCGGATCGCCGCGCCGATCTCGGCGAGGCGTTGATGGGGAGCGCCGGTGGCGTCGTCACCGCGGACGCCAAGGCGGAGTTCGAGCGCTCGGTCGCGCTGAATGGCGACGACGCCAAGGCGAACTATTTTCTCGGCCTTGCCGCCGAGCAGGACGGCCGCAAGGCGGACGCCGCCGCGATCTGGCAGAAGATGATGGCGAGGGCGCCGTCCGACGCGCCATGGCGGCCGCTGGTGCAGGCTGCGCTGGTACGGGTCGGCGGCATGAGCGCACCCGCGCTGCCTGACGGCGCGATGGCGGCGGCCAAGGACATGAGCGAGGCCGATCGCGGCACCATGATCAAGGGTATGGTCGATCGGCTGGCGACGCGGCTGAAGACGAACGGCGACGACGTCGAGGGCTGGCTGCGGCTGGTCCGCGCCTATCTCGTGATGGGCGAGCGCGGCAAGGCGATGAGCGCGCTTGCGGATGCCCGTCAGGCGGTGGGCAATGATGCGGACCGGTTGCGTCAGCTCAATGAGGGGTTGAAGAGTCTCGGATTGGATGGATAACGCATGATGCCGAAACATGTGCAGCGGTTTTCGGCGAATGTCATGCGCAAGGATGAACGATGACCAGGAAGCAACGGCGTTTGACACTGATCGGCTGCGCGCTCGTCGTGCTGGCGATCGCCGCGGGCCTGGTGCTGAACGCGCTGCGCGATTCCATCGTGTTCTTCTCGACGCCGTCCATGGTCGCCGAGAAGCATCTCGGTCCGGGCAAGCGCTTCCGCCTCGGCGGGCTGGTTGAGCAAGGCTCGCTCAAGCACGGCGACAATCTCGCGGTGACCTTCACCGTCGGCGACGGCGGCGCAACGCTGCCGGTCGCCTACAAGGGCATCCTGCCGGACCTGTTCCGCGAGGGGCAGGGCGTCGTTGCCGAGGGCGCGCTCGATGCGAACGGCGTGTTCCGCGCCGACACCGTGCTCGCCAAGCATGACGAGACCTACATGCCGAAGGACGTCGCCGATGCCCTGAAGAAGCAGGGCCACTGGAAGGACGACTACGGCGCCAAACCAAACAGCATGCCGAGCGCCTCCGCGGCGCCGACCCAGGGAGCCATGCGGTGATCGCCGAAAGCGGACATTATGCCCTGGTGCTGGCGCTCGCCCTCGCGCTGATCCAGTCGATCGTGCCGATCGTCGGTGCGCGCTGGCGCGATGCTGCGTTGATGAACGTCGCGCGCTCGACCGCGCTTGCCCAATTGCTGTTCGTCGCGGCATCGTTCGCGGCGCTGGTGACGCTGCACGTCACCTCGGATTTCTCGGTCGCCAATGTCTACGAGAATTCGCATTCGCTGAAGCCGCTGCTCTACAAGGTCACCGGCGTCTGGGGCAACCATGAAGGCTCGATGCTACTGTGGGTGTCGATCCTGGCGCTGTTCGGCGGCCTCGTCGCGGCCTTCGGCAACAATCTGCCGCTGTCGCTGCGGGCGCATGTGCTGGCGGTGCAGGCGTGGGTCGCCAGCGCCTTCTATTTGTTCATCCTGATCACCTCGAACCCGTTCCTGCGCATCGCCAATCCGCCGATCGAGGGACGCGACCTCAATCCGGTGCTGCAGGACATCGGCCTCGCGGTGCATCCGCCGATGCTCTATCTCGGCTATGTCGGCTTCTCGATCTCGTTCTCGTTCGCGGTGGCGGCGCTGCTCGAAGGGCGGATCGACGCCGCCTGGGCGCGCTGGGTGCGGCCGTGGACGCTGATGGCGTGGATCTTCCTGACGCTCGGCATCGCGATGGGCTCCTACTGGGCCTATTACGAGCTCGGCTGGGGCGGCTGGTGGTTCTGGGATCCGGTCGAGAACGCCTCGCTGATGCCCTGGCTTGCCGGCACCGCGCTGTTGCATTCGGCGCTGGTGATGGAGAAGCGCAACGCGCTCAAGGTCTGGACCGTCCTGCTGTCCATCCTGACGTTTTCGCTGTCGCTGCTCGGCACCTTCCTGGTGCGCTCCGGCGTGCTGACCTCGGTCCACGCCTTCGCGACCGACCCGACCCGCGGCGTGTTCATTCTGCTGATCCTGTTCGTCTTCATCGGCGGCAGCCTGTCGCTTTATGCCTGGCGCGCGCCCGCGCTGAAGCAGGGCGGGCTGTTCGCGCCGATCTCGCGTGAAGGCGCGCTGGTGCTCAACAATTTGCTGCTCACCACCGCTTGCGCGACGGTGTTCATCGGCACGCTGTATCCGCTGGCGCTCGAGGTCCTGACCGGCGAGAAGATCTCGGTCGGCGCGCCGTTCTTCAATTTCACCTTTGCGCCGCTGTTCGTGCCGCTGCTGCTCGCGGTCCCGTTCGGGCCGCTGCTGGCCTGGAAACGCGGCGACCTGCTCGGCGCCGCGCAGCGGCTGATGGTCGCCGGCATCGTCGCGCTGGTTGCGATGGCGGTGGTGCTTGCGTGGACCTATGGCGGCGCGACGCTGGCGCCGCTTGCGATCGGGCTTGCGGCCTTCGTGATCGCGGGCGCGCTGTGCGATCTCGCCGAACGCATCGCGCTGTTCCGGATTCCGCTGTCGCTCTCGCTGCGCCGCGCGCGTGGCCTGCCGCGCGCGACCTGGGGCACCGTCTTCGCGCATGCCGGCCTCGGCGTCGCGCTGATCGGGATCGTCTGCGAGACCACCTGGAACAGCGAATATATCGGCTCCATGAAGCCGGACGATGTCGCCCGGGTCGCCGGCTACGAGCTGCGGCTCGACGGCCTGAACCCGCGGCAGGGACCAAATTTCCGCGAGATGGTCGCGCAATTCACCGTGACGCGGGACGGCGAGAAGGTCAGCGTGATGACGCCGTCGAAGCGCAACTTCACGACCCGCGGCGCTTCGACGACCGAGGCCGCGCTGCTGACCCGCGGCGCAAGCCAGCTCTATATCTCGCTCGGCGACACCTCGGCCGACGGCGCGATTGCGGTGCGGATCTATCACAAGCCGCTGGTGCTGATGATCTGGTGGGGGCCGGTGCTGATGGCCTTCGGCGGCATGCTGTCGCTGTCCGACCGCCGCTTGCGGGTCGGCGCGCCGAAACCGGCGGCGAAAGCGGCGCGCGCATTGCAGGCGGCCGAGTGATGCGGTCGCG
>NZ_JACMYP010000466.1 GCF_020889705.1 Bradyrhizobium altum | reverse complement strand
GACCACGCCGCCGTTACCGCCCTTGGCGGTATTGTTGCCGAAATTAACGTTGTTCAGCGTGACGTCGGCATTCTGCCCGACGAACAGGCCGCCGCCGAGGCCCGCGCCGCCGCCGCCACCGCCGACGCCGCCATTGCCGCCGCTCGCAACGGCGTTGATGATGGTGAGATTCTTGAACGTCACCGTGCCGGAGGTGACGACGAAGCCTTGATAGCCACGCGCGTCGATGACGTCGCTGTAGTCCTGCCCACCGAGGTGATTGTTGTAGTCGGAGTTGCCGTCGAAGGTGAGCGTCGAGCCGTTCATCAGATTGATGGCCGGCAGATCGTCAAGCAGCTGCAGCGTGCGCGCGCCCGACGAGAGCGAGAAGTGGATGACGTAATCGGTGTTGGCCGATGCGAGCCCGCCGCCGACGCTGATCGCCGAGATCGCGTTGTAGAGCAGGAGGTAATCGCTGAGCGGATCGCTGGTCGACAGCGTGAGAACAACTGGGTTCGACACAAGGACCTCGGCAATATGAGTGAGCGACCGCAATCGGTCGCCGTTTCTAGAAATTGCTGATTAATTACCTTGCGCCGCAAGTCGTTGGCAACAATAACGAATTCTCATTCCGCGCACGGAATTGAGATGATGAATGGGCAAGGTTGAGGCGCACGACGACCGCGCCGCGCAGGTTCAAACGCCAATCTTCGTTACGACAAGGGACATACGAGACGCGTTCGTCCCGCAGCGGCCACGCATTGATGTGAAACAGGGATCTCATGGCTGCGCGCGATGAGAAGCGCTGCAAGGAATTCATCGGCCATGCGGCGCCGAATCACGGTCGGCCCCGCCGATCCGGCCTCGCTTCGCCTGTGGCTCGGCGGCGATCTTTCCGTCAGACTGTCCTCGTCGGCGACCACGCGCCGAACGGAGCGGGCCGGAGTGACGAGTGCGGCATGACGCCTTCACGCGATAAAGTATGGCAACGCCGTCCGCGGGCGGTGGCGATGACCGCGTACGCGCTCGCGATCGTCGCGTGCATCGGACGTGCCGAAGCGGCCGGATGCAATTTCGAGATTCAGGGCGAAGGTCGCGTCGCCGCTGTGGTCGATGCGCGCAGCCTGCGGCTGGACGACGGCCGCGAGGTCAAGCTCGCCGGCATCGAGGTGGCGGACAGAGCGAAGACCACGGCGATGCTGTCGGCGCTGTTGATCGGCCGCGAGGTGACGGTGCGCGGACAGGACGACACGCCGGACCGCTACGGACGGCAGCCGGCCTACGCATTCCTCGATGGCCAAGAGATGCCCGTGCAAAGCGAGCTGCTGCGCCAGGGCCTCGCGCTGGTGTCGTCCGAGATCGCCGACAAAGACTGCGCCACGGCGCTAATGGCGGCGGAGGCCGAGGCGCGGGCCGCCCGATCGGGAACCTGGGCCGAGGCCACGGTCATAAAAAACGCCGAAAGTCCGGACGATATTTTGGCCGGGATCGGGCGCTTTACCGTCGTTGAGGGCAGGGTTTTGTCCGTGCGTCGGGCGGGGGCGACGACCTACCTGAATTTCGGCCGAAACTGGACACGGGACTTTGCTCTAACTATTTCAAGGCGCATAGTCCCTGCGTTTGAGGCGGCCGGGCTTGCGCCCAAGTCTCTGGAAAATCGTAGGATTCGAGTGCGAGGCTGGGTGGAAGCACGGCGTGGGCCGCGAATCGAATTGCTCCGGGTGGGGCAGATTGAAGTACTCGGCGGGAACTAGGGGCCCACAGGCCACGGCCTGGCCGATTACGGGACAGTTTGTGGGTTTTTGACGTGATTGAGCGCGCTGGACGGCGTGAAGATGGAACTGGCCGCCGGCTTTCGGCTGCGCTGGCGCTCGTCTGCGCGGCCCTGACGCTGTCGGCCTGCGGCAATGTCGGCCGGTTCGAGCAGGTCGCGCCGACCGCGGCGGCGGCGCCGGTGAAGCCGAACCGGGTGGTGCAGCAGACGCCCAACAGCGAGCGCGAGCATGAGCGCATCCTGTCGTCCTATGGCGGCGCCTATGACGACCCGAAGCTCGAGGCGCTGATCGGCAAGACCGTCGACCGGCTGGTCGCCGCGTCCGAACGGCCCGACCAGGCCTACAAGGTGACGATCCTCAATTCCGGCGCGGTGAACGCCTTCGCGCTGCCGACCGGCCAGCTCTACGTCACGCGCGGCCTGATCGCGCTCGCCAGCGACACCTCCGAGCTTTCCTCGGTGCTGAGCCACGAGATGGCGCATGTGCTGGCCAAGCATGCCGCGATGCGCGAGGACCAGGCGCGCCAGGCGGCGGTGGTGACGCGCGTCGTCACCGACATGAGCACCGATCCCGACCTCACGGCGCTGGCGCTCGCCAAGACCAAGCTGACGATGGCGAGCTTCTCGCGGCAGCAGGAGTTCGAGGCCGACGGCATCGGCGTCGGGATCGCCGCGCGTGCGCATTTCGATCCCTACGGCGCGGCGCGCTTCCTGACCGCGATGGAGCGCAATGCCGCGCTCAAGATCGGCAAGACCGCGCTCGATCCGCGTGCGCAGGATTTCACCTCGTCGCATCCGGCAACGCCGGAGCGCATCTCCAATGCGCAGACCACCGCGCGGCAATACTCATCGCCCGAGAGCAACGAGCGCGACCGCGAGACCTATCTCGCCGCGATCGACAACATCGTCTATGGCGAGGACCCCAGCGAAGGTTTTGTGCGCGGCCGCCGCTTCCTGCATCCCAAGCTCGGCTTCACCTTCACCGCGCCCGACAATTTCACGCTCGACAACACCGCACAGGCGGTGATCGGCGTGCGCGAGGGCGGCAGCCAGGCGATGCGCTTCGACGTGGTGCGGGTGCCGGCCGAGCAGTCGCTCGGCGACTATCTGAATTCCGGCTGGATGGAAGGCGTCGAGAAGTCCTCGACCGAGGATCTCAACATCAACGGCTTTCCGGCGGCATCGGCCACCGCGCATGGCGACCAGTGGCAGTTCAAGGTCTACGCGCTGCGCTTCGGCAGCGACGTCTACCGTTTCATCTTCGCCGCCAAGCAGAAATCGACGGAGAGCGAGCGCAACGCGCGCGAGACCGTCAACTCGTTCCGCCGCCTGACGCTCGACGAGATCCAGGCCGCGCGCCCGCTGCGCATCAAGGTCATCAACGTGCAGCCCGGCGACACCGTGGAATCGCTGTCGCATCGCATGGCCGGCGTCGATCACCCGGCCGAGCGCTTCCGCGTGCTCAACGGCCTCGATGCCCACGCCCAGGTGAAGCCGCGGGACCGCGTCAAGATCGTGGTGGATTGAGGCTGCACGCACCCTCAATACCGTCGTCGTCCCGGCGAACGCCGGGACCCATAACCACCGTTATCGATCGATAGAAAAGCTGGGGCCGCAGCGCGCCCCAACAACATATTCCTGTGGCT
>NZ_JACMYP010000465.1 GCF_020889705.1 Bradyrhizobium altum | reverse complement strand
CTGCCGGCGGCGGCGGCCCGAGGATTTCCCAGCCGCGGTAGTCGCAGCGGATCGGCTGCCGCTCGACGGTCTTGTAGGTCGCGAGATCCTCCTGCGCGATGAAGCCGCCGTTGTTCTTCATGTAGTCGACCAGGATGTCGCCAAGCGGTCCCTGATAGAGCGCGTTGTCGCCATGATCGGCGATGTATTTCAGCGTCTCGGCATATTCGGCCTGCACCACGCGTTCGCCCGGCTTCAGCGGGATGCCATTGGGCAGATAGATCGCCGAGATCGGCTTGTCCTTCAGCATCTCTTCGGCGCCGTCGGTGATGCATTCGTGCAAATAAGGCGTCGCCGCATAACCGCGCGCGGCATGCTTGATCGCGGGCTGCATCACGTCGGCCAGGCTCATGGTGCCGAAACGGCGCAGGGTTTCGCACCACGCCTTCAGCGAGCCCGGCACCGCGACCGCCCTCGGGCCGTTCAAATTCTCGTTGCCGACGGTGTCGAACACGTCATGCGCCGAACCGGGCTTCGAGGTGTAGGTATCCGGCCGCACCGCCTTCGGCACCGTGCTCTGGCCGTCGATGAAGCGATGGCTGCCGTCGGCGAGGCGGATATGCGCCATGCCGCCGCCGATGATGCCGACCATCATCGGCTCGACCACGGTCAGCGTGAACAAAGTGGCAATCGCCGCATCGATCGCGTTGCCGCCGGCCGCGAGCATCTCGGCGCCTGCGCTCGATGCCAGTGGATGATTGCTCACCACCATGCCACGGCTACTGGTGGCCGGCTGCTTCTCGCACTGAAAGCTTGTCGCGGCGCGATCGCGCCAATTGCCGTTCATCGCCATTGTGTTCTCGTTGTTGATGGAGCGATGGGACCCATGTTCTGCGGCCTCGCAAGCGCGGTCAAGCCGCCGCGAATTTCCCCACGGCGGCATTCGCAACCGGGGTCACGTCGCCGGGCGATCGCGCAGCCAGGTTTCGCGCGTGACCTTCCACTTCTCCGCTCTGGATTCGCCATTGTGGTGCGGAAGTTCGACGAAGCCGACAAATTCGGCTCCGGTCTTCTGCTTGACCCGGCGCGAGGCGGCGTTGGACAGCGCGTTGCAGACATGGAAGTGATCGAGGCCGAGCGTCAGGAAGGCGAAGTCATTCACCGCGGCGATCGCCTCGGTCATGAGGCCGCAATTCCAGTAAGGCTCGGCCAGCCAGAACCCGCGATTGCCCTTGCGGCCGTCGGCGCGCGGCCGGAAATTGATGTTGCCGATCGCCTCGCCATTACTGGTGCGCAACACCAGCACCCATTGATAGCTTTCCTCGCCGGCCGTGATCTTATCCAGCTCTCGCTTGATGAAGCTTTCCGCGCCGTCGTCGGGATACGGCCACGGCACCACCGTGGCGAGGGTCTTGATCACATTCCAATTGTTGAAGTGATATTGAATCGCTGCGGCATCCGACAGCGCAAGCGGCCGCAGGATCAGGCGCCGCGTCTCGATGCGTGGCGTCTCGAACATGTTATTTCTGGCACTTCGGGCACCAGAACGTGGAGCGGCCGTTCTGGGTAAAGCGCCTGACGATGCCCGCGCAGCCAGACGTGCGGCATGTCTCGCCTTCGCGGTCGTAGACCTGGAAGGAATGCTGGAAGTAGCCGAGATCGCCGTTGGTCAAACGATGATCGCTGATCGAGGAGCCGCCGGCCTTGATCGCCTGGTTGAGCACCGAATGGATCGCGTCGACCAGCCGATTGGCGTGGTCGGTGGGCTCGGCCTTCCTGGTTGCAAGCGTCGCGGCCAATCGCCGCGGCGACAGGTGCGAGCGAAACAGCGCCTCGCAGACATAGATGTTGCCAAGTCCCGCCACCACGCGCTGATCGAGCAGCGCGGCCTTCAGGCTGGTCTTCTTGTTGTGGCAGGAGCGCGCCAGCATCGCCGCGTCGAACGCGTTGCCGAGCGGCTCGGGTCCGAGCCCCTTCAGCAGCGGCTCGTCCTCGATCGCGTTGCGGGCAATGATCTTCATGTAGCCGAAGCGCCGCGGATCGTTGAAGACGACGGCCGCGCCGGACGACATGTGGAACACGACGTGATCGTGCGCGCGATCCTCGCTGCGCGGATGGTGGAATTGCCCCGGCGCCGCCGCGCCGTCCTGCTTCAGCACGCGGAACGAGCCCGACATGCCCAGATGCATCAGCAGCACGTCGCCGGAGGTCAGGTCCGCCATCAGATATTTGGCACGGCGGCCGAGCCCGGTGATGGTCTGGCCCTCGAGCCGGGCGACAAAGTCTTTTTGAAACGGAAACCGCAAATCCTTGCGACGGGCCTCGGCCTTGAGGATTTTGGACCCTTCCATGGCCGGTTGCAGGCCGCGGCGGACGGTCTCGACTTCGGGTAATTCCGGCATGGCAGGCATTCACCTTTTGGAAGTGACGTGATAGCGCCATTGCGGCCGCCGCGCTATGGTCCGGCTGGAGCGTTTTCGAGCGAAGTGGGCACCGGTTCGCGTGAAGAAAACGCGACCAAAGATAAGAGTATGAGTTGATGGATCGGCCGGACCAAACCACCCATTTCGGCTTCAGGGACGTGCCCCTGGGCGAGAAGCAGACGCTGGTGAACGAGGTGTTTCACAGCGTGGCGTCCCGCTACGACCTGATGAACGATCTGATGTCGGTCGGCCTGCACCGGGCCTGGAAGGACGTCATGATCACGACGCTCGACCCGCCGAAGGGCGACCGGCCGTTCGCGCTGCTCGACGTCGCCGGCGGCACCGGCGACATCGCGTTCCGGGCCGCCAAGGCCGCGGGCACCGGCTTTCATGCCACGGTCTGCGACATCAATACCGACATGCTCGCCGTCGGCCGCGAGCGAGCCGCCAAGCAGCACCTCGATGACCGCGTGTCGTTCGTCGAGGGCAATGCCGAGGCGTTGGGTTTCGCCGATCGCGCGTTCGACGCCTACACCATCGCGTTCGGCATCCGCAACGTGCCGCAGATCGACCTCGCGCTGCGCGAGGCCTATCGGGTGCTCAAGCCCGGCAGCCGCTTCCTGTGCCTGGAATTCTCCACCGTCGATGTGCCCGGCCTCGACCGGATCTACGACCTGTTCTCCTTCAAGGTGATCCCGCCGCTCGGCCGCGCCGTCACCGGCGACGCCGAGTCCTATCAATATCTCGTCGAGTCGATCCGCAAATTCCCGCGGCCGAACGCGTTCGCCGAAATGATCGGCGCCGCCGGCTTTGCGCGCGTGAAGTGGCAGAGCCTCTCCGGCGGCATCGTGGCGCTGCATTCGGGCTGGCGTTTGTGATCTCTGCACTGACCCACATCGCGCGCCTTGCCCGCGCCGGTTTCGTGTTTGCGCGCGAGGGCGTGTTCGGCGTCGTCGATCCGTCGCTGGTGCCGCCGCCCGGGCAGCTCGCGCTGAGACTGG
>NZ_JACMYP010000464.1 GCF_020889705.1 Bradyrhizobium altum | reverse complement strand
CGCTCGGCGGCGGCGACGCCACGGCGCTGCGCCGGCTCGAGACGCAAATGGCGGGCAAGGACGAGGAAACCGCGGCGCTGCTGCGCGCGGCGCTGCGGCTCAACGGCGAGAAGCAGGAGCTGTTCTCGTCGGGCAATATCGACGACTGGGCGAGGTCCGTGTGGCAGCGGCAGGACGCGGCCGAGAAGGCGCTGAACAAGCGGCTCGACGCGATCGGCGTGAAGCTGCCGCAGGACCCGATCCGTCCGTCGCAGCTGCTCGCGCCGCAGGAAGCGGTCGTCAACTATTTCATCACGCGGCAATGGAAGGCGGATCGGCAATCGAAGGAGCCGCTTGCCGCGACCGTGCTCTACGCCATCGTCGAGACCGCAACGAGCGAGCCGCGCGTGGTCGATCTCGGCGATCCCGGCCGCATGGTCGACACCGGCGTGCGGACCGAGATCGCGCGGCTGCGTACGACGCAGGCCGCCGCGCCGGATCGCGACACCAAGGCAGCAGACAACAAGGCGCCCGACGACAAGGCGCTCGACAGCAAAGGCCGCTTCCAGAACCTGCGCGCGCGGCTGTTCGCGCCGCTGGAGCCTGCCCTGAAGGACAAGACCACGCTCTATGTGGTGCCGGACGGCTTCCTGTTTGCCGTGCCGTTCTCCCTGCTGCCCGGCGTCGACGGCGGCCTGCTGGAGGACCGCACCACGATCCGGATGCTGACCAGCCCCGACGCGCTGATCGCAATCCATGCGCGCGAGACGCTCGACCGGACGGGGGCGATGCTGCTCGCCGGCGGCATCGAATACGGCCAGCCGGGGCCGATGCCCCTGCCCGGCACGAAGACCGAAATCGAGGCGATCGCAAAACTCGCCCGCGCGCGCGGCGCGCCGGTCGAGGTGCTGACCGGGCGGGGCGTCAGCGAAGCTGTGCTGCGCGAGGCGATCGGCAAGGCCCGCATCGCGCATCTGGCAACGCACGGCTTCTATCATGACAGCACGGCGTCCGGCCTCGATACGCTCTGGCAAAGCGGCATCGTGCTGTCGGGCGCCGGCGACAGCCGGTGGCCGCTGCGCGACGAAAAGGACGGCTATCTCTATGCCTTCGAGGTGATGGACTGGGACCTGTCCGGCCTCGATCTGCTGGTGCTCTCGGCCTGCGAGACCGGCCGTGGCGACGAGAGTTTTGTCAGCGGCCTGCGCGGCCTGCCGACCGCGCTCGGCATCGCCGGCGCCCGGCGTGCGCTCCTGACGCTGTGGCCGGTCGCCGACGAGGGCACCGCGAACTTCACCGTGCGCTTTTATGAGCACCTGGCGGAAGGCTTGACCTACTCGGATGCGCTGCGCCAGACCCGGCGCGATGCGCGCGACGGCAAGGTCGCGGGCGCCAGGGACGCGAGCGTGTGGGCGGCGTTCGTGCTGTTCGAGGGCTGAGGCGGAGGCCTCATATTTGCGACGCAAGGGCCCCACGCCGCCGAATCGCGCAGGGCAGATCGGCACGGGGGGCAGGTAATTTGCTTTGACAGCGGCGGCCTGATCGGGGACAAGCCGCCCATGCCGAAAAAACCCGGGACCAATCCCAAAGGCGAATTCGCCTTCTTCAACGTCTTCTATGAAGACGGCTCGCAGCGCTCCAACCGCCGCGTGCCATCGGAGCTGCTGGGCGGGCTGGACGGCGACGAGCCGGCGCGCGCCTTCCTGCGCGAGCAGGACCGCGAGATCGCCGAAAAGGGCGGCCGCCCGCCGCTCGAGATCAAGACCATCGAGCGCGTCGGGGTAAAGAAGAAGTAGCGGCGCGCGGGTCCCGCCGTTTGCGACAGGCGCCACGCCGCATCTCTCCCTCGTCATTCCGGGGCGCGCGAAGCGCGAGCCCGGAATCCATTTCACCACGAAACCTGCGGCCCGATGGATTCCGGGCTCGGCGCTACGCAACGCCCCGGAATGACGATGGTGTTGGTGACCGGGCAAACAAAAAACGGCGGGCCTGGGCCCGCCGTTCTTGTTTCGATGGATGCCCGGGTCAAGCCCGGGCATGACGACCCGAATTAGTTATCCAGGAAGCTCCGCAGCTTCCGCGACCGCGACGGGTGCTTCAGCTTGCGCAGCGCCTTGGCTTCGATCTGGCGGATGCGTTCGCGGGTGACCGAGAACTGCTGGCCGACTTCTTCCAGCGTGTGATCGGTGTTCATGCCGATGCCGAAGCGCATGCGCAGCACGCGCTCCTCGCGCGGGGTGAGCGAGGCCAGCACGCGCGTCGTGGTTTCGCGCAAATTGGACTGGATCGCCGCGTCGATCGGCAGGATCGCGTTCTTGTCCTCGATGAAATCGCCGAGATGCGAATCCTCTTCGTCACCGACCGGGGTTTCGAGCGACAGCGGCTCCTTGGCGATCTTGAGGACCTTGCGGACCTTCTCCAAGGGCATGCCGAGCTTCTCGGCGAGCTCTTCCGGGGTCGGCTCGCGGCCGATCTCGTTCAGCATCTGGCGCGAGGTGCGGACGATCTTGTTGATCGTCTCGATCATGTGCACCGGGATGCGGATGGTGCGGGCCTGGTCGGCGATCGAGCGGGTGATCGCCTGCCGGATCCACCAGGTGGCGTAGGTCGAGAATTTGTAGCCGCGGCGATATTCGAACTTATCGACCGCCTTCATCAGGCCGATATTGCCTTCCTGGATCAGGTCGAGGAATTGCAGGCCGCGGTTGGTGTACTTCTTGGCGATCGAGATCACGAGACGGAGGTTGGCTTCCACCATCTCCTTCTTGGCCTGACGGGCCTCGCGCTCGCCCTTCTGCACACCGTGCACGATCTTGCGGAATTCGCCGATCTCGAGTCCGGTGAGCGCCGCCAGCGACTGGATCTCGTGGCGCAGGTCCTTGATGCGGTCCTTCTCGTGATGGACGAAGTTCTTCCAGCCCTTGGCCGACAGCTTGGAGACGCGGTTGAGCCAGCGCGGATCGAGCTCCGACCCCTGATAGTTGCGCAGGAAATCCTCGCGCGCGACGCCGTGGCTGTCGCCGAGGCGCAGCAGGCGGCCCTCGAACGAGACCAGCTTCTTGTTGATGTCGTAGAGCTGCTCGACCAATGAATCGATGCGGGCCTGATTGAGGCGCAGCGACTTCACCTCGACGATGATCTCGTCCTTCAGCTTCTTGTACTTGCGCTCCTGCGAGGGCGACAGCGACTCGCTCTGCAGCTGGTTGGCGATGTCCTGCTCCTGCAGGCGGCGCAGCTTCTTGTACTCGGATGCGATCTTGTCGAAGGTCTCGACCACCTTCGGCTTCAGCTCGGCCTCGATGGCGGCGAGCGACATCTGGTTCTCGAACTCGTCGTCGTCCATGTCGGACTCGGCGGCGGCTTCGGCCGGATCCTTCTCCTCAACGCCGGCTTCGCCACCGGCGGGCGCGGCGCGGAACGGGGTCGGCGACGGCGGCGCT
>NZ_JACMYP010000463.1 GCF_020889705.1 Bradyrhizobium altum | reverse complement strand
GTACCGACGAAATAAAGGCGGCCGCGCCAGCGCCAGCGCCCGCGGCCACGCCGGCTGCGGACAAGCCGCTGATGGCATCGCGCGATCCTGTGCTGAACAAGGTAACCGATGCGCCCAAACCGCCGACCTCGAGCGATGTCAACGCCGCGCCGATCCCGCCGCTCGTGATCACACCGGATCCGGACTCCGAAGTTGAAGACGATGCGCCGAAGGCGCAGATCCAGCGCACCGAGTTCGGCGTCGATCTGGGCACGGCAAATTCGGTCAACGGACTGCGCGCACTCTGGCGCAGCCTCTTGAAGTCGAAGGCCAACGCGCCGCTGGCTGCGCTGCGGCCGATCATCGTCATCAAGGAGAACAGCAACGGGCTCGGCATGCAGTTGCGCCTGGTGGCCGGACCGCTGAACGACGCCGGGACCGCCGCCAGGATTTGCGCCGGCCTCAGCCTGGTCCAGCGGACCTGCGAGACGGCGATCTATGACGGCCAGCGGTTGGCCCTGAACGAGCCGCCTGCGGGAGCCAAGTCGGCTTTGCCGCACCGGCGGGCCGCGTCGAGGCGCACGGTCACACCGCCGCAGCCGGTTGCCGAGGAAAAGAAGCCAGAGCCGACGACAATCTCCTCGATGTTCCGGCGGAACAGCCAATAATCATGTCCGGCAAAGGATTGCGGCCAAATTCTCAACCGATTTCGCTGCTCTGACCGAGCCTTGTCCGAAACCCCGTTCCCGACCATAGTGCCGCGATGACAAAACCTCCGTTCCGCCTCTCCCCCTATCAGGTCCAGTTCCTGATGGTCGTGGGCTTCGTCACCGTCGGCTACGCGCTGTATGTGCGCTATCTCGCAATCGAGTTCTCGCCAGTTGCACTGGCTTGCGACGCCGGCACGCAGACCATGCTCTGCAAGGCCCGCGCACTGTCGACCGTGCTGTTCAAGAACTCGGTGTTCGGGATCACGGCGCTGGTGATTGCGGTGCTGAACCTGACGCGGCCGTCGATCGTGCTGCTCACCGTCGGCTTGATCGCAGCCGGGCTCGGGATCGTGCTCTACAACGTCGTGCTGTCGGGACTTGCGATCGGCTTGTTTATCCTGGGTTTTGCGCGGCCCGCGCCCGCCACAGCGTAGCGGCGAGCAAGAGGTACATCACGCAGGTCCAGTCCGATTGCCAGTTGATCGTGCCCTCGTTGTAGATCGTGAAGAGGGCGGCGATCGCCAAAAGACCGGCGAACACGGATTCCGCGAGCGGCCGGATGCCTTCCTTCGGGCGATTGAGCATGGTCAGCAGCGCGAACGGCACCACCGCCATGGTGAGCGAGGCGTAGGGGAAATCGCGGTAGCGCGGATCGAAGGCGAAGCCGAGCGCGGTCTCGGCGGCGATCACCGTGGTGATGACCAGCACGATCGCCAGCAACGCGCCGATCGCACCCTTGCCGCGATAGTCGCGCGGCCCGACCAGCTCCAGGAAGGTCGGCAGCGAGCGCCCGGCGATCAGCGCATGCGCGGTCAGCAGGGGCGAAACGATCGCGGCTGCGAGCAGCACGCCCCAATGCAGCCCGCCGCCGACGCCGTAGCTCTCGTAATACATCTTGTCGCCGGCGATCCCGAGCAGCGTCCCCGCCGTCGTCGCCGAAATGCCAACCGCGATCCAGGCTGAGGGCCGCGGCGTCCAGGGCCGGCGGCGCAGCGTCAGCCAGGCCGCGAGGAAGGTGGCGACGGACAGCGCCATGCCGCCCGCCATCTGCAGCTTCCAGTCAGGATAGTTGCTGATCGCAACGCCCGGCGGATATTTCACCTGCCGCTTGATCGAATCGAACAGGCCCCAATTGCCGCCGACGGTGCCCTCGAGCATGCGTTTCCAGGGCTGGTCATAGGCCTCGATCAGGTTGACCCGGAATCCCTCGCGCCTGGCGAGATCGAGAATCTCGGACACCACCCGCGCCTGGTTGGTGCGCGACGGCAATGCGCCCTCCCGCATCCGCCCCGTGCTCGGCCAGCCGGTCTCGCCGATCAGGATCTCCTTGCCGGGGAACGTCACCGCCATCCGCTTGCGGATATCGTCGACATGCGCCGCGGCGTACTTCGCCTTGATCGGGATGTCCTCCCAATACGGCAGGATATGAATGGTGACGAAATCGACCGCGTCATAGATCTCGCGGTTCTTCACCCAGTATTCCCAGACATCGGCATAGGTGACCGGGAGATTGCCTGCCGAAGCCTTCACCGCGCGGATGTTGCCGGCCAGATCGGTGGCGGTCATCTCGCCGCGCAGCAGCACCTCGTTGCCGACGATCAGCGAGGTGACGACATCGGGATATTCTTTGGCGAGCCGGACCGCGATCGCGATCTGCTGCAAATTCTTGAAGCGGTTGCTGCTGAGCCAGATGCCCTGCATCACCTTCAGCCCGACCTTGGCCGCAACGCCGGGGACCTGGTCGAGGCCGTTCTCGATCGAATAGGTGCGCACGCAGTCGGTGACCTTGGCGAGATCGGCGAGGTCCTGCTCGATCTGCTCGATCGGAATCTGCGTGGTGGGATCGAGCGGCGTCTGGGCGCCGCGGAACGGCGTGTAGGACACGCATTGCAGCTTTGCGGCAGGATCGATCGGCGCGCGCGCGAGCGTAATCGGCGTGGCGAGCCACCACCACACGGATGCAATCACAGCGAGCGAGATCAGGAGAAGCGCCAGCGGCGTACGAAGCGAAATCGGTTCCATCCTCCGGGGGACCGTCGAATTAGCCGGTCACGGCCCGTCTGCCAAGTCCAGGAATCGGTCAATACCATGGTTGTCCTGCGACAGTTTTGCGCTGGGTCGATAAAGTTGTGAGTTTGCTGGACAAAATACCAAATTCCAGTCATGGGATTCCGCCAGAGTCTCCGCCGCACCGGAGACCTATTTGGACGGCATCACGCGAGCCGTTAGGATGATCCCGCAGGGGCCGGAACATATCGGGGAATGCATGCGTCGACGGCTGCTTGAGTTGAAGAACACTGCTTTGCGCCATCTTGCCGTAACGGGCCTCGTCACAGCGCTTGCGCTCGTGAACGGAGCCGGCGGCGCGTTCGCCCAGAGCGGCACGCCGAATCCGCCCGACCAGGCCAAACAGCAGCTTGGACAGCCCGACGCCAACGCCAACGCCGTGCGGGAGGCCAACCAGCGCAAGGTCGAGGAGTTCGTCGAGGCCCAGCAGGCCATCAACGGCCCGGCCGGCAACCCGGAATGCGTCTGGCTCGGCCGCCGCGTGGTCCGCCTGATGTGGAACGACGACCTCGATACCGCGTTCCGGCATCTCGACCTCTATGACCGGTTCGGCTGCCCCGGCGGGCACGTCCAGGCTGCCTTCCGCTGCCTGACCCGGTTCGGCGCCCAGATCGACGACAAGGTGCGCGGCAGCCTCGACGGCCGCATCCACGCCTGCTGGATCAACCCGGG
>NZ_JACMYP010000462.1 GCF_020889705.1 Bradyrhizobium altum | reverse complement strand
GCGGTCGCGATCGCGACATCGACCGGGCTCGGCATCACCGATGCGTGGGCCGATGAGGCGGGTACGCTGACGCCGGCCACCATGAAGACATTGCTGAAGATGGCGCGCGACATCTATCCGCACGACTTCCTCGGCGACAGCTACTACATCACTGCGGTCAAGCCGTGGGATGACAAGGCGGCGAAGGATCCGGCCATCAAATCGCTGATCAATGAGGGCGTAACCCGACTCGATCAGGCGGCCAACGATCGCCACAAGATGCCCTATGCCCAGGTCGCCTGGGAGAACGATCGCGTCGCGCTGCTGCAACAGATCGAGGCAAGCGCCTTCTTCCAGAAGATCCGCGGCGACCTCATCGCATCGCTCTACAACAACAAGGAGGTTTGGCCGAGGTTCGGCTACGAGGGCTCCTCCGCCGAGCATGGCGGCTACATCAAGCGCGGCTTCGCCGATATCGACTGGCTGCCGAAGGCATAGAGCATGATCCGGAAAAGTGTGAAGCGGTTTTCCGAACAGATCATGCTCAAAAATCAATCATGGCGCGATGATCCATCGCGCGGCAGCAGCGAACGCCCAGGAGGAAACAATGGCAAAATTCGATCTGAATGACAGCGGCGTTGTCGTGATCGTCGGCTCCGGTGCCGGCGGCGGTACGCTCGGCAATGAACTGGCGCAGAAGGGCATCAAGGTCGTGATCCTGGAAGCCGGCCCGCGCATCGAGAACCAGGACTTCATCAACGATGAGTGGGACAGCTTCGGCCAGCTCGCCTGGTCGGACATGCGCACGACGTCGGGAAGCTGGCGCGTCCACAAGGATTTCCCGAATATTCCGGCCTGGATCGTGAAGGCGGTCGGCGGCTCGACCACGCATTGGGCCGGCGCCTCGCTGCGCTTCGACGAGCACGAGTTCAAGATCAAGTCGGCATACGGCAACATCCCCGGCGCCAATCTGCTGGACTGGCCGATCACGCTCGCCGAGATGGAGCCGTGGTACGCCAAGGCCGAGGACAAGATGGGCGTCACCCGCACCAACGGCATCCCCGGGCTTCCCGGCAACAACAACTTCAAGGTGATGGAAGCCGGCGCCAAGAAGCTCGGCTACAAGGAAGTGCACACCGGGCGGATGGCGATCAACAGCGAGCCGCGCGACGGCCGCGGCTCCTGCCAGCAGATCGGCTTCTGCTTCCAGGGCTGCAAGTCGGGCGCCAAATGGTCGACGCTCTACACCGAGATCCCGAAGGGCGAAGCCACCGGCAATCTCGAAGTGCGTCCCGGCAGCATGGTGATCAAGATCGAGCACGACCAGTCCGGCAAGGTCACCGGCGTGGTCTATGCCGACGCGAACGGCGCGATGCAGCGCCAGAAGGCCCGCGTCGTTGCGGTCGCCGGCAACTCGATCGAGAGCCCGCGGCTCTTGCTCAACAGCGCCTCCAGCATGTTCCCGGATGGTCTTGCCAATTCGTCGGGCCAGGTCGGCCGCAATTATTTGCGGCACATGACCGGCAGCGTGTATGCGACCTTCGAGAAGTCGGTGCATATGTATCGCGGCACCACGATGGCCGGCATCATCCGCGACGAGGCGAAGAACGATCCGAAGCGCGGCTTCGTCGGCGGCTACGAGATGGAGACGCTGTCGCTCGGCCTGCCCTTCATGGCGGCGTTTCTCAATCCCGGGGCTTGGGGCCGCAGCTTCACCAGCGCCATGGAAGGCTATCCGCGGATGGCCGGCATGTGGCTGGTCGGCGAGGACCTGCCGCAGGAGACCAACCGTGTTACGCTGGATCCGAGCATCAAGGACAAGTTCGGCATGCCGGTCGCGAGCGTGCATTTCGACGATCATCCGAACGACGTCGCGATGCGCGATCACGCCTACAAGCAGGGCGCCGCAGTCTATGAGGCGGTCGGCGCCACCGTGACCTATCCGACGCCGCCCTATCCCTCGACCCACAACATGGGCACCAACCGGATGAGCGAGAAGCCGCGCGACGGCGTGGTCAACAAGTTCGGCCAGACCCACGACATCAAGAACCTGTTCGTCTCCGACGGCAGCCAGTTCACGAGCGGAGCGGCGTGCAACCCGACGCTGACGATCGTGTCGCTGGCGATCCGGCAGGCCGACCAGATCGCCGGCGCGATGCAGCGCAAGGAGATCTAGCACCCGGAAGGGCGAGCTTCGGTTCTGACTTCGATCGGAACCAAAGCCCGAGTTCTCTCGTGACTCCAACGGCCTTGTCCTGCCTGGACAAGGCCGTTTCTTCTGCGCGATGGATCCGAAAGCCTATTCAGCGGCGTCGAGGATGGGCTGGCCCTGGAATTCAGGCACTGCCGCCGCGCTCTGCGCGCGATAAATCAAACAGCAGCAGCGCAACAGCGATGCGAAATTATTGACCTCACCATGATGGTCGAGGACTTCGCCATAGAGCGTGGTGACGAACTTGGCGACGCTCATCCCCTCCTTGGCGGCAATCTCCTCCAGCGTGTCCCAGAACGACATCTCCAGCCGGATCGAGGTGCAATGACCACCGATCCGCAGCGATCGGGTCTGCGATTCGTAATTGCGCTGCGGCTGGTGCGAGAACAAATGGCACATGACTATCCTCCCGATCAGATTATAATTTTTCTAAACGATATACCCGCGCGTGCGGCGTCACAATCGCCACGTAGGGCGCACCCGGTCCACACGCAAAGGTGAGTGTCTTCAAGGCGATAGGCCGGCTCCATCCCCAGCTAAAGGCAGCCATTCGCGGGCCGGCCCATGCATTTGGCCGGCGAGCCGACTACAATGCCGCCGAACCTCGAATCCCTGTCCGATCGCGCAACCCATGCCCGTCCGCCAGCTTCCCGAACAGCTCGTCAACCGCATCGCCGCCGGCGAAGTGGTCGAACGCCCTGCGAGCGTCGTCAAGGAACTGGTCGAGAACGCGATCGACGCCGGCGCGAGCCGGATCGACGTTTTCACCGACGGCGGCGGGCGGCGCCGGATCGGCATCACCGACGATGGCGGCGGCATGACGCGCACCGACCTCGCGCTTGCGGTCGATCGCCACGCCACCTCGAAGCTCGACGACGAAGACCTCTTGCGTATCCGCACGCTCGGGTTCCGCGGCGAAGCGCTGCCGTCGATCGGCGCGGTGGCAAAGCTCGGCATCACCACGCGCCATGCCAGCGAACCGCATGCCTGGTCGCTGTCGGTCGAGGGCGGCGCGAAGTCGGAGGTCATGCCCGCTGCGCTCGGCCACGGCACCCGCGTCGAGGTCAACGAACTCTTCTATGCAACGCCGGCACGGCTGAAATTCCTCAAGACAGACCGCACCGAGGCGGAAGCGATCCGCGAGGTGGTGCGGCGCCTCGGCATGGCACGGCCCGACATCGCCTTCACGCTGGCCGGCGAAGAGCGTGCACCGGTCACCTGGGCCGCGGCGCTGCCCGGCG
>NZ_JACMYP010000461.1 GCF_020889705.1 Bradyrhizobium altum | reverse complement strand
GCCGGCTCGACACGCATTTTCTGGCCTTCGAGCAGCTCGGCGCCACCGTCACCGCGACGCACCGGCTGGAATTCCGCGCCGCGCGCCTGAAGGGCGCCGATGTGTTCCTCGACGAGCCCAGCGTCACCGCGACGGAGAACGCGCTGGTCGCCGCCGTCGCCGCCCGCGGCACCACCTATCTGCGCAACGCGGCCTCCGAGCCGCATGTGCAGGACCTCGCCAATTTCCTGGTCGCGCTCGGCGCGAAGATCGAAGGTATCGGCACCAACACCATCACCGTGCACGGCCAGGCGACGCTCGGCGGCACGACCTACGCGATCCAGCCCGACCATATCGAAGTCGGATCGCTGATCGGGCTTGCCGCGGTGACCCGCTCGCCGCTGCGCATCGCGCGCGCCGGCGTCGAGCATTTGCGCTCGATCCGGATGGGCTTTGAACGGCTCGGCATCGTCTGCGGCGTCGAGGGCGACGACCTCGTCGTGCCGTCGAACCAGACCATGAAGATTCAGGATGATTTCGGCGGCCACGTGCCGAAGCTCGAGGACCAGCCCTGGCCGGCCTTCCCCGCGGACCTGATGTCGATCGCGATCGTCACCGCGACGCAGTGCGACGGCGTCATCCTGATGCACGAGAAGATGTTCGAATCGCGGATGTTCTTCGTCGACAACCTGATCGCGATGGGTGGCCGGATCGTGCTGTGCGACCCGCACCGCGCGATCGTGGCCGGTCCGAGCCGGCTGCGCGGCGCGCCGATGAACTCGCCAGACATCCGCGCCGGTATGGCGATGCTGCTGGCCGCGGTGTGCGCCAACGGCACCTCCACCATCAACAATGCCGACCAGATCGAGCGCGGCTATGAGCGGATCGACGAACGGCTCAACGCGCTCGGCGCCAAGATCAAGCGGATACCAGCGCGATCGTGATCCGGGCATGATCCGGAAAAACGTGAAGCGTTTTTCCGGTCGGACCATGCTCAACGACAATTTGGGAGGCGATGATCTCTGCGTGAGATCGTCGCGTTTGGGCAGTTTGGCCATCATCCTTCCGGCCGGTTTGCCGTGCTAAGCGTGCCGTCATGACCTGCATCGACAAGATCGACCCGGCCGCGTCGCGCGCGGCCGTCGTCCCCTCTCGCAAGCTGCTCACGGCCGAGCTCGCCGAAACGCTGAAGCTCGCCGTGCCGCTCGCGCTGACGCAGCTCGGGCAGATCGCGATGATGACGACCGATCTCGCCTTCATCGGACGGCTCGGCAGCGAGAACGTCGCCGCGGCGGCGCTGGCGCATACCGTGTATTTCGTCAGCTTCACCATCGGCATGGGCATGATGTCGGCGGTCTCGCCGCTGGCCGCGCAGGCGTTCGGCGCCCGCAACCCCCGCGTGATGCGGCGCGCGCTCCGCGTCGGCCTGTGGGCCGGGTTCTTCATGGTGCTGCCGCTGATGGCGCTGCCGTTCCATGGCGAGCGCATCCTGCTCGCGCTCGGCCAGACCCAGGCCACCGCGCATCTGGCGCAGCAATATCTGTTCGGCCTCGCCTGGGGCATCCTGCCGGCGCTGTGGTTCATTGCGATCCGCGGCTTCATGAGTGCGGTGAACCGGCCGGAGCCGGTGCTGTGGATCACGCTCGCGGCGATCCCGGCCAATGCACTGATGGTCTACCTGTTGCTCTACGGCAAATGGGGCATGCCCGAACTCAGCATGTTCGGCGCCGGACTTGCGACCACGATCGTCAATCTCGGCACCTTCCTCGCCGGCGTATGGTTCGCGGCCCGGCGCCGCCCGTTCCGCAAGTACCATGTGTTCAGCCGCGTCTGGCGCATCGACTGGCCGTTGATGGGCAAGCTGGTCGCCGTCGGCGCGCCGATCTCGATCGCCTTCCTCTTGGAATACGGCCTGTTCGGCGCGGCCGGCCTGCTGATGGGGCTGATCAGCACCACGGCGCTGGCGGCGCACCAGATCGCGCTGCAGATCGCGGCGATCCTGTTCATGGTGCCGTTCGGCGTCAGCATGGCCGCCACCGTGCGGGTCGGCCAGGCCGTCGGCCGCCGCGACACCGACGCGGTGCAGCGGGCCGGCTTTGTCGCAGTCGCGCTCGCCGGCGTCTTCATGAGCGTCATGACGCTCGCGGTGATCCTGGCGCGCTTCGAGATCGCGGCGCTGTTCCTCGGCGAGGCTTCTGACGCCACCGCGCAGCTCACCGCGATGCTGCTCCTGATCGGCGCGACCTTCTTCATCGCCGATGGTGTGCAGACCACCACCGCCGGCGCGCTGCGCGGCATGAACGACACCCAGGTGCCGCTGCTGTTTGCCACCATCAGCTACTGGCTGATCGGGTTCGCGTCCGCCTACGCGCTCGCCTTCTGGGCCGGGCTCCAGGCGCCCGGCGTCTGGATCGGGCTGTCGCTCGGGACTGCGGTTTATGCGACCCTCCTGATCTTGCGTTTCCGCCTGCTGGCACGCAGACTGGTAGGATGAAGGTTGCCGGATGAAGGTCGACGAGGTCACACCGAACGAGGCTAGCGCATGACCTTGTCGGTCGATCTGTTCTTCTCGTTCCGCAGTCCGTACAGCTACCTGGCGCTGCCGAAGACCTTGAAGATGGTCGCCGACTACGATGTCGTGGTGAATTTGCGGCCGGTCTATCCGCTCGCGGTGCGCGTGCCCGGCTTCTTCAAGCAGACCAATCCGCAATTCGCCCGCTATGTCGTGCTCGATTCCAGCCGTGTCGCCAAGCACGAGAACATCCCGTTCCGCTTTCCGCGTCCGGACCCGATCGTGCAGGACATGACGACGCTCGACGTCGCCACGCACCAGCCCTACATCTACCGCCTGACCCGGCTCGGCGCTGCCGCCCAGCTTGAGGGGCAGTCGCTCGCCTTCAGCTCCGCGATCAGCCGCGTGCTGTGGGACGGCTCGGTGAAGGGCTGGAACGAGGGCGATCATCTGGCGAAAGCGGCCGAGGCCGCCGGATTCGATCTCGCGGCGATGGATGCGGCGATCGTCGCCGACCCCGATAGCTATGAAGCGGTCATCAAGGGCAACGAGGAGGCGCATGCGGCCTCGGGCCATTGGGGCGTGCCGACCTTCGTATTCGCCAACGAACCGTTCTTCGGTCAGGACCGCATCGACCTCCTGATCTGGCGCATGGAGGGCAAGGGCCTGACGCGCCGCATGGCATAGCCAAAGGTCATGCCGCGCTCTTCTCCGATGTTTCGGCAACGATCTTCTCGGAAGCATCCTCGTTCGTGCACCAATTGCCGTGGCAGCGCTTGAGGTCGCTCAGATTCTGCCGCATCTGGTCGAGCGAAAATCCGAGCGCGAAGAACCGCTCCATGGCATCGACCGGAAGGCCGCGGGTCAGGCCCTCGCTGCGCACCGCGGCCACCTCCTCGCTGTAGGCATGCAGCGCGGCATCGACCGGCGCCATGTCGGCCGGGCCGCTGCCGGCGCGCAGGGCG
>NZ_JACMYP010000460.1 GCF_020889705.1 Bradyrhizobium altum | reverse complement strand
CACGGCGCGGTTCGGTGCCGCCGGCAGGTCCAACGCCGCCACCGCCGGTGCCGCCGCAGCGATGAGGGCGTGACGGCGTCATGCCCGCAATGTGAGAGGTCACGTCATGACCGAAATGTTTTCGACATTGGGTACCTGGAACTGGCTGATCTTCGGCTTCATCCTGATGGCGCTGGAGCTCGCGGCGCCCGGGGTATTCCTGTTCTGGCTCGGGCTCGCGGCGCTGCTGGTGGGCCTGCTGTCGTTCGTCTTCACGCCGTCCTGGCAGACGCAGCTCCTGATGTTCGCGGTGTTCGCCGCGCTGGCGGTGCCGGCGTGGCGGCATTTTGCCAGGGGCGCGACCGAGGCGAGCAAGACCAATCCGTTCCTCAACCGCCGCAACGAAGCCCTGGTCGGCCGCGAATTCACGCTGGAGAAGCCGATCGTCGATGGATCAGGCACGGTGCGGATCGACGACACGGTCTGGCGCGTCGCCGGCCCCGATGCGCCGGCCGGCAGCCGGGTGAAAGTGGTCCGCGCCGATGGCGCGAGCCTGACGGTGGCCGCAGTCTAGCTGCCGCCATGCTTGCTCCAGTAGTCCGTAGCCCGGGTGAGCCAACGGGTCGCGCGCCCGATGACAGGCTCCGCGATACCCGGGAAACCGGCCCCGCATATCGCTCCGCTCATGCGGGCTACACACTGACGGTCGCCGAGCTCTAGCTGCCACCCTGCTTGCTCCAGCGCTCGGCGAAGCGACTGAGCGGGGTGAAGGTTTGGAACAGCTCCCGGCCGAGCGCGGTGAGGCCGTAGCCATCATCAGTCAGCTCGACGAACCCGGCCTCGCGCAGCTCGGTCAACCGCGTCTGCAGGATCGTCGGTGAGGCCTCGTCGCAGGCGGTGCGCAGCGCACGCGAGGTCAGCGCGCCCTCGCGCAGCTCCCAAATGATGCGCAAGGTCCAGCGCCGTCCCAACAGATCGAGCAGCGCCATGATCGGGCGGCCGCTCCGCGAGCCGCGGACGCCGGGTTTTGCGGTTGGAGCCTGCTTCGCCATGTCGCAAATCCCTTTTGAATCTCTCTTGCGTCGGTCGCTACAGATATTGTAGCGTGGCGCTACATTAAATGTAGCAACGAGATCAGCCCATGTCACGCATCGCGCCGCTCGATCCGCCCTATGCGGCGGACGTTCAACAGCATTTCGACCGCATCATGCGCGGCAAGCCGCCGCTGGTGCTGTTCCGCATGATGGCCGGCCATCCGCGCGCCTGGGAGAAGTTTCGCGGTGGCAGCCTGCTCGATCGCGGACCGCTGCCCTTGCGGGACCGCGAGATCGCGATCGACCGCACCTGCGCGCTCAATGCATGCGAATATGAATGGGGCGTGCATGTCACTGCGTTCGGCGCCGCCGCCGGGCTGTCGGAGCAGCAGGTCCATGCCACAGTGCGTGGTGCGGCCGATGCCGACTGCTGGTCGCCGGCCGAACAGGCGATGATCGCCGCTGTCGATGCGCTGCACGCGCGCGCGACGCTGGATGACGCGGAATTCGCGGCATTGTCGGCGCATTATGATGACGATCAGGTGCTGGAGATCATCCTGCTGTGCGGCTTCTACCGCACCGTCTCCTACCTCGCCAACGCGCTGGCGCTGCCGCTGGAGGCGACCGCGGCGCGGTTTCCGAGGTAATCATCGTCATTCCCCGATGCGCAATTGCGCATCTGAGGGCGACGCGAAGCGGCGAGCCCGGAATCCATAACCACCATCGTGAGTATGGATTTCGGGCTCGCGCCAAGAGGCGCGCCTCGGAATGACAAAAGGTCTACGCCACGCCCGCGCGCAGCAGATCGTGCAGATGGATGATGCCGACCGGCTTCTTCGCATCGGTCACGATCAGCGTCGTGATCTTCGAGGCGTTGAGCAGCTCCAGCGCTTCGCCGGCCAGCGTGTCGCGGCCGATCGTCTTCGGGGTCTTGGTCATCACCTCGTCGACCGACAGCGTCAAAAGCTCGGGGCGCGTCAGCTGCCGGCGCAGATCGCCGTCGGTGACGATGCCGACGAGATGGCCATGGCGGTCGACGATGCCGACGCAGCCAAAGCCCTTCGAAGTCATCTCGACCAGCGCGTCCGACATCCTGGTGCCGAGCGGCTTCAGCGGCAGCGCCTCGCCGCTGTGCATCAAGTCGCGGGCAAATTTCAGCAGCGCGCCGAGCTTGCCGCCCGGATGCAGCACGCTGAAATCGGTCGAGGTGAAGCCGCGGCCTTCGAGCAGCGCGATCGCCAGCGCATCGCCGAGCGCCAGCATCATCAGCGAGGACGTGGTCGGCGCCAGATTATGCGGGCAGGCCTCGCGCGCCTTCGGCAGCGTTAGCTGCACGTCGGCCGCCTTGCTCAGCGTCGAGTCCTTGTCGGCGGTCATCGCGATCAGCGGGATGCCGAAGCGCGCGGCATAGGCGATCAGATTGCGCATCTCCGGCTGCTCGCCGGACCATGACAGCGCCAGGATCGCGTCGTCGGCGGTGATCATGCCGAGATCGCCGTGGCTGGCTTCGGCGGTGTGCACGAAGAACGCCGGCGTGCCGGTCGAGGCGAAGGTCGCGGCGATCTTGCGGCCGATATGGCCCGACTTGCCGAGCCCGGTCACGATCAGCCGCCCCTTGGCCTTGCGGATCAGCTCGGCCGCCGCCGTGAACGCCGCGCCGAGGTCGGCCTTGAGTGCCGCTGAGAGCGCAGCGACGCCGCTTGCTTCGGCATCGAGGGTGCGGAGCGCCGACTGAACGGCGCCGTCATCGGGGCCGGATGATTTGGTCATCAGCGGTTTCGGTTTGGCCATTTCGAATTCCAGAGGAGGGGTTTTGCACCCGGCCGTCTCCCTTAGCACGTTCGATTCCGCGATGCGACGCGCGGCGGCGGATCCTCAACGGCTCATTAACCATAATTGTTTTAACTCCATTAAGGACGTTTTTCGCCGCCCGGCGGGATGCGTACGTCAAGTGCATGGATTCGTTGGGGTATTTCCATCGTGTGGCGGCGGCCAGCAAGCGGCCCAAATCGGCGCGGATGCTTCATTCGCGTGGTTTTGCCATGCCTTTTGCTGACTCCTGCATTGACCGCGACCACCGGGCTCGCCAACGCCCAGACCGTGACGCCGGATCTGTTCAGCCCGAACCGGCAGAGCCAGGTGATCACCCAGGATTCGCCGCTGCGCCGGACCACGGCCGATGCCATGGATCCGCTCAACGGCTTGAGGCTGCCCGACGCCGATCCCGGCCGGCGCGCCTCGTCATCGTCGACATCAACATCGGAGCGCGTCGGACAGGTCCCGACCTACGGTCTTCCTGCCGCCAACGGCGCGGCGACATCAGGCTATGACTCGCTCAATCGGAAGCGGCTGAAGCCGAAATATTATCCGGGCCAGGCCAAGCCGAAGCCGCCGCCGGGACCCGGGTCGCCGGTGCCCACGCCACAGCCGTTGACCGCGGCCGGGCAATTGCGGCTGTCGATCC
>NZ_JACMYP010000459.1 GCF_020889705.1 Bradyrhizobium altum | reverse complement strand
GGTGACATCGTCGAGCGACGGCGCCTCCAGCGCCAGCGCGACGGCCTCGCCGGGACCGCCGCCCTCGATCAGCCCGATGCCGATGCCGCCGAGGAGCGCCGAACGCACCCGATCGGAATTTTCACGCGCCAGGATCGCCGTCATCCGCGAGCCCAGCGAATAGCCCATGATGTCGGCGCGTGCGATTCCGAGATGATCCATCAGCGCGATCACGTCGCTTGCCATGGTCGCGATCTCATACTGCGCGGCATCGTAGAGCTTGGCGGATTCACCGTGGCCGCGATTGTCGAGCGCGATGACGCGACGGCCGGCCTTGACGAGCTCCGACACCCAGGTCGGATAGATCCAGTTGACGTTCTTGCTCGACGCAAAGCCGTGCACGAGCACGATCGGCTCGCCCGCGCCTTCGTCGATATAGGCAATTTCAACATCGCCGTGATGGAAACTCGGCATCATCGATTCCGTTTTTTCTTGGGACTTAGGATTTGGGATTTTGGATTTGGGATTTGCGATCGACCGGCGACCGCAAGCTTAGCCCTGAGCGGGGATACTCGCCAGCGCGGCCTGCGCGGTCATCTGCCGCTTCAGGCGCAGCGCCTTGTTTCGTCTGAGCCACCACGCCGTGGTTCGCTCGGTGGTGGCCTTGATCGACGACAGGAAGCCGAACAGCGCAAGCAGTGCGCCGAACAGCCACATGGTGAGGTTGAATGTGCCGGCCACGAGCAGCAGCGCGCCGCGGCCGAGCAGCTTGATGATCGCGCGGGTCTGGCCGCCCTTCACCTCCGCGATGCGGGTTGCGCGCGCGATCTCCTGCGGGTTCTCCGCGACCTTCAGCGTGTCCCGCGCGGCACGGACCCCCGCCGCCTCGCCGATGCGCCCGACGTCCTTGGCGACGCGCACCAGCGCGCCGGCCTTCTCGGCGCGGAACGCCGCGCGGATCGCGGTTGCAGTCTCTGCCGGCCGCAGCACCGAGCCTGACGCGACCGCCTCACGCAGCGCCGGCTGATCGACCACCTTGCGGGTCGAGCGCCCGGCCCATTCGATCATCCCCTCGCTCAGCCGTCCGGCCTTGCGCGTATCCTTGACCAGCGTCAGTCCGGCGCGCAGCGGCGCGGCGCCGCCGACCGACACATAGGTGGCCGCAGTCACGGCGAGCCCGGCGGCCGCAAGGCCAAGCACCAGTCGGTCGGTGTCCTCGCCCATCACGAGATGCTTGCCCTCGCGCACGACGTCCCTGACGTCACCGAACACGAACAGGTCGCCCGCGACCGTGCCCGACAGGCTTGCGACGTCGTCGGCATTGCCGGTCACGAGGCCGGTGGCAAATCCCTTGGCGAAATGTGCGGTTGACGATTGCTCGGCACGCGCATCGTCGACGCGCCTTGTGAGTTCATCACTGAGCGCGATGTTGTTCTCGCTTGCGAGCGCGACAAAGCTGGTCGCAAGATCGGCATCTCCGGAGGCGAGCGCCGCCTCGATATTGTCCGATATCAACGCCGGGTTGTTGCGCAGGACGGAATTGAGCCTGAGGTCGGCGAGCGCAGCCGGATCATTCCGCGCTGACAGCACCGTGCCGGCGTCCCGGGCGTGCGGCCAAATGGCCGCGCCCACGGCAGCGCTCGCTGCCAGGCCGGCCACCGCCAAACTGAGGCGCACCCCGTTCATTCCGCTTGAAACCTCAAGTTTAATTCGCCTTGTTCAGCTCGCCTTGGAAATAGTGTGCCGTTTTTGCGACACAACGGCTCCGACCAAAGAAGGGCTTCTCTGGGACGACAAGATTGTGTCGAATTTGCATGAGCAAATGAGCCATCGGGGCTCTAGGAATCAACTGTTCCCGCCAGTATGGTGCGCGGCATTTCGCGATGCCGCATGCTGTTGATTGCGTCTGCCCATCGTTGCCACCAAGGTGAGAATATGTCCGACCACGTCGTCCCGCACTTCCATAACGATGCCGGTGTCTCGGTGATCGAGATCGGGTCGCAGGAGTTCATGTGCGTGGGCGCCAACCCTCCGTTCGACCATCCGCACGTGTTCCTCGACCTCGGCAACGACAGCGAGATCATCTGCCCGTATTGCTCGACGCTCTATCGCTTCGCGTCCGACCTCGCTGCCGGCGAAGCCCGGCCGCCGGAATGCGTGCTGAAGGACAAGGTCGCCTGACCGCTCCGTGGCGCTGACGCGAACCGTCATCGTTGCCGGCGCTGGGATCGGAGGACTGACGGCGTCGCTGACCCTGGCGGCACAGGGCTTTCGCGTCGTCGTGCTGGAAAAGGCCGAGCGGCTCGAGGAAGCCGGCGCCGGCATCCAGCTCTCTCCCAACGCCAGCCGCATCCTGGTCGAACTCGGGCTCAAGGAACCGCTGGCGCGGCGCGCGGTCACGCCGGAATCCGTCAACATCCTGAGCGCGCGGGCCGGTGGCGAGATTGCGCGGATGCCGCTCGGCCGGGCCGCCGAGTTCCGCGCCGGTGCCCCCTATTGGGTGATCCACCGCGCCGATCTGCAGGCCGCGTTGCAGGCCGCCGTCAACGACCATCCCGATATCGATCTGCGGCTCGGCTGCCAGTTCGAGGACGTGACCAAGCACGCCAAGGGGCTGACGGTGGTGCAGCGCCGCGGCAACGCACGGCAGGAGGAATTGGCGGTTGCGCTGATCGGCGCGGATGGCATCTGGTCGTCGGTCCGCGGACATTTGTTTCCGGATGTACAGCCGCGATTCTCCGGCCTGATCGCCTGGCGCGGCAGGCTCGACGCGACCGCCTTGCCGCGTGAATACACCGCGCCGCGCGTGCAGCTGTGGATGGGGCCGGACGCGCATCTCGTGGCCTATCCGATCTCGGCCGGCCGCCAGGTCAACGTGGTCGCGATCGTATCCGGCACCTGGAACCGGCCGGGCTGGAGCGCGCCGGGTGACATCAACGAGATCAAGGGCGCGTTCGCTTCCGCACGCTGGCCGGCCACGGCGCGGATGCTGATCGGCGCGGTCGACGGCTGGCGCAAATGGGCGCTGTTCACCCTGCCCGACATCGGCCGCTGGAACGAAGGGGCCGTGACGCTGCTCGGCGACGCCGCGCATGCGATGCTGCCGTTTGCCGCGCAAGGCGCCGGCATGGCGATCGAGGATGCGGCCGTGCTCGCCAAGGCTCTGGCCGACTGCACCGGCGAAAACACCGCAGGCATTCCCGCCGCGTTGAAGCGCTACGCCGAGATGCGGCGCGGGCGCGTGCTGAAGGTGCAGCGCATGGCACGGCAGCAGGGCCGCATCTATCATTTGAGCGGACCCCTGGCGATCGCCCGCGATCTCGCAATCCGCGCCATCGGTCCGCAGTGCATGCTGGCGCGGCAGGACTGGATCTACGACTGGCGCGCCTGAGAGATTAGGTGAACGCGGCTTACGTGCGCGACCAGCAATCGGCTCATCGCGAAGCGCTTGTTCAGTGAACGAGGCCTCGCGGCGCGCGCGGGCCGTTTGCCCCCGGCGCAGGCGCCGCGGG
>NZ_JACMYP010000458.1 GCF_020889705.1 Bradyrhizobium altum | reverse complement strand
CGATTTGACAGTTCTCCTATATTTGTCAAATTCGTCAAATGGGACCGAAAACCCGCATTCTCGACGCCACCATGCTGGTTTTCCGCCGGCACGGCTTTCGCCGCTCCTCGATCGAGCAGGTCGCCGAAGCGGCCGGCCTGACGCGGCAGGCGCTCTATCATCATTTCGAATCCAAGGAAGCGCTGTTTCGCGCCGTAATCGAGCGCGTGCATGAGTCCGCGATCGCGGCCGAGGAGGTTGCCGTTGCCGAGGCAGAGACGGCGGACGGCAGTCTCGGCGACATCCTTGCCGCGGGCATGACCGCGCGGATGTCGACCATGATCGCGTCGCTGGACGGCTCGCCGCATCTCGAGGAATTGTATTCCGAACACCTCGTGCACGCGCGCGATCTCTACCAGACCTATGCCGCACGCTACGCGGAGCGAATGGTCGCGACGATCGCGCGGACCGTTCGCAAGCATCAGCTTGCGCTGCCGCAGGAGCTCTCGCCGGCCGAATTCGCGCGGCTGGTCGAAATGTCAGTGTACGCATCGAAGTCGCAGTATCCGGCGATGCAGCCGGCGGATGCGTTCCTGAAGGACATGGCCATGATGGTACGAACGCTCTGCGCGGGCGCCTTGCCGAAATCGCAGAAGCCGCCCGTCAAGACGGCGGCAATCAAGGACAAGCCGACACGCCGCAAGACAGGAGGACATCCATGAGCACGACGACCATCAATGGCCGCGTTGAATCGCTGCCCGATGATCCCGATGCGCTCTTGATCGACATCGTGCGCGACCAGCTCAAGCTCACCGGCACCAAGCTCGTCTGCGGTGCCGGTGTCTGCGGCGCCTGCACGGTGCTGGTCGATGGTGCGCCGGTCGCAAGCTGCCTGATGCCGGCGCACGCCGCGGCCGGCAAAGCGGTGACGACGGTGGAAGCCATCGGCGCAGCCGGGCTGCATCCGGTGCAGAAGGCATTCATGGCGCATGACGCCCTGCAATGCGGCTTCTGCACGCCGGGCTTCATCGTGGAGGCGACCGCGTTCTGCGACCGCTGGCGCGCGACCAGGGGAACGGTCGTGCCGTCACGCGAGGAGATCGGCGCGGCGCTGTCGGGCCATCTCTGCCGCTGCGGCGCCTATGACGGCATTTTCCGTGCGGTGGCGGACGCCTGCGCCGGCCGCTTCGACGGCGACAATGTCACAGCGCCGCGCATCGAGGCGCGCGACAAGGTGACGGGCGCGGCAAAGTACACCGTCGACATCAATCATGACGGCCAGCTCGAAGGCCTGATCCTGCGCTCGCGCGAGGCGCATGCCCGCATCACCGCGCTCGATCTGGCACCGGCGCGCGCGCTCGCCGGTGTCGCCGCGGTGTCGCTGCTCGGCGACGACCGTATCGTGCGCTATGTCGGCGAGCCGATTGCGGCGGTCGCCGCAAAGGACCGCAAGACCGCGCTGGCCGCGCTGGCTGCGATCAAGCTGACCAGCGAACGGCTGCCCGCGGTGGTCGGGCTCGACGCCGGGCGCAAGGACGGCGCGCCTGTGGTGTTCGACAGAGCGAGCCGCAAGCGGGCCGGCAATGTCTCGGAGGCGGCCGGCGGGCCGGCGCCATGGAAACAGAACATCCGCGGGCCGACCGCGGTGTTCTCGACGCGCGCCAAGAAAGCCCGCAACTGGGTCGACGAGGCGCGCCAGGCCAACAACCGCCTGCTCGTCGAAGCGACCTTCCGCACCGCCACGCAGCAGCATGCGTGCCTCGAGCCGCACGCCGCGGTGGCGCGCTTCGACGGCGACCGGCTGACCTTGCACGCCTCGACCCAGCAGGTGTTTCATCTGAAGGAGCAGATCGCAAAACGCTACAAGCTCGATCACGACAAGGTCCGCGTCATCGCCGATCACGTCGGCGGCGGCTTCGGATCGAAGGCGAGCCTCGGCGTCGAGACGATCGCCGCCATCGAGCTGGCGCGCGAAGCGAAGGCGCCTGTTAGAGTCGCCTACGATCGGCAGGAAGAGCTGTCCGTCGCCGGTTATCGTCCGGCCGCGGAACTGAAGGTCGCGCTGCTCCCGTCCGAGCAGGGTGGCCTGAAGGCACTTTCTGTCACCGCGCATGCCGATACGGGCGCTGCGACCAATTCGACGATCGCGGGCCTGGCGCGGCTGATCTATCCGGCCGAGGCGAAGGACCTTTCGGATTTCGACGTCATCAGCAATTTGCCGCCCGGCGCGGCCTTCCGCGGCCCCGGCGGTCCGCCGATGGCGTTCGCGGTGGAGCAGGCGATCGACGAGGCCGCGCTGCGGCTCAACGTCGACCCGATCGCCCTGCGCAAGCGCTGGGATCCCGATCCCAACCGCCAGCGGCTCTACGACTGGGCATCCGGGCTCGAGATCTGGCGCAATCGGAAGCCCGCGCAGAACGGACGCTATCGCCGTGGCATCGGGATGGCGACCGGCTACTGGCTCTATCTCTGGCAGCCCAACGTGAAGGTCGAGGTCGCAGTCAGGGCCGGCCGCATCGTCGCCAGCACCGCGACGCAGGACATCGGCACCGGCACCCGCAGCGTGCTTGCCGACACGATCGCGCGCGAGTTCGATCTCGAACCCGGCGACATCGAGGTGCGGATCGGCGATTCATCGCTGCCCGAAGGGCCGGGCTCCGGCGGCAGCCGCGTCACTGCCTCGGTGATGCCGCCGACGCTGCAGGCGGTGCGGAAGCTGAAGGCCGCGATCCTCGAACAGGCGACACGAAAGCCCGCGCCCGGCTCGAACGCGCCGTGGCGCGAGCTGATCGCGCGCTCGCCCGATATCGCCGTGATGGAGTCGCGCGGCGAGGACAGCAAGAACACCGCGCCCGGCATCCGCTCGCCGCTGCGCGAAGTCGGCCTGATCGGCATGGTGTTCGGCTGGATGATGCGGCGCTTCTCGAACATCGCGGTCGGCGCCGGCGTGCCGAGCTCGGTGCAGGTGATCGAGGTGGAGGTCGACACCTGGCTCGGCCATGTGCGCGTGCTCAACGTGCATACCGGCATCGCGGTCGGCAAGATCGCAGCGCCCGCGCTGGCGCACAGCCAGGCCTGCGGCGCGGTGATCCAGGGCCTCGGCTACGCGCTCTACGAAGCGCGCGAGCTTGATCCGACCAGCGGCGACGTCCTGACCGCGGGGATGGAGGATTATCGCATCCCTGGTATCGCCGACACGCCCGAGATCGATGTCCATTTCGACGAAGCCGGCTTCGACCATGTGCTCGGCAACAGCGTCGGCATCGGTGAGGCGTCGACGGTGCCGACCTCGGCCGCGGTCGCCAACGCGATCCACAATGCGATCGGCGTCCGCCTCACCGAGATTCCGATCCGGCCCGACCGCATCGTCGCCGCGCTGAAAGGGAGGGATGCCGCATGAGCGTCGCAATCGCAGAGGCACTGTCCGTGCCCGAATTCCGCGCCGCCGGCACCGACCTGTCGGAGCGCCGCCGCAGCGGCCTGTCGTGCGGAGCGATCATCGATCTCACCGCCAGCCCCGATACGATCGGGGTGG
>NZ_JACMYP010000457.1 GCF_020889705.1 Bradyrhizobium altum | reverse complement strand
CGTCGCGCTCGACTTCGGCGATGGCGCGCGCGCCTTCCTCGGCCGCCAGCCGCTGGCGGTCGGCCCTGGCGAGGCTCGCGGGCGATGGCGTGGGCTTCCTGGCGGTCATCGGCAATCTCTCCAAGGCATCATCCCTCTGCGATCGCTTCGCGTCTGTTGCACGGAACGACGCGATGCAGCGTGCTTTGGGATCACGCGCAACAAGACATGCTAAAACCCGCCCAATCCGGGGGGATCGAGCGGGCCGCAACGTCATCCCAGTACATCCGTGGAATGACGAACCGGCATGATCGCGACAAACGCGGAACGCGTTTGCGCGGAAATCATGCCCAAGTAAAAAACTCAGACGATCTGAAGATTCTCGGCGCTGGTCTTGCCGCGCATCTTGTCGGTCTTCAGCTCGAACGAGACCTTCTGGCCTTCAGCCAGGCCAGTCAGACCGGCACGCTCGACTGCGCTGATGTGAACGAACACATCCTTGCTGCCGTCGCTCGGCTCGATGAAACCAAAGCCCTTCTGGCCGTTGAACCACTTCACAGTACCTGTCGCCATCTTCTCTTCTCCAAATTGCGCGTTTGCGCATGTGTTGCGCAGAATCGCGCGCCATCCATTCAACTGACGATGTCTTTGGAGGAGGGCCGTTCTGACCATTCAACAAGGCGCAACGGCTAATCGAATGGCCCCAATATACACACTTTCCGCGCGAATGCAAGGTTCGGGCGGTAGCGGGTTCCCGCTCGGATCTGACGGAATGGAGGGAGCGCGGATCACTCCGCCGCCGCTTCCGCGCTCGGCTCGCCCTTCCAGCGCAAAATCTCCGCGGCCAGGATCGGGTGATTAAAACCCTTCAGCACGAGGTCGTCGATGGCGCGGCCTTCGACATGGGGCTCGACCATGCCGTAGACGCGGCGGCTCACCACGATCTGGCCGGCCTTGGCCTCGCCGCACAGGCGGGAGGCGAGGTTGGTGACGCTGCCGATCGCGGCATATTCCAGCCGCTGCTCGAAGCCGACCTGGCCGAGCGTGGCATAGCCGAGCGCGATGCCGATGCCGAAGCCCAGGCTATGCCCGCGGTTGCGCCACTTCTCGGTCAGGGGGCCGACCGTGTCGCGCATCTCCACCGCCATCCGCACGGCGCGCGCGGTGTGGTCGGCGAGCTGGATCGGCGCGTTGAACAGGATCATCACGCCGTCGCCGGCATATTTGTCGAGCGTGCCCTCATACTTGAAGATCAGCTTGCCGAGCGCGGCGTGATATTCGCGCAGCACGTTCATCGCCTCTTCCGGCTCGGTCGCCTCGGTGAAGGCGGTGAAGCCGCGCAGATCGCAGAACACGACCGTGACCTCGCGCCGGTGGCTGTCGAGCAGGCCCTCGGGATTGTCGGAGGAGGCGATCAGCTGCGCCACCTGCGGCGCCAGGAAGCGCTCGAGCCGGCGGATGCGCTCGATCTCGCCGAGCTGGGTCTCGACCCGCTGCTCCAGCGACTTGTTCCAGTCCTTGAGCTGCTCGGTTTGCTCGCGCAGCTTGTCGGACTGTTCGCGCACGGTGGAATTGGCCTGCTCCAGCGCGTGGCTCTTCTGGTCCACTTCAGTGAACAGCCGCGCATTGCGCATCGCCAGCACGGCCTGGTGCGCAAAAGTCTTCATCAGGCCGATCAGGCTCGCGGGGAAATCGCCGGCCGCCTTGCGCAGCACCACCAGCGAGCCGAGCACGCCCTGCTGGTCGACCAGCGGCACCACGAGCACGGAGTGGAAGCCGGCGCCGACCACGACATCGCGCAGCGGATGATCGGGACTGGATTCTTGTTCTAACGCGTTTTCTTCACGCGAACCGGTATCCACTTCGCTTGAAAACGCTCTAGTGGCGAGATCGGAAAACGCCAGTGGCTCGCCCTTCGTCGCGGCCTCGGCGAGCGGGCTGTTCGCGGCGTCGATCGCGCGGTGATGGCCCTCGGCTTCGGCGTCGATGCCGATCGATTGCGTCAGGTTGAAGCTGCGGCTCGTCGCGTCATAGCCATAGATCAGCACGGCATCGGCATGGGTGATCTCGAGCGCGCGGGCGGCGACTGTCGGCAGCACGGCGTTGAGGTCGAGCGAGGACGCCACCGCGCGGCCGACCTCCTCCAGCACCTTCAGCTCGTTGATCGATTGCGCGAGGTCGCGGGTGCGTTCCTTCACCTTGCCTTCGAGACCGGAATAGGTCTCGGCAAGCTGCGAGGCCATGCTGTTGAATTGCCCGGCGAGCTCCTCCAGCTCATCCGCGGTCTTTACCTCGATGCGGTGGCCGAAGTCGCCGGCCCCTAACCGCCGCGCGCCGGTGCGCAGTGCGGTGATCGGCACCAGCATGCGCCGCGCCAAAATCGTGCCGGCGATGATCGCGACCACGAGGCCGAGCGCGATCAGCAGCGCGATGCGCACCAGCTGATCGCGGATCGGGGAGAGCGCCTGCGCGGTCGGCTGCTCGACAAAGACGTGCCAGCCGAGGTCCGGCGCTGATGTTGCGGTCGTCAGCACCGCGTTGCCGTCGACGTCCTTGCCGGAGGCGATCCGTCGGCCGCTCGGCGACAGTACCGCGGCGACCTGCGGCAGCGCGGCGAGGTCCTTGCCGATCTCGGGGCCCTTCGACGAGCTCGCGAGCACGCGGCCCTTGGCGTCGACAAGATAGGCGTAGGCCGTGCGGCCGACCTGGGAATCGCCGAAATAGTCGTTAAGGAAGCGCAGGTCGATCTCGGCCACGGTGACGCCGGCATTGAAGCCGGAATGCTGCTCGCCGATCGACATATAGGGCCGCTCGTCGCGAAAGTACGCCGGCGCGTAGGCGGTGCCGCGCTCGATCGCCTCGGTGAAGCGGAGGTCGCGGGAGAAGTCGGCGTTGGAATTCAGCGTGTAGGTCTGGCGCGACAGCCGCAGCACCTCGCGGCCCTGGCCGTTGATCAGGGTGAGCTGGTTCACCGCCGGCACCTGGCCGAGCAGCTGGGCATAATCGGCGCGGCGCAGCTCGATGGTGTTGGAGGAGGCGCGGGTCACCCAGGAGATCTGCCGCTCGAGATCGGCGATCGATTGCTCGATGCGCTTGGCGGTGGCGTCCGCCTTCTCGCTCATCGCGTCGGTCAGCGTGCTCCTGATGCCGCGATAGCTGATCCAGGTCTCGAGCGCGCCGTTGACCGCGAGCACGAACACGACGAGGCCGACCAGCGCGAGGACGTATTTGGCGAACAGGCCGCCGCGCAGGAACCAGTTCTTGCCCTTGTCCGTAGCCCCGTTCATGCAGCCTCGTCCGTTCCCCTCCAATCAGTCGGGTGCGCACTGTATCGCTGCTGTTTAGCACGGATCGGACGGGCAAAGCGGGGCCTCCCGTCGCATGGTTAGCCCTGCATTCTGGCGGGGGATATCCGGGAATATTCAGCGGTTGAACAGCTGCCGCAGCACGTCGTTCATCGCGGGATTGTCGTGCTGCTCGGCGGCGTTGCCCGGCGGAGGGGCGGGCGGTGGTGGCGCGGCGGTCGGCGGCGCGTCCGGTG
>NZ_JACMYP010000456.1 GCF_020889705.1 Bradyrhizobium altum | reverse complement strand
CACCGTCACCAGCAATACGGCCGTCCTGACGGGCGGTGTCGAGACCGTGTTGTCGGGCGGACTGATCACCGGCGCCATCAACTCGGGCACCGGCATTTCCGGTGGCACCCTCAATGTTCTGGCCGGCGGCTCGGCTGCATTCGTGGCTGTTTCTAGCGGCGGCGTCCTCAATGTGGCCGGCACGTTCCTCAGCATGGGCGGCGTCCGCAGCGGCGGTGTCGAGAACGTGCTGTCCGGCGGACTGATCACCGGCGCCGTCAGTTCGGGCACCGGAGTCAGCGCAGGCGGCGTATTGAACGTTCTGGCCGGCGGCTCGGCGGCTTTCGTCGGCGTCTCCAGCGGCGGTATATTCAATGTATCGGGCACCGTGCTCAGCCGCGTGGGCGTTTATGCCGGCGGTGTCGAGAATGTCTTCTCAGGTGGTGTCGTCAACGGGGCCGTGGGCTCCGGGACGGCCGTTTCCGGCGGCACAGTCAATGTCTTTTCGGGCGGCGCACTGGATCACCTGACCGTTTCGAGCGGCGGCGTGCTCAACATTGCTTCCGGAGCCACGGCGCACGACATCGCGGTGTCGAGCGGTGGCGCGCTCAATCTTGCAGGCACGACGACGAGCAACGTCTTCGTGTTCGCTGGTGGCAGTGAGATTGTATCTTCCGGCGGCTCCGCAGGGGCGGTGACGATCTCCGGCGGCGTGGTCGAATTGGAGGCGGGAAGCCTCGCGAGCGGCATCGCATTCAGCGGTTCCGGCGGGCAGCTCAAGATCGACGGCACGTCTTTGGCCGGCACCACCGTCAGCGGGCTGGTGCTCGGCGACAGCATCGATCTCGCAGGCCTCAGTTTCGTATCCGGCGGGTCGGCGTCCCTACTTCCGGGCAATGTCCTGCATGTCACGGAGGGGACTTCCTCGTTCGATGTGCAGCTCGATCAGACGCCTGGCGTGCGGTTCAGCGTCAGCGCGGATTCCGGCACCGGCACGCTAGTCACGACGCGTGCCGATATCGCACCGGTCACGTCAGCGCCCAATGTAACGGCAATCCTTGGCGAGAGTTCTGCGCTGGCTTCCAGCCTGTTCTCGGTCACGGACGCCGATGGCGATCCCATCACCGAATACGCGTTCTGGGACACCCAAGGTAACGGACATTGGGTCGTCAACGGCGTCGTCCAGGCCACCAACGCCGAGATCGATATTGGGGCGGCGAACCTGTCGCAGGTGAGCTACGTCTTCGGTCCAAGCGGCACGGCTGATACCCTCTTCGTAAGGGCCAATGACGGTACGGCTTGGGGCGGCTGGACTCAATTTACCGCAACCGCCTTTGTGGACACTCCGCCGACCGTGCACGCCGCCAACGTCGCAGCGTTGCACGGCCAAACGTCGGTTGCCGCATCGACCCTGTTCACGGTGTCCGATCCGGATATGCAAACGATGACCCAGTACGCGTTCTGGGACACCGGCGGCAACGGCCACTGGGTGGTGAATGGTGTTACCGAGCTGGCCAACACCGAGATCGATGTGTCGGCAGCGAACCTGTCGCAGGTGAGTTATGTCTTCGGGCCGACAGGGTCGACGCCCGATACATTGTACATCAAGGCGAACGACGGAATGCTGTGGGGCGCCTGGACGGCGTTCACCGCAACACCGGGGCCGGATGCGGCGCCGGTGGTTACGGCGCAGAACGTGACAGCAACCCATGGAGAGACCTCGGCGCTCGCCTCGAGCCTGTTCTCGGCCTCGGACGCCGACAACGACACCATCACCCAGTACGCGTTCTGGGACGCCGGCGGCAATGGCCACTGGATGGTGAATGGTGTCGCGCAGGCAGCCAACACCGAGATCGATGTGTCGGCGGCGAACCTGTCGCAGGTGAGCTACGTGTTCGGACCAACAGGGTCGACACCCGATACGCTGTACGTCAGGGCCAACGATAGCTACTTGTGGGGAGGCTGGACCGCGTTCACGGCAACACCGGGGCCTGACCACGCTCCGGTTGTGACGGCGCCGAATGTGACTGTAACCCCAGGAGAGACGACAGTGCTCGCCTCGAGCCTGTTCTCGACCTCGGACGCCGACAACGACACGATGACCCAGTACGCGTTCTGGGACACCGGTGGCAGCGGCCACTGGGTGGTGAATGGTGTCGCGCAGGCAGCCAACGTCGAGATCGATGTGTCGGCAGCGAACCTGTCGCAGGTGAGCTACGTGTTCGGGCCGCCCGGCTCGACGCCCGATACGCTGTACGTCAGGGCCAACGACGGCTACTTGTGGGGCGCCTGGACGGCGTTCACGGCCCCACCGGGGTCCGATCAGGCGCCGGTTGTGACGGCGCAGAACGTGACAGCAACCCATGGAGAGACGTCGGCGCTCGCCTCGAGCCTGTTCACGGCCACGGATGCCGACAACAACGCCATCACCCAGTATGCATTCTGGGACACCGGCGGCAATGGCCACTGGGTGGTGAATGGTGTCGCGCAGGCAGCCAACACCGAGATCGATGTGTCGGCGGCGAACCTGTCGCAGGTGAGCTACGTGTTCGGTCCCGGCGGTTCGCCGGCGGATACGCTCTACGTGCGAGCCAATGACGGCATGTTGTGGGGCGCCTGGACGGCGTTCACGGCAACACCGGGGCCTGACCACGCGCCGGTTGTGACGGCGCCGAACGTGACAGTAACCCCAGGAGAGACGACAGTGCTCGCCTCGAGCCTGTTCTCGACCTCGGACGCCGACAACGACACCATCACGCAGTACGCGTTCTGGGACACCGGTGGAAACGGCCACTGGGTGGTGAATGGTGTCGCGCAAGCGGCCAACACCGAGATCGATGTCTCGGCGGCGAACCTGTCGCAGGTGAGCTACGTGTTCGGGCCGACCGGCTCGCCGCCCGATACGCTCTACATCAGGGCCAACGATGGCTTTATGTGGGGCGGCTGGACGGCGTTCACGGCCCCGTCAGGGTCCGATCATGCGCCGGTCGTGACGGCGCAGAACGTAGCAGCAACCCATGGAGAGACGTCGGCGCTCGCCTCGAGCCTGTTCACGGCCACGGATGCCGACAACAACACCATCACCCAGTACGCATTCTGGGACACCGGCGGCAATGGCCACTGGGTGGTGAATGGTGTCGCGCAGGCAGCCAATGCCGAGATTGATGTGTCGGCGGCGAACCTGTCACAGGTGAGCTACGTGTTCGGGCCGACCGGCACCACGCCCGACACACTGTACGTCAAGGCCAACGATGGCCTTTTGTGGGGCGCCTGGACGGCCTTCACGGCAACGCCGGAGCCCGACCACGCTCCGGTTGTGGCGGCATCGAACGCGACCGGGATTCACGACCATTCGGTCGCGGCCTCGAGCCTGTTCACGGCGACGGACGCCGACAACGACACCATCACCCAGTACGCGTTCTGGGACACCGGCGGCAACGGCCACTTTGTTGTCAATGGTGTCATCCAGGCGGCCAACACCGAGATCGACGTGTCGGCGGCGAACCTGACGCAGGTGAGCTACATATTCGGCCCCGGAGGTTCGCCGTCGGATACGCTCTATGTGCGGG
>NZ_JACMYP010000455.1 GCF_020889705.1 Bradyrhizobium altum | reverse complement strand
GCCGTGCTGGGCAACCGCTGCGATCGGCGCCGCCGACTCGGATACAGTGCAGGATGCACCGCTACCGCCGGGATCGCAGCGGCACAGGGGCGGCTCCATGCGGACGGGCGCGCTCATGCGCATGGCGCGTGCTTGAACAGATACGCGTTGGCCCGCTGCAGGATCTGCGCCAACCGTTCCGCACGCGGCCCCAGCGGAGCGACGGCCTCTCCGGCGTCGCGCAACAGATCCGGCACGAACTGGCGCGCTGCCTTTAGCCCCATGATCGACGCGCAGGTCGGCTTCTGCGCCGCCGCGTCCTTGCCGGGGGTCTTGCCCAGCGTCGCGGTATCCGCTGTCGCGTCGAGAATGTCGTCGACCACCTGCAACGCCAGGCCGAAACTGGCGCTGTAGCGATCGAGCGCACAGTACAGCGCAGCGTGCGCGGCATCCTCCGCTATGGCGCACAGCGCGCCCATGCGAACGGACGCGCGCACTAGCGCTCCGCTCTTCATCCGGTGCATCGCCACGATTCTGTCCAGCTCGACGTGCTTTCCAACCAGCGACAGATCCATGGCCTGCCCGCCTGCGGCACCCTCGGCGGACACCGCCTGCGCCAGTTCGCGCACGAGCGCGATACGCTTGTCGCCCGGCGCATCCAAGCTCGACAGGGTCAAGAAGGCGTGCGCCTGCAGCGCATCGCCGACCAGGATCGCAGTGGCTTCGCCGAACTTGACGTGCACGGTCGGATGGCCGCGGCGAAGCACGTCGTCGTCCATCGCGGGCAGGTCGTCGTGGACCAGTGTACAGGCGTGCATCATCTCGATGGCGGCGGCGACGTCGTCGAGCATGTGCGCCGGCGTGTCGGCCAGTGCGCCGGCAGCCAGACAGAGCAAGGCCCGGGTGCGCTTCCCGCCCTGCAAGGTGGAGTAGCGCATCGCCGCCATCAGCTCGGTCTCACCGTCGTCTTCGGCACGGAGAAGACGGGCCAGCGCCTGTTCGACCCGCTTTGCGCCGTCCTGCATCCAGATCTCCGGCAGCAGGCTCCCGGATGCGCCGGGCGCCTGCGCGCCCAATCCGCCGAGCGCGGAAACCCCGGTTCGGTCGTCGTGTAGCGTGGAAGCGGTCTGCATGTTGTTCATGTCCTTGTACCTGACACGAGACGGCCATGGAGAGCGGCGAGCCGCCGCGGTGTTGCCGGCGTCGCACCGAGCGCGCGCGAGGAGTGCAGCAATGCTGCGCGGCGCCGGCGCCGCTGCCTCGCCACACGGGGCATGCGATGCCAGCTCATGAGAATCCGATGCGGATTGTCATGGATGGATGTGCGGTCGGGTAATAGCGCCGGCCTTTTTCGACGCCGCTCAGCAACCGCGGCCGCGCCCCGGCCTCGTGCATGGTCAGCGCCAAGGCGATGCAGAACTGCACCAGTTCCAGCCATGCGAGGTGGTAGCCGATGCAGACGTGTGGGCCGGTACCGAACTGCATCATGTCCACCGGCCGGATCGGCTCGGTGCGTTGCAGCCACCGCGCCAGGCGAAACTGATCAGGCGCCTCGTGCAGCAGCGCCGAGGTCGAGAAATGCAGCAGCGGGATGCACAGATCGGTACCCGCGGGAATGCGCCGTTGGCCGAGTTGCAGTTCACGCAGTGCGCGACGCACCAGGAGCGGCGTCGCCGGATGCATGCGCAGCGTCTCGCGGAAGAGCGCCTCGGCGACCGGATACTGCGCCAGGTCCGCGTGCCGGGTCGGCACCACGCCCACGCGTTGCGCCTCCTCGACCAGGGCGTCCCACAGCCCAGGCTGCCGCGCCAGCTCGATCACCATCCAGGCCATCGTCGAGGCGGTGGTGTCGTGACCACCAAGCAGCAGCAAGCGGATATTGGCGACCAGGACGTCATCGCAGAGCGCATCGTCGCTGCGATCGAAGGCGCTCACCATGTCGTTGATCAAGCCGGTGCGCGCGGCATGTTCGCGCGCGTCGCGGACGAACTGGCGCAACCGCGCATCGATCCAGTCGCGGGCGGCGCGACCGCGCCGCAAGGGCAGTCCGGGCAGGTCGATCGGGGGCGCGACGATCAACTGCAGCAGTTGCCGGTACTTGCGATGCCAATCCGGCAGGTTCTGCGCGGGGATTCCCATGAGGCTGAAGATGAGCTTGAGCATCAGATCGCCGGTTTCGCGCAGGATGGTTACGTCGCCGCGGTCGCGCCACCTCTGCATCCGCGCCCGGATGACGGGCGCGAACAGCTCGCCGATGCCGGCCCGGGTCAGCCCCATCGGCAGGAACGCCGCCTGGATCGCATCGCGCGCCTGCCGGTGCACGGTGCCGTCCTGAGTGACCAACGTTCCGCCGAACAATTCGGGCGCGATCTCTTCGATCAGCGCCGAGGACACGTCCTTGTGCCGGAGCAGTGCGAAAGCATCCGGATCCAGACAGGTCATCTGCTGTCCGGCAGGGCCGAAATCCAGCCAGAAGTGGCTGCCTAGCGTCCGTTCCGCGCGCCGCAGCAGGCGCGGCAGGTCGCAGACGATGGCGGGAAGATGCCCGACCAAGGGGAAAGCGCCGGGCACGACCGGGATGTCGTGCCGCAGCCGATGCCGACGGGCCAACGGGTTGAGCAGCATGTTCATCAGCAGCGCGGCGACGCGGCCGCTTCGGCGGTCTCGCCGGAAGGCCGCGCAGCGCGGCTGTTGCCACCGTCGGCGTATGTCGGCACATGCGCCAGCATGCCGCCATCGATGCACACGACCTGGCCGGTGATGAACGCAGCATCGTCGGAGAGCAGGAACGCCACCAGCGTGGCCACGTCCTCGGGGCGGCCGACGCGCGGCAGGAGCTGGTGCCGGCGCAGATGCCGTTGCATGCACTCGTCCAGCTTGGCGAGGAGACGCTCGGTCATGATGAGACCCGGCGCAACCGCGTTGCAGCGGATCTGCGCATGACCGTACTGGGTGGCGAGCGAGGCCGATAGCATGTTCATCGCCGCCTTCGACGCGGCGTAGGACGTCTGCGCGGTGTCACCGCTGAGCCCCTGGCACGACGACATGTTGACGATCGCGCCACCGCCGCGGGCGATCATCCGTGGGATGGCCTGCCGGCAGCAGAGCAACGTGCCGCGCAGATTGGTCGCCATGGTCTGATCCCAGACCGCCAGGTCCAGGTCGAGGATCGCGCGGTCGTGCGGAGTCAGATGCATGGCGCTCGCGTTGTTCACCAGCAGGTCGACCCCACCGAAGTGCCGCTCCGCCGTCTCGAACAGCGCTGCCACCGCCTGCGCATCGGCGATGTCGATGTCCAGGGCCAGCGCGTGGCCCGCTTCGGCCGCGATTTGCGCGGTGCAGGCGATGGCCGCCGAGCCATCAATGTCGGCGACCACCACTCTGCCGCCCTCGCGCGCGATGGCGAGGGCGCATGCCTTGCCGATGCCAGCGCCGGCGCCGGTCACCACGGCTACCTTGCCTTCAAACCGTCCCATCGTGTCCTCCCGGAATGCCTTGGTCTCTCGCGGCATGCCGCTCGGCCTGAGCCGGAGAAGGCGCACTGACGGCGCTGGCGCGCTCGTCATCGCCAGCGTCGCTTTCGATGACCCGAATGGCGGCGACCGGGCACTGGCTGGCTGCG
>NZ_JACMYP010000454.1 GCF_020889705.1 Bradyrhizobium altum | reverse complement strand
CGATGTCGTTCGGCCCGAACACGAAGCCGGCGAGCCGGGTTTCCGAATCCTTCGATGCCGCGGCAAGCTTGTCGGCGTCGAGCACGGCGCGCGCGGTCTCGATCATCGCCCAGACCCGGATCGACGCAGGGGCATTGATGTCGCTGAGGCGATCGGCGACGGCGTTGAGATCGTCGACGGTCGAAATCTTCGGAACCAGGATCCCGTCCGGCTGCGCCTTGCCGGCCATGCCGATGTCGTCGACCCACCAGGGCGTGTCGAGCGCGTTGATGCGGATCAGGACCTCGCGCTTGCCAAAGCCCTTAGCGGCGACCGCCTTGGCGATCTGCTCGCGAGCCACCGCCTTGGCGTCGGGGGCAACGGAATCCTCCAGGTCGAGGATGATGCCATCCGCCGCCAGCGTGCGGGCCTTCTCCAGCGCCCGCGCATTCGATCCCGGCATGAACAACAGGCTGCGGCGCGGACGGGTCATTGGCATTCTCCTGGGGGCTCGGGCTCCGCCGCTGTCCATTTGGGCATTGGGCGGAACCATCCTTCAACGCTGCCGTATCATCTCAGGCTGCACGCCGAAAGTCTTGTTCCCGTCACCAGCATGTGGTTAGCCAAGGGCCATGAAATCCTTTCCGAAGCAGTTGATCGACGGCTACCGGACCTTCGCGACCCAGCGGTTGCCGACTGAACAGTCGCGATACCGGGACCTGTCGGAACGCGGCCAGTTTCCCGAGACCATGGTGATCGGCTGCTGCGATTCCCGCGTCTCGCCGGAAGTAATCTTCGATGCCGGCCCCGGCGAGTTGTTCGTGGTCCGCAACATCGCCAATTTGGTTCCGGTCTATCAGCCCGACAGCAACGCCCACGGCGTCTCGGCCGCGCTGGAATATGCCGTGACCGTGCTGAAGGTGAAGAACATCGTGGTGCTGGGCCATGCCCAGTGCGGCGGCATCCGCGCCTTCGTCGACAAGATCAAGCCGCTGACGCCAGGCGACTTCATCGGCAAATGGATGCAGATGTTCATCAAGCCGGGCGAGATCGTCGAGCAGCGCGATCATGAGAGCATGCAGGACTTCGTCACCCGCATCGAGAAGGCCGCGGTGTTCCGCTCGCTGGAGAACCTGATGACGTTCCCGTTCGTGCGCGAGCGCGTCGAGAGCGGCGAGACGCAATTGCACGGCGCCTATTTCGGCGTCGCCGAGGGCTCGCTGTTCGTGCTCGACCGGGTCGCGAAGGAATTCATCAGCGTCACTGATGCCGTGAAGGCCGGCGCATAGCTGCGCGCTCTAGCTACCGGCTACTCATCACCGTGATAGCCGCCCCAGCGATCCGAGAGCGCGAGCAACAGCGCTGAGATCACGAACACCAGGTGCACGGCGACGAGCCAGGTCATCCGCGTTGCGTCGAAGGCGGCATCGATATTCAGGAACGCTTCCAGCACGTGGATGGCGGAGATCGCGACGATCGACGCCAGCAGCTTCTGCTTCAGCCCGGCAAAATCGATCTTGGTGATCCAGATCGGCCAGCTCGGGTTGCCCGACGTATCGATGCGCGAGACGAAGTTCTCGTAGCCCGAAAACACCACGATCAGAATGAGATTGGCGACCAGCGTGACATCGATCAGCGCGAGCACATCGAGGATGACTTCCGTCGATTTGTAGCCGGCCGCATGCAGGACGAACTCCCAGAGCATGCGCGCGAATTTCAGCAGCAGCACGGCAAGCGCCACCACCAGGCCAACATAGAACGGCGCCATCAGCCAGCGGCTGTTGAACAGCACATATTCGAAGCCGCGCATGATGCGCGGCGCCCGGGGGGCCTGATGGGGTGGGAGCCAGCTGTTCCGACATGGTTACGCCCCCGCTGGTCCCCGCCGTCAGGCCGCTTTCTTCTTCGCGGTGATCAGCTTGCGGTTGATCAGGACTTCCGCGATCTGGATCGCGTTCAGCGCCGCACCCTTGCGCAGATTGTCCGACACGCACCAGAACGACAGGCCGTTCTCCACGGTCGCATCCTCGCGGATGCGGCTGATATAGGTCGCGTCCTCGCCGGCCGCTTCATAGGGCGTGACGTAGCCGCCCGGCTCGTGCTTGTCGATCACGAGGCAGCCCGGCGCATTGCGCAGGATGTTGCGCGCCTCGTCCGCCGTGATCGGGTTGGCGAACTCGACGTTCACGGCTTCGGAGTGGCTGACGAAGACCGGCACGCGCACGCAGGTCGCGGTCAGCTTGATCTTGGGATCAAGGATCTTCTTGGTCTCCGCCATCATCTTCCACTCTTCCTTGGTGTAGCCGTCTTCCATGAAGACGTCGATCTGCGGAATGATGTTGAAGGCGATGCGCTTCGGAAACTTCTTATTGATCAGCTCGTCATTGGTGTAGACGGCCTTGGTCTGCGAGAACAATTCGTCCATCGCGTCCTTGCCGGCGCCCGACACCGACTGATAGGTCGCGACCACGACGCGCCTGATCGTCGCCTTGTCGTGCAGCGGCTTCAGCGCGACGACGAGCTGCGCGGTCGAGCAGTTCGGGTTGGCGATGATGTTCTTCTTGGTGAAGCCGGCGGCCGCATCCGCGTTCACCTCCGGCACGATCAGCGGCACGTCCGGATCCATGCGCCAGGCCGAGGAATTGTCGATCACGACCGCGCCGGCGGCGCCGATCCTGGGCGACCATTCCTTGGAGACCGAACCGCCGGCCGACATCAGGCAGATGTCGACATCGGAGAAGTCATAGTGCTCGAGCGCCTTCACCTTGAGCGTGCGGTCGCCATAGGAGACCTCGACGCCGACGCTGCGGCGCGAGGCCAGCACGACAACCTCGTCGGCGGGGAATTTGCGCTCGTCGAGAATGTTGAGCATTTCGCGCCCGACATTGCCGGTCGCTCCGACCACCGCGACTTTGTAACCCATCGTTCACTCTCCGACGAAAAATGCCCGTTCCCCCGCAAGCTGCGGAAAGGGAAGAGGCAGCGCTTCTATGCGAGAAACCCCGTCAAGACAACGTTGCGTAGCTTTTGAGCGTTTTGATGCGTTTATTTCGGGCCGATCCGGCCGCGCCCTATCATACGAGAAATCCATCAGCGCTGACGAGCTTCGTGGACGAGGTGTACGCCACGCTCTCCGGGCTGTTCGCCTATGTCGCCGTGCTCGCGCTGTTCGTCGTGCTCGGCACCTATCTATGGAGGCAGCTGCCGGAAGCAACCGCGATGGCAGCACCTCCTGCCGCAGGCTGGAGCCTGGCGGTCCGCTCGGCACCGGCTTTTGCCATCGGCAGGCTCGATCCGCGAGATAAAACAGAGAGTTACGAAATCCTTCGGCATCCCGAGGGCGGCCGCAAGGACGTCTTCCGCTGGACCGATGCCAACGGCGCGCCGGCAGCCGAGCTGGAAATCTACCGCCCCGGCGGCGAGGCCATGGGGCCTGCAGTGACCGAAATTGCCGGGCGGCTCGACCCCGGCGGTGTCCGCGAGCTCGAGGCCGCCGGCATCGTCGACAGCAAGTTCGGCGGCGTCACCCTGTTGCGTCCGGCGCGGCAGGACGGCAGCCGTGCCTGCCTCGGCTTCGTCAAACAGGCCGACGCGCCCGATCTGCGCATCTCGGGCTGGACCTGCCAGGGCGCCAG
>NZ_JACMYP010000453.1 GCF_020889705.1 Bradyrhizobium altum | reverse complement strand
AAACGGAAGTCTCCTGCCGGTAACGGCGGGCTCCGGCGACGTTGCCTCAGCTTTCGACTGCGTCCGCGTATGGGCAATATTCTGGTGATTGACTCCGCCTTCTGGGCTGACAAGGGCGAGGAGCTGCGTCAGGATTTATCGCTTGGTTCCTGAAATAAAGAAATTGCAACGACGGGGAGAGCTTCCCGTCCCAAACGGACGATCTGAAGGAGAGGAGTCGATGGTGACGATGGCCGTCCAAATCGCTGGCAGCCCCGACGGCGTGCCGCTGCGGATCCAGCTGCAGCGGATCGAGCGCCGACGCAAGCTGAGGGCCTTTACCCTCGTCCTGCCGCTCCTGCTGTTCATCCTGATTGCCTTCATCTTGCCGATCGGCCGGATGATGTTCAATGCAATCCATGACGATACGCTGCGGACACTGATGCCGCGAACCACGGCAGCGCTAAGCTCTTGGGATGGCAAGGACCTGCCCGACGAGAGCGTCTATGCCGCCCTTGCTGGAGACCTTAAGCAGGCCTGGGCGCAAAAGACCACGGGGGCGATCGGCAAGCGGATGAATTACGAGCTGCCCGGCCTCGGCAGCCAGGTCACTTCGAGCGCCCGAAGGGCGAACACGCTTTCCGTCGGTCCCTACAAGGCGGCGCTGATTGAGATCAACCCGTTCTGGGGGCAGCACGGCGTCTGGAGCCTGCTAAAGCGTGGTAGCTCGCGCTATACGGCCTATTACCTGCTGCGTTCGCTCGATTACCAATATGGCCCCGACAGCCAGATCGTCTCCTCGCCTCCGGAGAGCGCGATCTTCCGCGACATGTTCCTGCGCACGCTTGGTATCAGCATCGGCGTGACCGCCGCGACACTGCTGCTGGGCTTCCCGGTGGCCTATCTCTTGGCGACCTTGCCGCCCAAGTATAGCAATCTGCTGATGATCATGGTCGTGCTGCCGTTCTGGACCTCACTGCTGGTGCGCACCACAGCCTGGGTCGTGCTTCTGCAGCAGCACGGCGTGGTCAACGAGATGCTGATAGCGCTGAATATCATATCGGAGCCCGCCCAACTCATCTTCAACCGGGTCGGCACGGTGGTAGCCATGACGCATATCCAGCTGCCCTTCACGCTGCTGCCAATCTACAGCGTGATGAAGACGATCTCGCCCAGCCATGTCCGTGCCGCCCGCTCGCTCGGCGCTGGGCCGTTCTACGCCTTCTGGAAGGTCTACTTTCCCCAGACCTTGCCGGGGATCGCCGCCGGCTGCCTGCTGACCTTCATCCTGTGCCTAGGCTACTACATTACCCCCGCGCTGGTCGGGGGCGCCAATGATCAGATGGTCGGCTACTTCGTAGCCCACTACACGAACGAGGAGCTGAACTGGGGCATGGCCTCGGCCCTTGGCGCCATCCTGCTCACCGCCACTCTGCTGCTCTACTACGTCTTCAACAAACTGGTCGGCGTCGACCGGATCAAAATGGGGTGAGAACGATGGCCGCTTCTGCCTATGCCTCTCCGATGGAGAAGGGCTGGTGCTGTCTGCACCGGCTGATCTGCGGAGCTGTGCTACTGTTTCTGATCGCGCCGATCCTCGTGATCATCCCACTGTCGTTCAATTCTGTGCCCTTCTTCACCTATCCGATGCCTGGGCTGTCGCTGCGCTGGTATGAGGAATTCTTCTTGACCAGCCGGTGGCAGGGCGCGCTGCACAACTCGATCTTCGTCGCCGTGTTGGTCACGTTACTGTCGACCGCGTTCGGCACGCTTGCTGCGCTCGGGCTCAGTCGCCCGAACTTCCCCTGGCGCACGGCGGTGATGAGCCTGCTGATCTCGCCCATTGTCGTCCCGCTCGTGATCACCGCGGTGGCCGTGTATTTCTTCTATGCCGATGTCGGGTTGCTCAACTCCTATACCGGGCTGATACTGGCGCACACGACGATAGCCACTCCTTTTGTCGTCATCACTGTGACCGCGACCATGATGGGTTTCGATCACTCACTAACCCGTGCAGCCGCCGGTCTCGGTGCGCCGCCGATCACCGTCTTCTTCAAGGTCACCCTGCCGCTCATCCTACCGGGCATGATCTCCGGTGCGCTCTTCGCCTTCGGCACCTCTTTCGATGAAGTGGTGCTTGCCCTCTTCGTAGCCAGCGTCGAGCAACGGACCTTGCCCAGGGCCATGTTTTCCGGCATCCGCGAGGAGATCAGTCCGACCATTACTGCTGCCGCCACCGTGCTGATCCTGTTCTCCATCGCGATGCTGACCACGGTCGAACTGCTACGGCGGCGTTCGGAGCGTCTGCGCGGCGTTCGCAACACATGATGGTCCATGTGGCCTGTTTGAGAACCCTGCGCCATCTCAGAAAGCCTCTGTTCAAATCTGGTACTTGGACACAGCCATGTCGCGTGTTTCGGCCTGAGGCGGTCCCAGGAGAGAAATTAGATGCGGGTGCCTGGACGCCACGGCTAACGATGGACGGCGTGTATTAGGCTTGGCGAAGCTTTTTGATCCTCAACCGTCGGAGACGCTTAGCCGCCACCGCGCAAGGTCAACAAGTTCTCCGGTGTCGGCCGCGGCGTGATTGGTATTGGGGAGCCGCGCGCTTCAAGCGCGCCGCCATTGACGTCGTGAGAAGATTGCCTGATAGCAACTTCAGGTGCCGCGGACTCTGCGGCGATCCATCAATCCGGCTCTCTTCGGCCTGCGCGCGCGCGCAGTCATCAGAGCGTTGCACCCCGCGCGGATATCCTCCGCATGTCCTGATTCTTAGGCGCAGATCGGCACCGGATTTTGGCGAAGAGCACGAGAGCTGATCACAATTGACCCAACGAGCTCTTCAGTGATCAGCGTGCGGCCTTGCTGCTCAAGATGGGTAGCGAGCGGCAGTAGGTTGTATGCCTTGGAGGAGGCACCGTCGGCACCGTCAATGCGAGGTTCAGCTTCTCGAAATCCTTCGCTTCGTGAATGGCCGGGTCGCTCGACGCGGCAAGCAAAGAACGGGATAACGGCTGGCAGCTCGCCAGGTTGGCCGGCGACATCATTCGCGCAACCCCGCAGTCCCGATCGCTCAAAAACGCTCGGTCGGCTTTGAATCTGACACGGGCCAACACCGTCTCTTTAGGAGCGCCGCCATCCAAAAAAGGACCACCAAGCTCTCGATAACAGTCTCGATCGCACGGGCCTGAACGAATCACATGATGTGGACCGCATCGCCCTGCGTTCGCACGCGCCGCTGAAGGCATGTGCCGGTGAGTACAGGGATCGCAGGATCGCTACGGACGGTGGCCGAGGGCAAGAGCGATGCAGTTATGGCGCATCTTGCGGGCGAGTTCGCCAACACCATCTTCCGCGCGCTCTGCGTGCGTGACGCCCGCAGCAGCGCTCCCGGACAACCGACGAGTGATAGTGATGCGACGTTCAGCCCTTCCACTTTTCGGCGTCAAGCTCGTCGATTTCGGCCAGGACATTGCGCCCGGCCCAAAAAATGGCTGACATGAACCTTCAAACCCGCCCGATTGGCGCAGAATTTCGACTAGCTTGGCAGCCACGTTAGTGAAAACCAGCTGTATGAGCCCGGTAATATTTCGGTGAAAGGCAAAGCCCTCCTTTCGACCCGAACGTCGCGGAATCAAACTCAAGAAGCGGG
>NZ_JACMYP010000452.1 GCF_020889705.1 Bradyrhizobium altum | reverse complement strand
GTTTGATCCTGCTCCGCTGCCCACATTGTTGCCTTGCGTGGTGCCCGGCGCCGGGCGGCGCGGCGCCGGCGCTTCGTCAGCGGCCGGCTTGGCGCGCGTAAAATTCTGGTCGCCCGGTCTGGTGATTTCGATGGCCGGCAGCTGATTGGGAGAGGGCACCTGCTGCGCCCGTGCGGTTGAGAGAACGATTGTCGGCGCGATCATCGTCGACGCGAGCAGAAGCGCGCGGCGCCGCCGATGGGAAAGGATGGAGAACATGTAAGTGAGACCTCGGTAACGTCAGTGGCACGTCACCGCGAACCAGTCTCACCATCGTGCTCGCAGGCTCAGCTGCTTGCAGCCTCAAGTGAAGCTCATGCCTGTACTCCCCGACCGGCATCTTCGCGTGTGACCACGGCTGACGGCAGGTCTCCTGGCTCGCGGGTCGTTACCCTTCGTCGCCTTCCCAGGACCGAGATTCCCAGTGGCCTGTGACGAAGGATTCACCGCATACAGTTGCGGGGGCAGCCGCGGCGTTGGGGAAGTTTCCCCGCACCGCATTCCCTTTTCATCTCATGAAAGAACCGTCATGTTCATCTAGGGTTCGGCTGGGCAGCAAAGTCAATCCGGCGGAGGTCGGGCGGCCGCCAGGTCGCCACGGTTTCTGTCGAGTGTCGCTTGTCTGCCACGGCGATCGCTGTAAGAGCATGGATCCAATGAGCGTGCAGGATTTTGCCTTGGCGGCCGAGGTCGCGGCGCGGCGCCGGTGGGGCGTCACCGCGGCGCTGCTCGCGCTCGTGGTCCTGCTGCTGGTGCTCTCGCTCGGCATCGGGCCGGTGCGGCTGTCGCCGCTTGCGGTGATCGAGGCGCTGTTCGGCGGCGGCAGCGACGTGGCGCAGGTGATCGTGCGCGAGATCCGGCTGCCGCGCACCATTCTGGCGTTCGCGATCGGCGGTATTCTCGGGCTATCGGGCGCAGCGCTGCAGGGACTGCTGCGCAATCCGCTGGCCTCGCCGTCGCTGTTCGGTGCGCCGCAATCGGCGGCATTCGGTGCCGTGCTGGTGATCGCGCTGGGCCTCGCCGATGTGCGTTCCTATGCGCTGCCGGTGGTGGCGATCATCGCCGCGTTCGGTTCGGTGTTCGCGCTGCTTGCGATCGCCGGCCGCAATGCCGGGCTGCTGATTCTGATCCTCGCGGGACTCGCGATCTCGAGCTTTGCGGGAGCTGCGACGGCGCTGGTGATGAATCTCTCCAGCAATCCGTTTGTGGTGCTGGAGATCGCATTCTGGCTGCTCGGCTCGCTGGAGGACCGCAGCGTCCAGCACGTGGCGCTGGCGCTGCCCTTCATCATCGCGGGCGCGGCCGTCCTGCTCAGCCAGGCGAACGCGTTCCGTGCGCTGACGCTCGGCGAGGAAGCCGCGCAGAGTCTCGGCGTCGATGTAGGGCGGCTAAGGTTGCTCGTGATCACGGGTGTTGCGCTCGGCGTCGGGGGCGCGGTCGCGGTCACCGGCACGATCGGCTTCATTGGCCTCGTCGCACCGCATCTGATGCGCCCTCTGATCGGTCACGATCCGGCGCGGCTGTTGGTGCCGAGCGCGCTCACCGGCTCGGCGCTGCTGCTCGCCGCCGATATCGCGGTGCGCATCATCCCCTCGACGTCGGATATCAAGGTCGGCGTGCTGACCTCGATCATCGGCGTGCCGTTCTTCCTCTATCTGATCATGCGCGAACGCCGCGCGCTCGGCGGAGGCGTGGCATGACGCTGCTCTCCGCCACCGCGCTCAATGCCTCGCTCGGCAGCCGTAAAGTGCTGCACGATGTCTCGCTGTCGCTGGAAGCGGGACATCTGGCCGCGCTGGTCGGTCCGAACGGCGCCGGCAAGACCACGCTGCTGCGCGCGCTCGCCGGGCTGATTCCATCCGACGGCGAGGTCAGGATCGCCGGCGACGCCCTGGCGTCGCTGCAGCTGCGCGAGCGCGCGAAACGTTTCGCCTATTTGCCGCAGGGGCACATGGTGCACTGGCCGCTGCCGGCGCGCGATATCGTGGCGCTCGGTCGCTATCCGCATGGCGCGACCGATCCGGCGCGGCTGTCGCCGAGGGATATTGAGGCGGTGCTGCGGGCGATGCAGGCGGTCGATGTCATCGAATTCAGCGACCGCCGCGTCACCGAGCTCTCCGGCGGGGAGCGCAGCCGCGTCGCGCTGGCCCGGGTGCTGGCGGTGGAGGCGCCGGTGATCCTCGCCGACGAGCCGACCGCCTCGCTCGATCCGCGTCACCAGATCGACGTGATGCAGAAGCTGCGCAACGTCGCCGACACCGGCGTGCTGGTCATCGTGGTGACCCACGATCTCGGGCTTGCCGCGCGCTTTGCCGATCACGTGCTGGTGCTGTCGGACGGACGGCTGGCGGCCCAAGGCGCGCCGGATGAGGCGCTGTCGGAGAATGTTTTGGCCAACGTGTTCCGGATCAGCGCCTACCGCGCCGAATTTCAGCGCGAGGCCGTCATCGTGCCATGGGCGGACGTCTGATGAGGATGCAGCGTCTCGCAGCGGTGGCCGCAGCGGCATGGCTGATCTCGTGCGCTGCCGCGTCCGCCGCCGGACCGCGCATCGTCTCGATGAATGTCTGCAGCGACCAGCTCGTGCTGTCGCTGGCCGACCCGGACCAGATCCTCGGCCTCAGCCGCTTTTCGCGCGATGCCTGGCAATCCTGGGCCGCCGACAAGGCGCGAAACTATCCGCTTCTGTCCGGCGAGGCCGAGGACGTGCTGCTGCTCAAGCCCGACCTCGTCGTGGTCAGCCTGTTCGACAAGCGCGCGACGCGCGATCTCCTGAAGGCCAACGGATTGCATCTGGTCGAATTCACGGTGCCGCGCACGCTGGACGAGGTGAGGGACCAGATCCGCGCGATGGGCGATGTCGTGCGGCATCCGGATCGCGCAGAGGCCGAGATCTCGCGCCTCGATGCGGCGATCGCGCGGGCCCGGGCGGTGGCGGATGGTCATCACTATCGGGTGCTGCCGGTGGAGCGCCGCGGCTTTGTCTCCGGCGACAGCAGCCTGATCAACTCGCTCCTGGCGGCAACCGGCCTGACCAACGCTGCCGGCGAGCTCGGCTTCAGCGCCGGCGGATTTGCTTCGCTGGAGGCAATCGTAAAACTGCGGCCGGATTTCATCCTGGTGTCGGAGGCCGGCGATCGCGCCGAGGATGAGGGCCGCGCCTTCCTGCTGCATCCGGCGCTGGAGCGCTTCTATCCGGAGAGCAAGCGGATCGTGCTGCCGGAGCGGCTGACCGTGTGCGGCGGCGTGATGCTGGCGGATGCGCTGGATCGGTTGACGGCGGAACTGCAGCGCGTGGCGCGGTAGTTGATGTGCCCCGCGATCCACGTTCCGTCATCCTGAGGTGCGAGCCCTTGCGAGCCTCGAAGGATGCACGGCCCGGATATCTCCAGGAGTTCGCGGAGGAAGTGGGGCCGTCGCCCTTCGAGGCTCGCTCTGCTCGCACCTCAGGGGGACGGTGAGATATTTTTCGTGTGGGCCGCAGGGCTGGATGTCTTACCCCATCACCACCGGCCCACCGGCCTTCTTCCACGCATCGATGCCGCCTTCGATATGGGCGGTGTTCGCCAATCCCGCCTTCTTCGCGGCGGCCACGGCCATCGCGGAGCGCTCGCCGAAGGCGCAGAAGAACACGA
>NZ_JACMYP010000451.1 GCF_020889705.1 Bradyrhizobium altum | reverse complement strand
GCTCAAAAGCAAAAGGTGCGGACAAATTCGCGCTTACGGCGCAGATACGCGCGCAGGGTTGCGATCTCGGCATCAGGCCGGAAGCTGCCGCGTAACCGGCCATAGGAATGAAGCTGGCGCAGCCACGCGGCATCGCTGACATAGGTTTTGCGCCCCGGGCACGTTCTTTGGCGTACCGCGCATTGACCGGAATCACCTCAAACCCGTGCTGCTCCAGAATCTCGTAGACCGGGATCCAATGGACCCCGGTTGAGTTCATCGCGACACTCGTCACGCCGCACGTTTTTTACCAGTCCGCCAACTCATGCAGGTCTTGCGTGAATGTGCCGAAAGAGCGCACCGGCACGTCGGTGCAAGCGGTGTTCACCGCAGCCATGCGCATCTTTGATCCGATGTCGATAGCACCGGCCCCAACGTTGACCGGCTTCAATTCCGGACGGCCGCCGGCCGTCCTCTTCTTAGGCATGGCAATCCTCCATTCAATGACGGGCAGGAGGGTCTGGGCTATGCCAATCGTCATCTTCCTAATCGGCATAGTCGCCAGGGCGACGTCACGACTCTCAAGTTCGCATGCACCAATGGACGATGTTTTTTAACGGGGATTGAGCCTCCAATAATCGAACGGCCGCTACCCTCCCAACCGTCGAGGATAGCACAAGGCTGTTTCTACGCCGCACGGGCCCGCCACCGCGCTGGACACTTTTCTAAAATGTCGCGCTCCATGCGCAGCCGCTCGTTCTCCTCGCGCAGCGGGGCCATCTCGGCAGCCCGGTCCGCCGGCATCGGCGTCGCTTACGTCGTCGGGCGCCGCGTCGCCGGATGCCGGCTCCTGCCGGAGCTTACCCAGCGCCGCAGCACCGAATCGCGCAGACCGAGTTCCTTGCCGACCGAAGTCATCGAGCAACCACACGAAAGCACGAGCTCAGCGGCCTGCCGCTTGTAGTCCTCGGCAAACGACCGAGGTTGACGTCATTCCATTCGACAACTCCTGGCTCCCCGATCCTTTTACAGGTGTCCACTCATTCGGAGGAGGTTCAGACGTCTCGCCTTCGCTTCTCCTGTCTGAGATGGGGCTGAGAAAGGTCATTCTCTTGGAAGAAACGCAGGCGACACGGTTGAGCTAACTCTGCGTCAGGGAACGAGTTGACACGTAAGACCTTGAGGGGGAGCGCGTGGCGCGGCGGACCCCAACTGCGTTCCAAGGAGCAGCAAGATCAACCTTGATTGAGAAATCGATGGAATTGGTGGAATGCGCCCGTGTTTTGAATTCGGCCACAGCAATCGACCTCTTGTGATCATCAGAGCCAAACCACCAGTCCTTCGATATTGAGCGAGATGCAACAAAGTTGCGCCGGTCAACTACCAGCACGGGTATTTGATCTGTACGGCGGACGCATGTCATATGCTGTCCAATGGAAGATTGAACGATCAAACGTCGCCTACGAGGAATTCGACATGCTCCATCGACCAAGATCAGTATTCGGACTTGATCGAAGAGTTAAGTCCTCGCCTGTCTCAATGTGCAGCGGCGAGATCTGCTCCGACCGAGCGCGCATAAGGCAAGGTTTGACGACAGTTGAGCGCTTTAGTTGGAGCATCCCCTTACACTGGCCTCGGAAGATTTGTGTCAGACCGGCTGTGTCTGAAAGTGCACTCGTCGAGGGCTTCGATAAGTCGAGCGTTCAGGCGCGCTGTTGTGGGGCGTTAATGAACACGCTCCGCGATCTGAAAGGGATGTCAATTCAACTGGAGATACGGTATGCGCAACGATGAAATGAAGCTTGGATTGTTCCTGCTTCAGGCCGGATATAACGAAGGTGCATGGCGCGATCCGAGCGTGCCTGCGAATGGCGGAGTTGATATCGATTATTACGCTCACTTGGCGGCCCTTGCCGAAGGTGCCTCGTTTCACTTCTTATTTCTCGCCGACAGTCCAAGCGTAGTCGAACGAGATCACGCGATAGCTCGCACAAGCAGAAATGATGGGTTCGAGCCGATCACACTATTGTCGGCGCTCTCATCGAAAACACAAGACATCGGGCTTGTCGCGACAGCGACGACGACGTACTGCCAGCCCTATCATCTTGCACGCATGTTCGCTTCACTTGACTACCTATCGCGAGGACGCGCGGCTTGGAACATTGTTACCTCGGCATCTAAGTTCGAAGCTGCAAATTTCGGCGAAGAGGAACTTCCAGATCATGGCGCGCGCTATGCTCGGGCGCGGGAATTCGTGGAAGTTGTCAAGGGTCTCTGGGACACGTGGGAAGACGACGCTTTCATTCGCGACAAGAAGAGCGGAATTTTCGCTGACACCACGAAGCTGCATTTGCTTAACCACCGAGGACACTACTTGTCGGTCAGGGGCCCACTGAACATTGCAAGGCCACCGCAAGGGTATCCCGTGTTAGTTCAAGCCGGCGCATCCGATGTTGGAATAGAATTCTCTGCAGAAGTCGGCGAGGTCGTGTTCACCGCCGCGCCTACCTTAGAGGATAGTAAACGCCATTATGCTACTCTTAAAGAGAAAGCGCGCGTACTTGGGCGAGAAGACGATCAGGTGCTCGTCATGCCGGGCATTGTACCGATCGTTGGAAGGACTAAGCAGGAAGCGGGTGAGAAGCTTCAAAAACTGCAATCCTATATACACGTCGATCTCCTAACTGAATTGGGTGATCGTTTACTGGGGTTTGTCACCGACGTGCGTTCAATGAACCTCGACTCATTGGTGCCCGAGTCTCTACCGCAGACGAATTACATGCAGAGTCGGCAGAAGGTGCTTCTCGAACTAGCTGTACGCCAGAAGTTCACCTGGAGGCAACTGATCCGCTTCATATCGGACAGCAAAGGCCATCTAATGGTTGTCGGAACACCGGATGAGGTCGCCGACCTCATGGTGGATGCATTTGACCAATATGCAGCTGACGGGTTCAACGTATTGCCGGCAGTTTTTCCTAGCGGGCTCGAGGATTTTGTTGAGCTCGTTATTCCCGAGTTGCGCCGTCGAGGTAAATTCAGGTCCCGATACTCCGGAAAAACACTACGAGAGAACCTAGGTCTCAAGCGGCCACTCAATCGATTCACTTACGCACAGGCAAGCGGTCGTCCGTAAAAAGGGATGCAAGCCATTGAGTGGGATTCAGCATTTGGCACGGCCGTGCTTTTGAGATTGCAAGCTTTCCGGGTCTGGAGTTCGAACGCTTACGATTTCACTTTCCAGCTCGACCGAAGCCGCTGGCGTGGCATTTGAGGACGTGGTAACGCTGCCTTCTATCTGAGAGGGTTTCCGGTCTAAGGACTTGACTTTGAATGATCTTTTCTGATGGTCATGAACCGCCCCGGGTTTGCCGGAGGCTCCAACTCCTGAGAGGATGGAGCCATGACGAGCAAGACGACGAACAAATTTTCGCCTGAGGTCCGGGACCGTGCGGTTCGGATGGTTCTGGATCATGCCGGCGAGCACCCTTCGCGCTGGGCGGTAGTGACATCGATTGCGGCCAAGATCGGCTGCACCCCGCAGACGCTGCATGACTGGGTCAAGAAGGCCGAGATCGACAGCGGGCAGCGGACCGGCGTTCCGACCGAGATGGCCGAGAAGCTGAAGGCCCTGGAACGGGAGAACCGTGAGCTTCGGCAGGCCAACGAGATCCTGCGGAAGGCGAGCGCCTATTTTGCGATAGT